>CAYPOX010000057.1:0-15210 GCA_964412525.1 uncultured Caulobacterales bacterium
ACGCACATGGTCACCACGCCATATTTTGCGCCGCGCCGCCGCCCCTCAAGCAGGACGTGTCCGGTGAGGCGCGCGCCGGTCATGCCGTAGGGGTGGCCGATCGCGATGGAGCCGCCATTCACGTTGTATTTGTCCGGATCGATCCCAAGCTTGTCGCGGCAGTAGAGGCACTGGCTCGCGAAAGCCTCGTTCAATTCCCAAAGGTCGATGTCATCGACGGAAAGGCCGTGCCGCTCCAAAAGACGTGGAACGGCTTTCACCGGCCCGATGCCCATTTCGTCCGGCTCGACCCCCGCCGCGGCGAAACCGCGGAACGCCCCCAGCGGAGACAGGCCGCGCTTCTCCGCCTCCTTCGCCTCCATCAACACGCTGGCCGATGCGCCGTCTGAAAGCTGCGAGGCTTTGCCGGCGGTGACGTATTTGCCTTCCTTGACCGACTGTCCATTCGCGAAAACCGGCTTCAGTCCTTGAAGGGCGTCGAGCGTGGTTTCCGGTCGGTTGCACTCATCGCCTTCGACCGTGTGGTCGACCATCGAGGTCTCGCCTGTGGCTTTGTCCAATTTGGCGTATTTCACGCGCATCGGCACGATTTCGTCGGCGAATTTCCCAGCGGCCTGCGCCTCCGCAATCAGGCGCTGGCTGCGCAGCGCGTAGTCGTCTTGGACATCGCGGCTGACGCCATAACGCTCCGCGACGATCTCAGCCGTTTCGATCATGGACATCCAAAGAGCGCCGTGGGTGCGTAAAAGGTCTTGGTCCACATAATGGTGCAGGTTCATCGCCGGCGCGCCGTCATCTTTGACGCCGCGTTCCACCAACGAGATCGATTCGACCCCGCCGCCCACCATCACGGGAGCGCCATCGACGATGATCTCGCGGGCGGCCATGGCGATCGCTTGGAGACCCGAGGCGCAGTAGCGATTGACTGTGGCGCCGGCGACATCGACGGGGCACCCCGCGGCGATCGCCGCATTGCGTCCGATGTTGTGACCCGTGGCGCCTTCCGGCAGCCCGACCCCGAGATAAACGTCCTCCACGTCGCCATGCTCCACCGACGCACGCGCCAAGGCATGGCGGATCGCGTGACCGGCCATTTGGGCTCCATGGGTTTGGTTGAAGCTGCCGCGGATGGCTTTGCCGAGCCCGGTGCGCGCAGTTGAAACGATCACGGCTTCCCGCATGGTGGTCTCCCTTTTGGTTGCTTCGCCGGTCGCGCGCAGCGCCATCGACGTACAATTAACGCGAATTTACTAAAGACGCGCCTATCTCTTGCGCTGGTTTCGCGCACCGCATATACCTCTTTGCTAATCCAATTTTACCTGTAAGCAAGAGGACCCGCGTGGGAAATCTGTTTCACATCTTTCTCCGGGATTACGCGCAAGTCGTCGCCTTGGTCGTCCTCGTGGTGTTTTCTGCGCGGATGCTGGGCTACCTTGAGGTGCTTCCGCCATTGTCGTTCGCTGAGATGGCGTTTTTGGGCGCCCTGACCGCATTGACCTACGACGCGGTGCGTCTCTTTATTCGTCGGTTCATGTAACGACGGAATGCCGATCGTCGCGCTTCGCACGCCGGACGACCGGTTCGTCGATCTTCCGGCTTGGTCCTACGAGCCAAGGTATCGGGATGATCTGCCGGGCTTTGCGGACCTTCGTATGCATTTCGTCGACGAAGGTCCGGCGGACGCGGCGCATGTTTACCTTTGCCTGCACGGCCAGCCGAGTTGGGCGTACCTCTATCGCAAAATGATTCCGGAGTTCCTGGCCGCCGGCGGGCGCGTCGTCGCGCCGGATCTGTTCGGCTTCGGACGATCGGACAAGCCGATCGAAGACGCGACCTACACCTTTCATTTCCACCGAGACGCCTTGTTGCGTTTGGTCGAGGCCCTGGACCTCAAGCGGATCACGCTTGTGGTGCAGGACTGGGGCGGGCTTTTAGGGCTGACGCTCCCCATGGAGGCTTCCGACCGTTACGAGCGGGTCATCCTGATGAACACCGGCTTGGCGACCGGCGTTTCGCCGGGCGAGGGTTTCGAGGCGTGGCGCGCCTACAATCGGTCCCGCCCGGATCTGGAGGTCGGCAAATTGCTCCAGCGTTCGACGCCGGGCATGAGCGATGAGGAGGCGGCGGCGTATGACGCTCCGTTCCCCGACATTCGCTACAAGGCCGGCGTCCGCCGATTCCCTGAATTGGTCATGACCGCGCCGGGCATGGAAGGGGTCGACGTGTCGAAACGTGCGGTCGAGTTCTGGCGTGAGGTCTGGACAGGCCGAAGCTTCATGGCGATCGGCATGCAAGATCCCGTCTTGGGTCCGCCGGCCATGCACGCCTTGCGCCAGATCGTCCGCGGGTGTCCGGAGCCCTTGGAGTTGGCCGACGCCGGCCATTTCGTTCAGGAAAAGGGCGACGTCGTGGCGCGCGCCGCGTTGGAGGCTTTCTCGAAGCCAAGCTGACGCGACTCAGCAAAGGTCTTCGGGCACGGACATGGCGCGCAGCGCGTCGGCGACTGAAGCCGAGGGCGGGATCACTCGCCGCGCTTCGAGATCAAAAAACGCGCTGACGCTTTCTGCGGTCGCCCAGGCGTCGCCCGTCGCCCCTTCGATCAACCACATGCCGGATCGAATGATTTTCGGCCCGACGTCGATCGGGGCCATCCAAGCCTCCGTCGCCGCATCCGCCGCCGGCCGTGATCGATACGCGAATCGGTGCTCCAGAGCGACGCCGCCGACGCCGGAGCGTCCACGGGCGTCGAAGGCGCCGGACGCGCGGGCGAACAGATGACTGATCGAGTCCGAGATGAGAGCAACGGCGGCGTGGGCGGCCGCGCGCCCATCCGCGCGCACCAAAGCCGGCGGCATCCGGCGGCGTCCGTAAAGGCGCAGTCCGAGACGCCGGGCCTCCTCACGCGTCGCGGTTCGTCGGGCCTCGCCATCGGGCAAACCCCGCGGGGCGCCATAGTCCGGGCGAGGGGCGCAAGCCGCGCGGGCGGCGTCGACCGCGATGGCTGGCGCTTCGTCCCCGTCGCCAAGCGCGTAGCGCCCGGTGATGACCGCGGCCGGCGCACCGCTCGGAACATGTCGCAGTTCGATCCATGCATGCAGGCCATGCGCGTCGGCGTCGAGCGGTGCGCCCACGGCGCAGAGCGGGTCGCCCGCCATCGCTTCTTTCAGATACCGCACATGATGTGTTCGCGGGATCAGCGGTCCTGGATAGCCCAGCTGTTCCGCCAGGTTACGAAACGCTTCATCCGCGAAGGCGATCCAAAACTGCACATTCAAATGCGCGTTTTCGTCGCATTCCCACGCGTTGGCGCTTCCACGCCACAGATCCTCGAACATATCACATCCCTGCGACCGGTGGCCGCGAGTCCCTATTGGCGCGCCAAACGCGCTCTGCTAACAGCCCGGCCAGCTTGACATTTTGCAAACGCGAAGGGGCGACCTTTATGACTGAAACCGCCGCGCCGGAGATCTCCGGCCAAGTCTATCTCTACGAACAGCCGGAGCTTTTGTCTTCCGAAGCGCACGCCAATCTGGGCTTGAAGCGCATTGACGGTCCGTTCCGATTCGCCGCGTCAGCTAGCGTCGTTCCGTTGAACGTGAACGAATTCATTCAAGCGGCGAAGACCTATCCGATCGTTTTTTCCGCCTCCGGCGACACCCGTCCGCTCGCGGTGGTGGGCCTGAACAAGAACGACAATCTGTTCGTCGACGCCAAGGGCGAGTGGGAGCCGGGCGTCTACATCCCGCAATATGTGTCCCGCCACCCATTTGTCTTCGCCCATGACAAGGAGTCGAACCGCTTCGCCCTGGTCATCGACCGAAAGTCGCCGGCGGTCACCGATCAACCCGATTTTCCGTTTTTTGAGGACGGCAAATTGAGCGATTTTTCGAGCCGCGCATTGGAATTCTGTAAAGAGTATGAAAACCAGCGTGTGGGCACGGACGCCTTTGTCAAATTGGTTGGCGAATACGGCATCGTCGGCAAGCAGCAAGCGCAGGTTCCGGTGGGTCCGGGCGGCGAACGCCGCGACATCGGCGAAATCATGACGACCGACGAGCAGAAACTTCGCGAGTTGCCGGAAGATGCGGTGATGGATCTGTGGCGCAAGAATTATCTGCCTTTCATCTACGCGCAGCTGACCTCGCAAACGAATTGGCGGGCGCTTTTCGAGCGCGCTTTGCGCAAGCGCGAGAGCAACGGTTCCGGCCCAGCCGCCAACTAGTTCGCTTGACGCCTGCGGCGGCGCTCGCGGTCCTTGCGACCGCGGCGCCGGCCTCAGCCGAGCGCCTCATCTTCGAATCGACGGACCGCATCCCATTGGAAGGCGCGGTCCAGCTCGCCTGGGACGGCTCACGCCTCCTGGTTCGCCGGGACGAGCCGGACCGCGTCGAGGCTTGGGCGTGGTCCCCCGACGGCCGCCTGTCCGAGAGGGCCAAACAGTTTTTTGCGCCGGATGGCGGCCATGTGGCGGCCATCGCCTCCGCAGCCGGCGTGACGGCGCTCGCTTACGCTGATCGTCCCGCCTTGGTCGTGCTTGGATCGATGCTGACGCCGATCCGCCAAATCTCTCTGCGCCGTGCGCCCGCCGCGGTCGCATTGTCCGCGGATGGGGCCCTACTGGCGGCGGCGTTGGACACGGACGCGCCGACCCTTGTCGCTTTTCGTCTGACCGAACGATCAGACGACGCGCCGGACGCAGAGCCGGATTGGCGATTGGAGGCGTCTTCGCCGGCGCCGCCGTCGACGGATTGCTTGGACGGGACCAAGAGGCCCGCCGCCCTCGCCTTCGACTCGAAGGGCGAGCGCCTTGTCGCCACCTATCCGGGGCTCAACGCTTTTGCGACCTGGAACCTGGAATCCGGCTCGGCGCAATTGATCTGCCTTGGCTTCAAGGACTGGGCGACGTCCGCCTTCGATGCGTCCGACGCCGATCATGGGGTCGCGATCCGATCATGGCCCGTGCGCGGGGCGTTTCAGCCGACGGGGTTGGCGGTTCTGGAGACGCCCATGGGCGGCTTGGTGGCGACCGCCAATCAAGGCGAAATCAGCGATCCGGAGGATGCCGCTCGGGTCGCACGATTGAACCTGGATCCCGGCGCTTTTCCGAACGCGGATGTCCTCCAAAGAGAGGATCGCCTCGGCCGGTTAAGGGTTCGGATGCGCGGCGACGATTTGGACGGGGACGGCGACCATGATCGCTTGACCGCGTTCGGCGCGCGCTCTCTCGCTCTCTGGGCCTGGCGCGGCGATTTGGTGGGCGAGACCGGCGCGGAGATCGAAACGCACACGGCGCAAGTGCTTGGCGTGCGGGGCTTCAATATCGGCGCAGAGACAAATCGGTTTGACGCGCGGTCCGACGATATGGGACCGGAGCCCAACGCCGTGGCGGTCGCTGACTTGAAGGGGCGAGCTTACGCCTTTGTCACGCTTGCACAAACGGGCGGCGTGATCGCCTTCGACGTGACCATGCCGGACGCCCCGTCCTATGCCGGCTATGCGCGGGCGGGCGGGGACGATCGACCCTGGGCGGAGACCGTGGACCACGACCGCGGACCCAGCGACATCGTCGCGGTGACGGAGGGCGAGATCATCAAAATCGCCGTTGCGAACGCGGTCAGCGGCGCCGTCACCACCTATGTGGCGCGGACGCCTTAGAGCCGTGCGCGCAAAAACGCGTTCGTATCCGGCATGGCCGGTCCGGCCCATTGGGTCGGTGAGGCGAAGGCCATGATCGGCAAGGCGTGTCCGGCCTTCGGCCAGAGGCGCAGGACCGCTTCGCCGCCGCGCATGGCGATGGCCGACGCCAATCGGGTTGATTCGCGCGACGGAGTCAGCCGGTCCCGCCCGCCATGGATCAGGAGCGTCGGCGGCGGAACGCGTCCGGCTCGGACGACGGCAAGCGGGGCGCAGGCTTTGGCGTCCTCCTCCGAGAAGATGGGTTCCAGCGTCGGATATCGGGTGGGATCGCCATAAAGTCCGCATACGCCCACCACCGCTTTAACGGCTTCGGTCGCGATGCCGTGCCGTTCCAAACGCTCATGCTCCAGCGACAGCCGCATCGCCATGCATGCCCCAGCGGAGTGGCCGAAAAGGACGATTCGCGTGGGATCAGCCCCGAGCGCTTCGGAATGACGAATGATCCAGGCGAGGGCGGCGGCGCAGTCTTCAAGCGCGCCGCCGATCTTTGCGGATGGAAACAGGCGATAGTCAGGAACCGCCGCGCAGAAGCCGCGGCGTGCGAAGGCGCCGCCCAAAAACCTGTAAAAGCGCCGCGATCCGATCCTCCACGCCCCGCCATAGATAATGAAGAGGATGGGGTCCCCGCGATCGGCCGTCGATCGGCGCGGACGGAAGACGTCCATCCGGCGTCGGGGGCCGTCGGCGTAATACGCTTCGATACGCGGTCCGCCGAACCGACCACGTTTCGGGACGCTGCGGAGCGGAAATTCGGACTTCATGTTTCACATCCCTGAGAGTGCGGCGTCGGGCGGGTTGTTCCTAAAGCGGCTTCGACCAAGATGGCGCGCATGAAACGTGTAATCCAAATCGCGGCGATCGCCGCTTTTTTCGCGGCGGGCGCAGCCAGCGCCGTCCCGATCGAGTCCGAAACGGTCAAGACGGATAACGCACGCGTGGTTTTGGCGCCGGCGATGGACGGTGTGACCCCCGGCGGGCGGCTGACCCTGGCTCTGCGCATCGAGCATGCGCCCGGCTGGCACACCTATTGGACCAATCCGGGCGATTCCGGCGCGCCCACCACCGTCGAATGGACAATGCCCGACGGCGTGGAGATTGGCCCCCTGGCGTTCCCAGCGCCGCATCGCGTACCGACCGGCCCTTTGATCAATTTCGGCTTTGAAGATGAGTTGGTCATTTTGGCGACCCTCCAAGCGCCGGCCGGTATTCGGGTCGGCGAGACGTTTCGGGTGGAAGCGGAGGCCCAATGGCTGGTGTGCAAGGACATCTGCATTCCTGAAGACGGTCGTTTCGCGCTCGACATTCCCGTCGTCGACCCAGCCGCCGCGAACGGCGTTTGGGCCGCCCGCATCGCCGAAGCGCAGGACGCCTTGCCGCGCGACGTGGATTGGAGCGCACGCTATGCGATCGCCAGCGACGCTTTCCGTCTGACGATCGACGCGCCCGAGCTTCAAATCGCAGGCGCGGTCGAGTTCTTCCCAGATTCCGACGGCCTGATCGAGAACGCGGCGGCGCAGGTCGTCCGAAAAATCGACGGCGGGATCGCCATCGAGACGGCGCCAGGCTACGGCGCGTCTGACGCCGACCTTCCGGAAACGATCACGGGAGTTCTGGCGATCGATGATGACTTGGGATCTCAGACGGCGCGACGGGGCTTTCGGATCGAAGCGGCGCTCGACACAGATGTCGGCGCGAGCGGGATCTTCGGCGCTCCTGGCGCGCGTGCGGGGCCCGGAGCCGCGATCCAGGCCGTGCTCTTCGCCTTTCTCGGCGGACTGATTCTTAATCTCATGCCATGCGTGTTTCCGGTCCTGTCCATGAAGGCCATGAGCCTGATCCACGCCCGCGGCGACGCGCGCACGACCGCCCGGGCGCACGGATTGTGGTTCACGGGCGGCGCGTTGGCGGCCTTCGGCGCGCTCGGCGTCGCGCTGATCGCGTTGCGCGCGGGCGGACAGGAGATCGGTTGGGGCTTCCAACTTCAGTCGCCCATGGTGGTCGCGCTGTTGGCCTATGTGATGTTGGCGGTCGGCTTGAACCTATCGGGCGTTTTTGAACTTGGGACGTCGCTGCAGGGCGTCGGCCAGGATCTGGCGACGAAGGGCGGCGGCGCAGGCGCGTTTTTCACGGGCGCGCTCGCGGCGGTGGTCGCTGCTCCTTGCACGGCCCCATTTATGGGGCCGGCGACAGGGTTCGCTTTGTCCCAGAGCGCCCCGATCGCGCTTCTGGTGTTCTTAGCGATGGGTTTCGGGCTGGCGTTTCCCTTTCTGCTCATCAGTTTGGAGCCGCGCTTAGGCGGGTTCCTGCCCCGACCCGGCGCGTGGATGAAGACATTCCGGGAAGTTCTGGCCTTTCCGATGTATGCGGCGGGGGCATGGCTGCTGTGGGTGCTGTCCACGCAAACGGGACCGGGCGGTCTGGCCGCGGGCCTAAGCGGCGCGCTGGTCGTGGGCTTCGCGATTTGGCTCTACGGACGGGCCCAGGCCTCCCGCGAACCGCTTCTCGGCCGGGTGGGCTACGCCGCGGCGGGCGTCTCCGCCTTGTTCGCCGTCGCCGTAACGGTGGCGGGCGTGCCGCCGGGCGCAACCGCGGAAGGCGGCGGCTCGGCGCTTCAGCCCAAAGGGTTCGATACGGCCTCGTTTTCTGAGGACGCCTTGGCGGACTTGCGCGCGGAAGGCCGCGCGGTGTTCGTCGATTTCACGGCCGCGTGGTGCGTCACTTGCCTCGCGAACAAACGTGTCGCTTTGGAGCGGGACGCCGTGCGCGACGCGTTTGAGGTAAGAGACATCGTGTTCATGACTGCCGATTGGACCAATCGCGATCCTGTGATCACACGCGCCTTGAGCGAGTTCGGTCGCGCCGGGGTTCCGCTCTATGTGTATTATCCGGCAGAGGGCGGCGCCGCGCGCATTCTTCCGCAAATCTTGACGGTCGACATCGTGCTAGACGCCATCGCCCAAACTGACGCGAACATCAGCCAAGGAGCCTAAACCTATGAAACATCTCCCTGTTTTTCTCGCTGCGGCGGCCTTCGCCGCGCCGGCTTTCGCGGACCAAGCTCGGATCGGCGCGCCTGCGCCCGACTTCGCATTGCAGAGCGCCAGCGGCGAGGCGGTGACGTTGGCTGAGCATCGCGGATCGACGGTGGTGCTCGAATGGACCAATCATGACTGCCCCTTCGTTCGCAAACACTATGACTCCGGCAACATGCAGGCGTTGCAGAAGGAGGCGGCGGAAAACGGCGTCGTTTGGTTGACGCTGATCTCCTCGGCGCCGGGCAAGCAGGGCCATGTGACGTCGGAGCAGGCCCGTAAGCTGACCGAATCGCGGGATGCGGCGCCGTCAGCGGTTTTGTTCGACGAATCGGGCGACGTGGGGAGGGCTTATGACGCCAAGACCACGCCGCACATGTATGTGATCGATGCGGAGGGCGTCTTACGCTACGCCGGGGCCATCGATTCGATCCCGAGCGCGGATAAGAGCGACATCGAAAGCGCGACCAATTACGTGCGTGCGGCGTTCGATGCGATGGCCGCAGGTCGCGAGGTCGAAACGTCGCAAACCCGCGCCTATGGATGCTCGATCAAATACGGATCCTAACGTCCAAGTCGCCGCGAAACGCCGGGGACGCGGGTCGCGCGCTTGATGCGCGCGGCCCTTTTCTTTACCTCGACGGGCCTTGATCGAAAGGAGCACGGCGATGACGCGGCGTGACGCCCAAAGGCCGGAAGCGCGTGCGCCTCGGGGGTTTCGCGACCGCCTTGGGCCGGAGCTCGCGGCGGAGCACAGTTTGATCGCTGCGATCCGCCCCGTGTTCGAAGCCTATGGATTCGAACCGTTGGAGACGGCCACGATCGAGTATGCCGATGCGATCGGCGCCTTTCTGCCGGATCAGGACCGCCCCAATGCCGGGGTGTTCTCTCTTCAGGACGACGACGAGCGCTGGCTGGCGCTCCGCTATGACTTGACTGCGCCCCTTGCGCGCTTCGTGGCGGAACGGTTCGATCGATTGCCCAAGCCGTTTCGGCGCTACCAGACTGGGCTCGTGTTCCGCAATGAGAAGCCGGGACCCGGACGCTTTCGCGAATTCACCCAATTCGACGCGGATACGGTGGGCTCCGCCTCCATGGCCGCGGACGCCGAGATGGCCCTGCTGGCCGCGGACGCTTTGGAGGCGGCGGGCGTGGCGCGTGGGGATTATCGGATCCGGATCAACCATCGCGGCGCCTTGGACGGGGCCCTCGCAGCGGCCGGGGTCGATCTCTCGGACGACGGCGCGCGGCTTACCGCCTTGCGGGCCTTGGACAAATTCGATCGGCTCGGAGACGAGGGCGTGCGCGCCTTGCTCGGGGACGGGCGGGAGGACGAGTCGGGCGACTTCACCAAGGGGGCCGGACTGTCGGCCGCCCAGATCGATCATTTGATGGCGTTTTTGACCCTGCCCAGCTCCGAGTCTCAGGCGGTTTTGGGCCCGCTCAAGTCCCTGGTCGGCGCGAGCACGCAAGGCGCCCACGGCGTCGCCGATTTGGAGCGTGTTGCGGCGTTGCTGGATGCGCTCGGCGCGGGCTCCGATCGGGTGACGATCGATCCGTCCGTCGTCCGCGGCCTCGAATACTACACCGGACCCGTCCTGGAGGCGGAGATCCTATGGGAGGTCCAGGACGAGAAGGGGCGTCCGCAGCGCCTTGGCTCGGTCGGCGGCGGCGGCCGCTATGACGGCCTCGTGGGAAGGTTCCGGGAGGGCGACGTTCCGGCGACCGGTTTCTCCGTGGGCGTCAGCCGCCTGGCGGCGGCTTTGGAGGCGCGCAGACAGGGCGCCGAGGCGCGCCGCGGCCCGGTCGTGATCTTAGTGCTGGATCAAGAGCACGCAGCGCGAAGCTTCGCCATGGCCGCGGAGTTGCGGGCGGCGGGCATACGGGCGGAGGCCTATCTCGGCGGATCTGGCATGCGCGCCCAGATGAAATACGCCGACAAGCGCGGCGCGCCGGCCGTCGTCATCGAGGGAGAGGACGAACGCGCCCAGGGAATGGTGACGATCAAAGATCTCGCGCTTGGCGAGAAACTCTCCAAATCCATCGCGGACAATCGGGAGTGGCGTGAGGCGCGCCCCGCACAACAGACGGCGCCGCGGCGCCAATTGGTCCCGGCGGTTCGCGCCATTGTCGACGGCGCCGACGCATGACGTCGCTGAATGATGCGGCGCAACGGATCGCCGATCAAGCGCTGGGGGCGATGACGGAACGCGGTTTCGTGCGGCTCTTTCCGGCTTTGCTGCAGGATGCGGATTTGATCCTGGAATGGGTCGGCGAAGACGTCCGCCGCCGCGCCTATTTCCTCGCCGACATGGATGGCGACGAGCATTGGTGCCTGCGGATCGATCACACGATTCCGGCGGTGACCGCCTATCTGGAGGCGGGACGGCGCGACGAGGCCCGCTACGCCTACTCCGGCGAATCCTTCCGCCGTCCGGCCCAGGGCGGCGATCCGCGCGCCGGCGCGTTTTTGGAGACCGGCGTGGAGATCATCGCCCCGCAAGATCCCGCGGATGCGGAACGCCAAGCGGTTCAGGTGGCCTTGAACGCGATCGACGGCGCCGAAATCGACGGGTCTCAGCTTGTTGCGGGAGACCGCACCCTGTTCGACGCCCTCGTCGAACGGTGCGAGTTTACGGCGGAGCAGGCCGCGGCGGTGCGCCGCCGCTTCGCGCAAGGCGCCGCTTTGGACGACGTGTCGACCTTTCATAGCGGTCCGACGCGCGGCGACGGTTTGCTGGGCGCGTCATGCGACGATCCGACGGCGCGCCGCGCCGTGTCGGACGTTTTTCAACTCGCCGGTTTGCGTGAAGCTGGCGGTCGCACGATCGACGACATCGCCGAACGTTTGGCCGCCAAGGCGCGGGCGCGGATCGCCCCGCCGTCCGAAGCCCTTCGTGCGGCCGTGACACGTTTTTTGGCCGTGTCGGGTCCGCCCGCGTCCGCGTTGGAACGCTGTGCGGCGGCCGCTCGAGCCGCCGGTGCGGATATCGACGCGGAGATCGAACGCTGCGCCAAACGTTTCGACGCCCTCACGGACGACGATCCGCGATGGCGCGAGGCCGATTTCTCGCCAGCCTTCGGCCGCAAGCTGCATTACTATTCCGGTTTCGTGTTCGAGGCGCGACACGCGGTCTTGGGGCCGGACAATCCGCTCGCGGCCGGCGGCCGTTACGATGCGCTTTTCGCCCATTTGGGCGGGGCCGCGGGCGCAGCGGCGATGGGGGCCATGGTGCGCCCGATGCGCCTGGCGCGGGCCCGGGCGGCGGAGGTCACGGCGTGACCGGTGATCCCATGATCTTGGCTCTGCCGTCGAAGGGACGTTTGCGCGAGGCGCTTGAGGACTATCTCGGCGATCTGGGTCTTCGCGTGGAGGCGGTGGGGGGCGCGCGTGGTTACGCGGCGCGTTTGCGAGGCTTGGACGGCGTCGAAGTGAGGCTGATTTCGGCGGGGGACATCGCCGCCGCGCTGCATCGCGGCGACGTCCATATGGGCGTGACCGGCCTCGACCTTCTCGAGGAACACGCGCCCGAACAGGGATCGCGGGCGACGGCGCTG
This sequence comes from uncultured Caulobacterales bacterium, assembly GCA_964412525.1. GTDB lineage: Bacteria > Pseudomonadota > Alphaproteobacteria > Caulobacterales > CAYPOX01 > CAYPOX01. The sequence continues at coordinate 12,288 of CAYPOX010000057.1, forward strand.
ACGATGCTGGGTTTCGGGCATGCGGATGTGATCGTGGCCGTTCCCACGGCCTGGATCGACGTCGACACCATGGCGGATCTGGAAGAGGTGGCCCAGGCCATGCGCTTGCGGCGCGGTCGACGTTTGCGGGTGGCGACCAAATATGGCGTGCTGGCGCGCCGCTTTTTCGCCAAGGAACGCGTGACCGGTCACCGCATCGTCGAGAGCGCGGGCGCGACCGAGGGCGCGCCGGCGGCTGGCCACGCAGAGGCGATCGTCGACATCACCACGACGGGCCGCACCCTGTCGGCCAACAGTCTGAAAATTTTGTCCGACGGCGTGATCCTGCGTTCACAAGCCTGCCTCGCCGCGGCTGCGGAGATCGAGTGGAGCGCGTCGGCGCGGCGCGCGGCCGAGCGTTTGTGCGCGCGGATCGCCGCGCGGACGCGGGCGGCGCATACGATCACTCTGCACGCCTCGACGTCGGAGACCGCGGATTTGTCCGCGTTGGAGGACCTGGGCGCAGATGTGCAACGCGTGGGAACCCAACTGCGCGTACGATTGGCGGCGTCCGGCCAAGACGATGCGGCGGAGATCCTTCTGAAGGCCGGCGCGGCCTCCGTGACGGTCCAAAACGCAGATTTCGTCTATGCGTGCGAGGAACCTCTAGCGGAGGCGTTGCGTGCGGTGATGCGCAGCGGGAGTTAGAGCCCGATGGCGCGTTTCATGCGCCGTTTCAGGTCCCGGCTGGCATCGTCCAGGTCGTCGATTGCATCCTCCGCGTCATCGGCGTCCAAGCCGCCGATAATGACGAGCGCGCCGTCGTCGCCGTCCTTGGCCGTGATCACGACTTCGTCGTCAATGGCGATGAAGGCATGACCTTCGTCCGCCTCGATGATCAATCCGTCGCCGATCCGGATGCTGACGGAGTCGCCGTCAATATGCATGTGAAAGTCGCCTGAGTCCTTTTGGCGTTTGTCGGTTTTCTCCAATGCATGGAGCGCGTCGCCGATTTCGACGACTGCGACGCCGTTCGACCGACGCCGCAATTCGCCCAGTTCCGCCCGAGCGGCCTTCGCATCGGTCCAGATCAAGTCGCCCGAAGCGCTGCGACGCGCTGCGGCCGCCGCTTCGGTTTCGCGATTGACGATCACGACAAGCTCCGCTTCGTCGTCTCCGCGCGCGCGATCCTCGCTCCATATCCAGAGATCGTAATCGTCCAGGGCGAGGGCGGGCGCCGATGCGGCGCTCAGGGCGAAGAAAAGCGTTGCGGCGAGACCGGAACTTCGAACCATGACGCATCCTTTCCAAGTCAGAATGCGACGAGTCTGCGCCCTCCTGGCGCTGCGCGCCAGGGCGTCGACCGCGGGGATCGGTCAGTTCGGCGCTTAGTCGAGGCCGCTGGCCCCCGCCTGTCCGGCCGTGCTTTGCGCTCCGGGACTGTCCAGCTCAAAGTTCAGGCGATCGCAAACGTCCTGCCGCGGACGCGGTTGGCCGTCGACGAGCAAAGGCGCGTATTTCCAACGCGCCACGGCTTGGGTGACCGCACGTTCAAAGTAACCGGGCGGCGTCGCCTCAACCACTTCGATCTTCACCGGATCGCCCTGGGCGGTGATGTCGAAGCACACGACGACCGTGCCTTCGATCCGCCTTTGCGCGGCGCGCATGGGATATTGCGGCGGAATCTTGATCTGCGGCTTCAAATTCATCGCACCCGCGGAAACGCCGCCATCGCCCTGAGCGGCGAAATCCGCCGAATTGGAGAAGTCCGGCATGACCACGTCGAGCCCGTCGACCTGCGCCCGCTCGGCGAGACGCGTCGCGGTGGGCGGCGGCGGCGGCGCCTCAAGAGTTTCCGGGCGTTCCGGCCGCGTGCGGTCTTCGCGCTGCACGCTTTCATTGCGCTTTTCGCGCGAGATATCGATTTTGATGCTCGGCTTCGCCTCTTCCGGCTTGCTCGGATTCGCCACCAAATGGTGCATGAAGACGAAGAGCACGCAGGTGATGAGAACGGCCGAGGGCGCTCCGGCGACGAATCGGCTCGAAAAAGTCGGCAAGCCCATGATCACACGCTCGCTACGCTGACAACCCAACTTGACACACAGCCCTGTAAACTCGTTTGCGTCGCGACGCGAGGCCGCATGTCGCGGCGGATCGCCGCGACAATCCGCCCACGATTCGTTCGCAGTCGCAACAAAGAAAAAGGGGAGGCCGTGGCCTCCCCTTCTCGGAATGCACGAAATGTTGGGCTGGATTAGAAATCCATACCGCCCATGCCGCCCATGTCCGGGGCGCCGGCGCCGCCCTTATCTTTCTTCGGTTTTTCGGCGATCATCGCCTCGGTCGTGACGACCAAGCCGGCGACGGAGGCCGCGCCCTGCAGCGCTTGGCGGATGACCTTCACCGGATCGATGATGCCTTTGGCGATCAGATCGCCATACTCTTCGTTCTGCGCGTCGAAGCCGAAATTCACGTCGCCTTGTTCGCGCAGCTTTCCGACCACGATCGAACCTTCGACGCCGGAGTTCTCGGCGATCTGACGGATCGGCGCTTCCAAAGCGCGACGCACGATGGCGACGCCTTGGGTTTGGTCCGAATTGGCGCCCGTCAGATCGTCCAGAACGCGCGAGGCGTGCAGCAACGCCGCGCCGCCGCCTGGGACGATGCCTTCCTCAACCGCCGCGCGGGTGGCGTTGAGGGCGTCATCGACCCGGTCCTTGCGCTCTTTCACTTCGACTTCCGTCGCGCCGCCGACTTTGATCACCGCAACGCCGCCGGCGATTTTCGCCAGGCGCTCTTGCAGCTTCTCGCGGTCATAATCGGAGGGCGTCTCTTCGATCTGCGCGCGGATCTGGTTGGCGCGCGCCTCGATGGCCGTCTTGTCGCCGGAGCCGTCGACGATCGTCGTGTCGTCTTTCTTCACCGTGACTTTCTTGGCGCGGCC
>CAYPOX010000058.1:0-15074 GCA_964412525.1 uncultured Caulobacterales bacterium
GACCGGGATTTCGATGCGAAGCGCCGGGTCGCGAGCGAGTTCCGCGTGAAGAATCTCCCAAAATTTCGGCGGCCAGGCAGCCGCCGCCATCCACATCCTTCGTCTCATGACCTCACCTCCACGATGCGCGGGGTTCCGTCCTCGGCCCGGTGAAGGGTCTTGAACTTTGTGTCTTGAAAGGGGCCGGAGAGCAGCGCCGCGATCAGGCTCTCGCGCTGCTTGTTCTCCTTTGTGGCCATGGGGGCGATCAACTCCACCAGAACGAGATCGCCTTCGGGCGCCCGCGCGGCGGATGCGCCCTCCGCCGCCGCCTCCATCACCGCCTCGGCGGTCGCCAGAAAGATCCGTCGCGGCCCCATCGCGCCGGCGAGAGCCAAAGCGCGTCGGCTCTTGCCCGAACGGGCGCCCCCCAAAACCAAAGAGGTCGACCGCGTCGTCGCCGCCTCGAATGAGGCGACGCGACCCGCCGCCGATCAGCGGGGCATGGAGGCTCGAAAGGTCCGATCGCCCACCACGAGCAGGTCGCCGTCCAAGCGGTAGTCCCCATCATAGGTCTCGCCCATCACGCCGCGCGCAGGACGCGCATAATCGCCAAAATGCGCCCACCAGACATCGTAGCGCAATTCGCGATCCGCTTCGTCCATTTCAAACGGCATGGTGCGATGAATGTTGGTGGCGCGGTCGCGCTCATAAATCGTGCTGGTGGAGAACGTCCAAATCCGACCGTCCTCCGCCACCCAAGGCCCGCGTACGATCAGACTTTCATAATCGCCGGAATGCTGCGCGGCGAAACATGCGCCCGCCAAACAGGCCGACACGAACGCCGTCGCGGCGATCACCGTCAGGCGAAAGGAAGCGCGCATCACCAGAACCCACATGATCCCATCTCCGTTGCTCATGGCTGCGACCGGGTCGCAGATCCGTCCTGCAACGCCGATTAGGAAATCCGGGCGGCGCGGTCGTGAGGAAAGTCTAGAATTTTCATGAAATTCCCGGCTTCAAATTTTTCGTGGAAAATCATGGGCTTGGCGCATCCTGATCCCAAGATCAGAAAGTTCTGAGGACATTTCGGGCGGGTGCAGTCGTGAAATGGGCTCAAAATCGGGTTTCTATCGGGTCAAAGTCGGATTTGGATCGGGTCGCCGCCGCAACCCGAACGGCCGCACCGGCCTCGGGCGCGGCCGTCTCGAAGGCGAAGAAGTCCCGCGCCGTCAGCTCATATAGCTCGCACGGCGTCGTCGCACGGCAATCGGCGTTGCGCGGAGCATGGGCCAATAAAGCGTGCTCGCCGAAGAAATCCCCCGCCATCAGCGTGGCGACCCGCACTCTATCCCCCCTTGATCCGCGCCGCTCCACCGCGACGACGCCGCGGGCGATCCAGAACATCGAGTCGCCCGCCGCGCCCTCGGCGACGATCACCTCTTCGGCGGCGGCCAATCGGCGTTTGAGGCGTTTCGCAAGGGCGTCCAGGGCGGCGGCGTCCAAGCCGGCGAAGATCGGCGCGGCTCGCAAAAGTCCGAGCGGATCAAGCGCCAAATCCCGCACGCGCACGGCCTCCATCGCGCGTCCGGCGCGCCTGTTATCCGCGATCAATCCCTCAGCGATCCCCTCGGGGGTCGCGCCGCTCTCCACTTGATCCTGCAGCGCGTCGATCCGCGCCTCATAGGTCAGGCGACGGCCTAGGCGCTCTTGGGCGGACGCCACGAAATCCGGGAACTCCGCGGCCCAGGCGTCCAAAGCGTCCTTCGCCTGATCGCGCCGGAGGACGAATTCCTGACGCGCCTCATCCACTCTTCCCGCATCCTCCAAACCATCCGCCACCGAAGCGTCCAAAGCCTCCACCGCCGCCGAGGCGGCGCGCCAGGTGGCCCACGCGGTTTCGTAATCGCGCGCGAAAGCGCGCGCGGCCGCGCCAGGAAGTTTCTGTATCAACGCTTTGGTCCAAAACGGTTTTCGGCGCAGGTCACGATCCGCGCTTCCGTGTCGCGCCGCGTCAATCCGGCGGTCATTTGCGTAGCGAAGTCGCCTGTAAACGGTCTCGTCCACATGACGATCCGCCCACAAACGGCCAAGAGCGGCGCGCTCCGCCGCCAGGCCGCGCCGCCTTAAAACTCGGCGCTCCTCGTCCGGCCGGAGCCCCCCTTCGCGGAGCGCATCCAAAGCGGACCGTGCGGCGGCCTCGTCTTGCGCAATGTCCTCGGCGAGCCGTTCTGCGACGCTCAAAGAGACCATGCCTTCTGCGCGGAAGGCCGGCAGGCGACGCGCGGCGGCGACCGCCGCCTCCGCCTTGGCCTCCAAACGGGCGAAGGCGTCGGACGGACGGTCTTGATCAAGGCCCAACGCTTGGATCAAGGGCGCGATGGTCAGTCCTTGGACGACCAAGGTGAACAGCACGGCCCCCATCACCACCGCCAAAAAACGGTCTCCAAACGCCGCGTTCTGAAGGCTCAAGGCGACCGCCAGAGCCACCGCGCCGCGCAGCCCGCCCCAATACATCACCGCTTTGGTCGGAAGGCCGATGCGCGGCGCCCCGCTCGTCGCGCACGCCAAGGGCGTCAAACCGAACACCACCAAAGCGCGCGCGACCAACATGCCGGCCACCGCCCACAGCAACACGTCGATCTCCTGATTCAACGCCGCGAAGTCCACATTGATCCCCACGAGCAGGAAGATGAGCGCATTGGCGACATAGGCTGCGAAATCCCAGAACCGCTCCACGGCAGGTTCGGCCTCCGGCGTGATCTTGGCGCGCCCCCAACCGCCCATGACCAATCCAGCGGCCAAGGTCGCCATCACCCCGCTCACATGCAGCCAGGCCTCAGCCAGAACGAAGGCGAGATAGGCGAGCGCGATCATGATCGAGATTTCGACGGCCGGCTCCCCTTCCAAACGGCCGAGCGCCCATCCGGCGGCGCAGGCCAAAGCGACGCCCACACCCAATCCCCCGAAAAACACGACCAGAAACTCAACGACGCCATGGCCCAGCGCCCCGACGGTGACCGACCCGACCGCCAAAAGGCCGACCAAGATCTGCGCCGTGACGATGGCGGTGGCGTCGTTGAATAGGCTTTCGCCTTCGACCAGAACGCGAAGATCCTTCGGCGCGCCCAATTGGTGAAAGGTCGCGATCACGGCGACCGGATCCGTCGCGCTGAGGACCGCGCCGAGAAGGAGCGCGGCCAAAAGCGGCAGACCGGCCCCGACATTCACGGCAGCGCCGATGACCGCCGTCGACAGCAAAAGTCCGGGAACGGCCAAAAGCAAGATCGCCAGAGCGTTGTCGCGCAGGCGTGGAAACTCGATGCGATAGGCGGCTTCAAAGATCAGCGTCGGCAGGAACAAGAAGAGGATGACCTCTTCAGACAATGGAATGCGGAACAGCGCCACGCCGAAGGCCTCGCCCGCCTGCGCCAGCGATACGCCGGCCAGGACAAGCATCACGGTGAAGGGCAGTTTGAACGCGCGCGAAAACACGGAGACCGCCGCAGCGACCAAAAAAAGCAGCGCCACGGCTAGGGCCACGCCGGCGAGCGGGCCGGAATGCGTCATGGTTGCACGTCCTCCCGTTTCGTCCGGCCGTTTCGTCCGATTTGACTCGGCCTTGGGCCTATTCTTCGACGGGCAATTCCGGAAGCGCGAACGTCGTCGCCGCGTTCAGTGGGCTTTGGAACATGAACCGCCCCAAGGAATGATCGAGATCGCTTCGGTGATACAAGAATTCGAACACTTCTTCGGCGCGTTCTGTGGGAACGACCACCGTGAGGATGTCCACCTCTTGGGCGAAGGCGCCCTGGCGTTCGCTGACGCCGCGTCCGGGCGAGAAGTTTCCGGAGACGACGCCCAACTCGTCGACCAAGCACCGAATCAAGGCCGGCCCCTGGCCGCGCGGCGTGATGCAGGTGATGAGTTTCTGTTCAGGAAAGCGATCCATGCGGCTCTATCCGGGCGTTCGCATGCTGTCGGCGCGGCCACCGGCCTCCAGCTTCTGGAGAAGATCCTCCGGCACGAATGTGGCGGCTTTTTCCAAGGGCGTGGTGAACATGATCCCATGGCCCGGCGTGTCCAGATTGCCGGCGAGAAACATCCGCTCAAACACGCGGTCGACCTGTTCGGTGGACACGACCACATTGATCACTTCTTTCTCGACGTTCACCGCCACGCCCAAAATGCCCAGGCGTTCGCGCACCCCCATGCCTTTGGCGAAATGCACGGTCGCGCCGGGGGCCCCCGCATCGCGCGCTGCCTGAATGATGCGGTCCGCGACGCCACGCTGGACGATGCATGTGATCAACACGACATCGGTGAGGACGACGACCTCGCGCGCGCTCACGACGCCGCTCCCGCCGCTTTGACCGATCCCGCTTCAAGGCCGCGGCTGCGCGCTTGGGCCCGCACGATCAAGCCGGTGATGAGGACGGAAAGGATCGGGCAAATCGAGGCCATGGAGAGAACGCCGAAGCCTTCGACCGCCGAGACCGCGGCGCCGAGGCCGAGCCCCATGGCCAACACCAGCGGCACCGTCACCGGGCCGGTCGTCACGCCCGCGCTGTCCCAAGCCACATTCACAAACTCCTCCGTCGAAAACACGGTCAGAACGACGCCGGCCAGATAGGTCGGCATGAGCAGATAGGCGATGGGGATGTTGAACACGATCTTGCACATGCCGAGCGCAATGCCGAAGCCGACTCCGATCGACACCGCGTACATCAGCGTCTTTTTGCGAAAGGCGCCGCTTGTGAGATTCTCCACCGTCAGGCCGAGCGCGTTCAACGCCGGCTCCGCTAAGGTGGCGCCGAAACCCAGCGCCCAAGCGAAGGCGATCGCGATCGGGATCCCCACCACATAGGGATAGAGGGGCGAATTCGGCGCGGGAGGGATCTCTTGGAATGCGGCCGGCGCCATGCCGCCCGCCTGTGCGCCCAGGGCCGCCAGACCATAGGTCAGACCCACATTGAAGACGCACATGCCGATCACACTCAAAAACAGTCCGTAAAAGACGATGCCCGGCTCTTTCAGCTTGGCGCGCAGGACGACCTTGAAAACAAGGAACAAGAACAAGACCAGGGGCACGATCGCCCGGACGCCGAGGATGATCTCCGAAACCGGCGAACGGCGCCACCAGGGGAGCTCCACGCTGTCGGCCACGGCCGCCGTGGATTCCGCGGCCGCGATAATCGCCTCCGGCGAGGTGGTCGACGACACGTAAAGCGTCAGCAGCATCACCGCGATGATCGGAAACAGCGAGGCGAGCGTCACGATGCCGAAACCGGATAGGGATTGGTCGCCCTTGCCGGCGGCCGAAGCGATGCCGATGCCGAGCGATAGGACGATCGGCACCGTGACCGGCCCTGTGGTGACCGCGCCGCAATCCCAAGCCAGGCCCAAAACCGTGCGCAAATCCGGATTGAACGCGAACCACACCGTCAGCAACAAGGTCGGCGTCAGGGCGGCGTAGATATAGGGCTTCAAGCTCCAGCCATTGAGGAAACGCAACGTGCCTAAGACCGCGGCGAGTCCCACCCCTCCCCCGATGGCCAAGACCAAAAGGTCCGCCCACTCGGTGAGAAGCGCATAGAGATAAGGAGCCTTCGCGACGTCCACGAGGGCGCCGGCCTGCTGCAGCGCGCCGATCGCCGGTTCGGCGAAGGTGACGCCGATCCCAAGTAAGAGCGCAATGGTGAGCACCAGCCAAAGGGGAGACTTTTTCGGCAAGGTGTCGCCGATCGTCTCGGCGAAGGGCATGAGGCCGAGCTTCAGCCCCTCCATGAACAGCATCAGCCCGACGATGACCGCGACCAGTCCGAGCGTGATGAAAGCCGTCCCCTCGACCCCTTGCCTTAGGATCAAAAGCTGGAAAAGCGCCAAATAGACCGCCAGCGGGACGACGGCGCGCAATTGGTCCGCCAGGCGCACGCCAAAATAGGGGGCCAAAAGTCGCCACATGTCGATCGGCCGGGGCTTCACCCGCTCGGGACGGTAAGGCAGTTCGCAACCGTTTTCGTCGCGAAGAATGGGCGGGGCCAAATAGTTATAGCTGAAGGCGTGCTCATGAACGCACACCTCTTGCATGAAATCCCCGAAGCGGATGCGCTTCGTCACGCCGGCCCCTCATCCTGCGTCCACGCCGCCCCCAGCGGCTGTCCACGTTCCTTTACACAATCCCAAGCGGCGGAGCCACCGCAAGGACGGCGCCGGGCGGTCTGTGCTGGGCGGCTTGAACGGGGGGGCGTTCCTTGCCATAGAGGCCACGGCGCGCCCTGGTAGCTCAGTGGTAGAGCGCACCCTTGGTAAGGGTGAGGCCGAGAGTTCAATTCTCTCCCGGGGCACCAGCTTTCCTCTACATTTCTGAACTTCTTGACCCGCCAAAAAGCGGAACGTGTCAAGAACATACCCCCAAAACGGGGGGGATTTGGGGGGCGCGATATGCGCCCGGCCCCCGCCAAGGCTTTGCGGCGCGCGCAAACCGCCGCGCCCGCATCGACGAGCGCACCGCGGTTGAAGACGATGGCCTTCACGTGCACGCGCTGATACGGGCGAGGATCAACGACGGCGCGGCCGCGAACCTCGAGTCGATGATCGTGACTGCCGGTTGTTCATCCAACGTTCGCGATCCAGCGAGCGCGAAACGGCGCTGTCACGCGCTTGCAAGTCCCGATCCAACCCATCGAACGTCTGTCCGGACAAGGCGGACCAATCGCGATCCGCAGATCCTTGCAAGGATTGCGCCCGTTCACTCACCGCCGTTTGATCGACGGACTGCCAGTCGCCGTCATTATAGGTCGACCAACCCTCGTCGCTGCGCCGGTACACATTGCCGTCCTTCCCCGCATAGAGATTGTTGTCGGCGTCTTTGCCTGCATAGGCCGTGCCTTGGTCGGTTGCGACGGCGCCGGCTTGTCCGCCTTGCGAGGTTTCGATGCCCGCCGCGGAGCCCCGTGAGTCAGAATAGTTCGCCGTTCGGACCCATTCGTCTCCGCGGGAGATGACCGATTCGCCCCAACTCGCATAGGCATTGGACCGTTGATAGATCGCGCCGTAGGTGTCGGTGGAGGGGTTGTACGCTTGACGCGCATAGCCGGCTTCGTATGGCCCCCATGCGGCGACGCCTCGCGAATATGTGCCCGTCGCCGGGTTGTACGCGCTTCCCCAACCCGCGCCGCCATAGGGCCCATAGACGGCGGCGCCCCGCGCATAGCTATAGGTATATGGATTATAATAGGCCGCCACGCCGTAACTGTAGGGATAGGCGCGGTACACAGGATAGCCGTAGGCCGGGTAATAGACGTATGGCGGATAATACCAACCCGTCCCGTACACCACGGCTCCGTTCGAAACGTAGACGCCTGTATAGCCCTGCGTATAGCCCACCACCACGACGTCGGGCGTCGAATCGTACACACGGACATAAGTCACGTGGTGCTTCGGATTGGACGGCGGAATATTGTAGATCGACGCCGGCACAAAGTCGGTCACTTCCCACGGCCCCTCGGGCGCGTTGGAGACGAACCACACGCCGTTGAAGCAAACATAGTAGCTTGGACCGACGCGAAAGACGTCAAAGGCCGTGTTCGCGGCGTAGTAGACGGTGGTCCCATCAACCTTCTGAAAGTCAGGATCCCCGTCATAACGCACCTCAACGGCGGCCTCATCCCGGCGTATTTCGGCCTTCTGCGGAATGGTGGCGAGCATCACCGCCTCGTCCGCCTCTGGCGTTCCCGGCACGGACACCCGAACGCTGGCCTTCGGATGATCCACGGGGATCGCCGCAAATGTCTCGGGAAGGTCGCTGCTCGCGGGCGACCAAGGTCCCGCCAAAATCGGCGCGCGGAACCATCGCCCAGAGACCAGAAAGTAGTAATCGTTGTTTTGCTTGCTGCGGAACAGGTCGCTGTCCGTGTTCGTGATCCACAGCAGATCGGTTTCCGGGATGGCTTCCCCGATAGGCTGACCGTCAAGCACGATGAGTTCCGCCTGTCGTTTGCTCACAAAGACCTGGGGCATTGTATCCGGCGACATCGTTCGACCCGGAACGTGCGTGCGGACGGGCTCAAAACTCGCCGTTTCCGGTAGAGAGGAAAAGTCGTCCGGCAACGCCATCGCCGGCGCCCACGGGCCGGTCGCGTCCGTCGCTTCCAACCATGCGTCCTCCACACGCAGATAGACGGTCGACGTGTCCGAGTGGCGAAAGACGTCCCAATTCGTGTTGACGGCGAATTCAAGCTCCGTCTCTTCGATCTCGACAAAAATCGGCTCGCCGTCGAACATGACCAAAATGGACGGCGTGGTGCTGATGAAGATTTCCGGAGGTTGTCCCGCCAATTCATCCGTTTGCGGCAAATTTCCAGTCGCCGCAGCGGCGAACTCGGGACGTTCTTGTTCGTCGGCGGTTTCGAAATGCGCCAACATGGTGTCGAGCGAGACCGTCTGGGTCTTGCCGGACATATAGGCGATAAGACCTGCTTCCAATTGTCGGGTCATGGCGTCGTCTGCGCCCGCCACGCTGAACGCCAGCAGTTTCATGTCATGGGCCGTCACAGTGCGCGCATCGACGTCCGTCGTCGTCGACGCCTCGATGCGCAACGAAGCCGGCAACGGGTGATCGTGATCGGGCGAGACGAAAACGGCAGCCAGCCGAAACTGCAATGTGGTGAAATCCTCCCACCGCTCGATCTGAGGCTGGTAGAGCGTCACCCGCGCGCCGCCCATGTCCTCGACCTCACGGGGCCAAGTATCTGCTTGCGCGATTGCTGGGCACACACGCAAGATGAACGCCGCGGATGCGGCGATCCAAAAGTAAGTGATCTGTCTCATTTTTCCTCTGACGCGATCAAGGCCGGCTTGCGTCCTGGCCTGACGGATCGATTCAACGTGAACGTTAGTCCAAGGCGGGTCGAGGGTCTAATGGGGCCGCGGCCTCCGGCGCTGGCTGTTGAAGGAATTGAACGAAATAGCCCAGAAAACCCTCGCTTCTGAAGCTCAATGTGGCTCAGCCTTCCGGCGCGAGGACGCAACGGGCGCTCTCAACTGCATGGAGTTCTGCGAAGCGACGGTTTGCACTACAATCTGACAATCCCGTGCTCGGTTTTGTTCGAGGCTTGCGGTTGCTTTCATTCCGTTCGCGATCCGCGGATCTCCCGCCCCTAAACGCCGTCCTTTCTGGGCGTCGGGTCCACGGGCGAGCGGCCGGGATTCTCGTAGCGGCCCATGGGCTGGTGCGGGAATCCCTCGATCGTGGCGAGCTCCGCGCGGTCACGGCGCACGGCCGGGCCAGACAGCACATAAGCGGTGATTAACTCTGCGACGGAGCGCAGCGCGTCCGCATGGGTGCGCTCATAGCCGTGGCTCGCGTCCACTCCAAAGGCGAGCAACGCGGTGCGGATGTCCGCTCCGGCCTCAATGGCGGAGGCCGCATCGCAGCGGTAATAACGGAAGACGTCGCGTTGATGGGCGATGTCCGCCACACGCGCCAAGTTAATCATGTGGTGGGTCAGGTGATAGTCGAACGGCCCGGTCATATCGCCCATGGCGATCGTGGCGCCGAATTCCTGGCTGTTCTGCGTCGGCGCAACGACGCCATTGTCCACCGCCAAGAGTTCGGCGATCTCCCCATGGAGAACCGCCGACGCACCAGAGCCCACCTCTTCGGAGATCGTGAACAGGAAGGAGGTGTCCAGGAGCGGCGTAGCGCCGGCCTTCACCATGGCTTCAAGCGCCGCCAGCATCGCGGCCGAGCCCGCCTTGTTGTCCAAATGGCGCGCGATGACGAAGCCGTGATTCACTTCATAGCCCGTGTCATTGGCGACCATGTCGCCGACCGCGAAGCCCGCCGCCTCCAGATCCGCCTTGCTGCGCACGTCTCGATCGACCCGGACCTCCACATGCTCCCACCCGATCGGCGCGGTGTCGATCTCCTCGTCATAGGCGTGGCCGGAAGCTTTCAGGGGGAGGATCTGACCGCGCGACTGACCGCCGTCGGAAAAGATCGTCACGCGGCCGCCCTCGGCGTTGCGGGCGGACCATGTGCCGATCGGACGAATGCTCAAGCGACCATTGTCCTTGAGCGCCACGACCTGGCCGCCCAAGGTGTCCAAGTGTCCGACCACGGCCCGCCCCGGTCCCTGGGCACGACCCGGCCAGCGCATGCGGATCGCGCCTCGGCGCGTCAATTCGGTAGACAGGCCCAACTCGCCAATGAACCCGCAGACATGGTGGACGATCGCATCCGTCAGTCCCACCGGGCTTGGAATAGCCAGCAAATCCTTGAGGATGTCCAAAATGCGGTCTTCGGACACCGCGATCTTCGCCGGGCCGCTTGGGCCGGTCTCCTGCGCAAGTGTATTGGTCATCGTCGCCTCACGGTCAGCGGAAACAGAAGGTCAATAAACTTCGATGCGGTCGGTCGAGGCTCGTGATTGGCCAAGCCCGGCCGCTCATTCACTTCAATGATGACATAGTCCGACTTTGTGACGTCCGGCGCCAGAAGGTCGACGCCCGCCACAGGAATGTCGAGCGTGCGCGCCGCTTTCAATGCGGCCTCCTTCAGATCCTCGTGCACGTCGTCCGTCACGTCGTGAAGAACGCCGCCCGTATGAAGATTGGCCGTGCGCCGCACCAGCACCTCGGCGCCGAGCGCGGGCACGTCGTCGAGCGAGTAACCCTGCGCCCCCAAGCAACGCTCCGTCTCCGTATCGATCGGAATGCGGCTTTCGCCTTGGGTGGCCGCCGCGCGCCGGCGGCTCTGACGCTCGATCAAGGCGCGCATATGGGTCCGTCCGTCGCCGCGTATGGTGGGCGGCTTGCGCACGGCGCAGGCCACGGCCTCCTCGCCGATCACTACGATCCGAAGATCCTTGCCCGGGTGAAAGGTTTCGACCAACACACGCGAGGAAATGGCCCGAGCCTGGCTGATGGCGGCCACGAGCTCGCCTTCGCTGCGAAGATCGACGGCGACGCCCGCCCCGCCCTCGCCGTCCGCCGGCTTCACGACGACCGAACCGCATCGCGACAGGAGCGTCACCGCCTCGTCGACGTCGTCGACCTGCTCGGGGGTTTCCAGACCGGCCTTTCGCAACAACCGCATGGTCAGAGCTTTGTCCCGGCAGGTCTCCGAGGCCACGCCGGAGGTCAGGTCGCTCAGCGATTCCCGGCAGCGGATGCGGCGCGCCCCATGGGCCAACTCGAACACATTCGCTTGCTCGTCGAGAATGTCGACCACGATGCCCCGGCGGCGCGCCTCGTCAATGATGATCGTGGCGTAGGGATTGAGTTCGCCGGACGGGGCCTCGGCGATGTAGAGGCTCTCATTGAGAGGATTTTTGTACTTCAGCGTAAAGGTATGTGCGCGCTGAAAGCCCAAGCGCTCATACAGCGCGATGGCCGCGGCGTTGTCATGCATCACTGACAGGTCCATGAAAGCGCGGCTGCGCGCCTGAAAGTGCTCCGCCAGTCGGCGGGTCAACATCTCGCCGACCCGCGGCGCGGACGAGCCCGGATCGACGGCGAGCGACCAAAGGCTCGAGCCGTTTTCCGGATCTTCAAAGGCGCGCACGTGATCCACGCCCATGACGACGCCGAGGATCGCGCCCGTCCCCGCCTCCTCCGCCACGAAGACGGTGACCAATCGGGACGGGGCGGCCTGGCGCAAAAAGGCCTGTGTCGTCTCGACCATGCCGCAGCGCGCGTAAACACGATTGATCGCGGCCGCTTCGTCGTCGCCCTGCGCCTGGCGGACGATGAAGCCCGGAGGCGTCTCACGAGAGGGCCGATAATGCTGCAGCCATAGTCGGTAGATATGCGACGGATCGAGAAAGATCCGGTCGGGGGCCAGGCGCACGGCCACATGCGGATCCTGGACATAGACGGCGATGTCCCTTTGGTCCGGCTTCTCTTGGGTCAGCTCCGCGACGAGCGCGTGCACGTCGTCGAAGGTTTGGCCAAACAGGAGCCGACCCCAACCGCAATCCACGATCGCAGATTTGCGAGGCCGGCCGCGGAGCGCTTCCTTCGGCAGCAAACGCGCGTCTCGCACGCGCGGATCGGTGCGCCGCGCCTTGGGGCCGACTTCGGAGCCCTCCTTATCGTCGGCGGCGCTCAAACGCCCCGCTCCTGGAGCCAGAGTTCGAGAAGGGCGATCTGCCAAAGTTTCGATCCGCCCAGATTGGTGATGTGGTCGTTCGGCGCATTGAGCAGTGCGTCCACATGGCTCCGTTCGAACACGCCGCGGTCACGGGCGGCCGGCGCATCCAGCACGTCGCGCACGAAGGCGAGAACGTCGCCTTCCAGATATTTGAGCGCGGGAACCGGAAAATAGCCCTTCGGCCGATCGATCACCTCGCTTGGAATCACGTCTCGTGCGACGTCTTTCAAGATTCCCTTGCCGTGCTGGGCCAGTTTGAGGGACGACGGGATACGCGCGGCGAGTTCGACCAGCTCGTGGTCGAGAAACGGCACGCGCGCCTCGAGCCCCCACGCCATCGTCATATTGTCGACGCGCTTCACCGGGTCGTCGACGAGCATGACCCGCGTGTCGAGACTAAGCGCCTTCGCCACGTCGTCTGTCGTATCTGTCTCGGCGAATTGGGCGGCGACGAAGTCTCCGGCATGGTCGTCGGTGCGGAATTCCGGCGTCAGCACGCCGGCGAGTTCGCTATGGCTTCGGTCTCGGAACCCCTGCAAATAGGCGTCGACCGCGTTATTCGTCGCCGATAGGGGCGGATACCAATGATAGCCGGCGAACACCTCGTCGGCCCCTTGACCGGATTGCACGACCTTGACATGCTTCGCGACCTCTTCCGACAACAAAAAGAACCCGATCACGTCATGGCTCACCATCGGTTCGGCCATCGCGCGGACGCAAGCGGGAAGCTCCGGAAGCAGCCGCGTGCGCGAATTCACCCGGATCTGGCGATGATCGGTCTTGAAACGCCGGGCGATGATGTCGGAAAAGCGAAACTCATCGCCCTCCTCGCCGCCGACGCTTTCGAAACCGACCGAGAACGTCTTGAGGCCAGTCTGCCCCTCTTCCGCCAACAGCCCGACGATCAGGCTCGAATCGACGCCTCCGGAAAGTAGAACGCCGACCGGAACGTCCGCGACGAGCCGCCGGCGAACGGCCGTCCGAAGCATGTCGTGAGTCATGGCCCGCCAATCATCGGCGGACAGCCGGTCATCGCCCGCATGGGGCGCGAAGGACAAACGCCAATAGACGCGCTCCTGGCGCGCGCCGTCCGGAGCGATCGTCATGACAGTGGCCGGCGGAAGCTTCCGAACACCCTTTAAGATGGTCCAAGGCGGCGGCACGACCGCGTGGAAATTCATGTAGAAATTCAACGCCACCGGATCGATGGACGTATCCACCCCGCCGCCCGCGAGGATCGCCGGCAAGGTGGAGGCGAAGCGGAATTCGCCGTCGACCTCCGCCCAATAGAGCGGCTTGATGCCCAGGCGATCACGCGCGAGCGTTACGCGCCCGCTGTCCCGCTCGACGATCGCGAACGCGAACATGCCCTGGAGCCTGTGAACGCAATCCTCGCCCCATTCGTGGAACGCTTTGAGGATCACTTCGGTATCGGAGGTGGAGAAGAAGCGTCGGCCCTTCGCCTCCAATTCGGCGCGCAGCTCCTTATGATTGTAGATGCAGCCATTGAAGGCGATCGAAAGCCCGAGTTCGGGATCCTCCATGGGTTGGCGCCCAGCTTCGGACAGATCGATGATCTTCAACCGCCGATGCCCGAGGGCGACGCCGCCATGGGCGAACGCGCCCTGGCCGTCGGGCCCGCGCGGGGAGAGGCTCGCGCGCATCCGCGCCAAAGCGTCCAATGACGGCGCGCCGTCGTCTCGACTCACTATTCCTGCAATGCCGCACATAAGCCTTCAGTCGTGTTGCGTTGCAGCACACCCTGACGAGGTCGAGGGCGAACCACAACCGAAGGCTTCGAGAAGACCTGTCGCGCCCCCAAGCGTCCGGCGGCGACGGGCCGGTCGCAGGGCGGGCTCGCTACACGGCCGCGGCCTCAAGGGGCCGACGCGCATGCCGGACGCCGACGCCCGAAACCGCGGCGGGGGCCGCGGACAAGGCGCCGAATTGATGCAAGAGCGCGAGATGGTCCATCAAACGCGTCTCAAGCTCCATCACATCATCCGGATCGTCCGCGTCCACGATCCGCGCAAAATGTGTCAGGTCGTAAAGACTGGCATGCGCCATAGCCCAAAGATCGTCGAAAGCGCAGTTGAATGCGGTGCAGTCCATAGCGGAGAACCTTTTCAGACCACTTTCATCAACATAAGGATCGATGGGTGTCTATTGAGATCTGGTTACCGGCCGGTGTCCGCTCCGCCACGACTGGAAGACCAATGACGGGCGGCCGCGATCGGATCTAAAGCCAAACGCACATGGATCCCGCGATCTTGAACCGCGTCAAAGTCCGCCGGACTGGGCTTAAAAGCGTATGCATATGCGACGTCCGCGGACAGCCAAGCGGTCGGGCGCCAGGCCAACGCCACGCCGACCGAACCGAGCGCGTCTCGCCCGACGCCGGGAGCGTCCACATTCCAAGCGGCGCCGAAATCGACAAATGCGGCGGCCTCCAACGGCCCGGCCTTCGCCTTCGAAACGAGGCCAGGCACGCCGAAACGCGCGATCGGCCGGCGCGCCTCGAAGGAGGCGGCCCATCCGATGTCGCGCACCAATGTGTTCTGACGGTAGCCGCGGACGGAAAACACGCCGCCCACCGTGTAACGCTCGATGGGCAAGAGACGTGAGGTGGTGAACTGGGCGTCGCCGCGGGCGATCAAGGTCACGTCCGCAAGCGCCTTGTGGCGAAAGGGACGCCAGGCCGCCTGCGCCTGGGTCAGCCACGCCGCGAAACGCCCGTCGGCGCCGAATTCGTTGACCGTCGCGCCCAGCGCATCCGCGCCAAGCGTGACGGTCGAGCGAAGCGCCGCGCCGACCCGATCGCCACGAAAGCGAAGCCCCTGGTCCAATTTGATCGTCGCCGTCGCGCTTTCCCCGTCCGGGCCGACGCCCTCCGCAAAGTCGAAGCCGCCGCCCCCACCCTCCGTGCGCCCTTCGGCGT
>CAYPOX010000059.1:0-14881 GCA_964412525.1 uncultured Caulobacterales bacterium
GGGATCGCACGACCACACCACTTTCCGGCCATGCGCCTTCACTTTGCGCAACAGCGGCGGCAAGCCCTCCGCCGCCTTGTCCGCGCCGAAACGCGCGATCAGCACGATCCGCCCTGGCTCATCATGCGGATTGAGCACGTCGAGAAGGCGGAGGAGGTCGTCTGGATCCAAGGACGGTCCGCATTTGACCCCGATCGGGTTTTCCACCCCACGGCAATACTGGACATGGGCCCCGTCCGGCTGGCGGGTGCGGTCGCCAATCCAGATCATATGCGCGGAACCGGCGTACCAATCGCCCGACTGGGAGTCGCGGCGCGTCAAAGCCTGCTCAAAATTGAGCAAGAGCGCTTCGTGACTTGTGAAGAAATCCACCTGCCGGAGGGTTTGCAGATCTTTCAGGGACACGCCGCAGGCCTCCAAAAACCGAAGGCTGTCGGAGATCCGATCGGCGATGCGCGCATATTCGGCGCGGCGCGGACTGTCGGCGACGAAATTCAACATCCAGCTATGCGCCTGATCGAGGCCCGCATAGCCGCCGCTCGCCAGAGCGCGCAGCAGGTTCAATGTCGCGGCGGACTGGTCATAGGCTTGCAAGAGCCGGCGCGGATTGGGCGTCCGAGCTTCCGGGGTGAACGCCATATCGTTGATCGAGTCGCCCCGATAGGACGGCAAGGTCACGCCGTCGCGCTCCTCAATGGGGCTTGAGCGAGGCTTGGCGAACTGCCCAGCGATGCGTCCGACCTTGATGACCGGCTTGCCGCCCGCATAGGTGAGCACGACCGCCATTTGCATCAAGACGCGGAACATGTCGCGGACATTGTCCGGATGAAACTCCGCAAACGATTCCGCGCAATCGCCGCCTTGCAGCAGAAAGGCGCGCCCTTCCGCCGCGTCCGCCAGTTTCGCTTTCAAGGCGCGGGTCTCGCCGGCAAAGACCAAAGGCGGACGGCGCGTCAATTCATGCTCGACCTCGGCCACGGCGCCGGCGTCCGGATAGTCCTCCGGTATGTGTTTCGCCGGCGATTCGCGCCACGAATCCGGGGTCCAACCGTTCATATCCATCCTAAGGCTCCTTCAAGTCCGCAGCGATCACGCCTTCGATTGACGCTCGATCCCGCGCGCCGCAATCTAATCACGAACATGTTGCGTCGCGAAACACCGTTTTGCGATGCGGCGCGCCCGAGGGCCGAAGGGGACATGACATGACGGACGCGGCGGATCGCCAAACGTTGCGCGACACGATCGACGATCTGGACGCGAAGCTCCTCGACTTGGCGGCCGAACGGCGTCGCCTGACGCCGCGGATTGCGGCGGCGAAGGCGGCGGAAGGCGCCTCCGTACGCGACGAGGCGCGCGAGCGCGAGGTGATCGAGCGCGCGGTGGCGCGCGGGCGCGATCTGGGATTGTCCGCGCGTTTCATCGAGCGATTGATGCAATTGATGATCGATGAGTCCCTGCGCGGCCAGCGCGCCCATCTTGATGCGCGCGCGGACGACGCCACCGTCCGGGAGACGACTGTCGCCTATCTCGGCGGCCCGGGCTCCTACAGCCATTTCGCGGCCCACGCCCATTTCGCCGATCGATATGAGGCCATCCAACCGGTCCCATGCCGCGACTTCGCCGCGGTGTTCCGCGCCGTTGAAAACCAAGGCGCCATATACGGCGTCGTGCCGATCGAGAACACCACCACTGGCGGGATCGGCGAGGTTTACGACCACCTGTTGGACTCCTCCCTTCGGATCGTCGGCGAGCACCACTACAAGGTCGAGCATTGCCTGGTCGGCAAAGCCCAGGAGATCAGCCAAGTCTCCCGCGTCTATGGGCACCCGCAGGCCTTGGCCCAGTGCCGACGCTTCTTCGACAAGCATCCAAGTCTGACCGCGCATCTGGCGACGAGCACCACGCGCGCGCTGGAGCGCGCCATGGAGGAAGGGGAAGACGCCGCTGCGATCGCCGGCGCGGACGGCGCCCGGCTCTTCGGCCTGACCATCCTAGCGCGCGACGCGTCGGATCATGCGGAGAACTATACGCGCTTCATCGCCATGTCGCTCGACGCGACGCCGCCGAGCGAGCATTTGCCGTGCAAGATGTCGTTGATTTTCTCGACCATGGACCAGCCGGGCTCGTTGATGGAGGCGCTGGGCGCCTTCCACAGCGAACGGATCAACATGACGAAACTCGAGTCCCGACCGATCCCGGGCAATCCGTGGGAGGAGATGTTCTTCGTCGATTTCGAGGGGCATGAAGACGAACCCCGCGTCCGCCGCGCCCTTGTCAGCCTCGAGGCGAACGCCCGGTCGCTGCGCGTGTTGGGCTGTTACGGCTCGGATCGCCTGAAACCGGCCGAACTCGACCCCAAAATGTAAACGCGTCGACATGGCGCATGGCGAGCGCGCGTTGCGGCCGCGACTGTGCGGCCCACGCCCAGGAGGGCGCGCCATGATTGGAATTCGTGCCGCAATCGTCGCGGCGTGCGTCGCTTTGGCGGCCTGCGAACCGCCGACGCCCGGCGGCGGCCCCCAGGGACCGACGCCCGCGCCCGTCGCACGTCCGCTCGTGCGCGACGTCCAGGAATGGGACGAGTATACGGGGCGCTTTGAAGCGGTGCGCAGCGTTGAGATTCGCGCGCGCGTTTCTGGCTATCTGGATTCCATCCATTTCGACGACGGCGCGATCGTCGAAGCGGACGATTTGTTGTTCGTGATCGACCCGAGGCCCTTTGAAGCGGCGCTGGCGCAGGCCCGGGCGGAGATCGGACGCGCGCGCGCGCAATTGAATCTCGCGGAGCTGCAGCTCAAGCGAGTCGAGAACCTTCGGAACTCTCCGGCCTTCTCCGCCGAACAACTCGACGAGCGCACCGAGCAGCGCAACGAGGCCGCGGCCGCCTTGGCCAGCGCAGAGGCGTCGGCGCGGCAGGCGGAACTCAACTTGGAGTTCACCGAAGTGCGCGCGCCGATCCGCGGCCGCATCTCCAACCATTTCGTCAATGTGGGAAATTTGGTGACGGGCGGCGCCGAGAGCGCCACGCTGCTCACGCGGATCGTCTCTCTCCACCCCATCCATTTCGTGTTCGACGCCAGCGAGGCGGATTATCTCAAATATGTTCGCCTCGCGGGACGCGGCGAGCGACCGAGCTCCAGAGACGCGTCGAATCCGGTCGAGGTGAAGCTCGCGGATGAAGACGGGTTCGACCACAAGGGGCAGATGAACTTCGTGGACAATCGGATCGATCCAAGCACCGGCACGATTGTCGGCCGCGCCATTTTGGACAATCCGGATTTCGTACTTTTACCCGGCATGTTCGGGCGTCTTCGTCTTCTCGCCGGCCCTGTGAAGCCGACCCTTCTGATCCCGGACGCCGCCGTCGGCACGGACCAATCGGAGAAGTTCGTGTGGCGGTTGGATGACGCGAATGTCGCCTCGCGCGCCTATGTGGAGCTGGGACCGATCATCGACGGTTTGCGCGTCGTTCGCTCCGGGCTTTCGCCGGATAGTCGCCTGGTGGTCGGGGCGCTTCACCGTGTGCGGCCCGGCGCGGAGATCGCTCCGGAAGAGCGTTCGCTCGATGCGGCCGAAGGCTGAGGCGCGCCCCGGAGACCTTTGATGGGCTTTTCTCACTTTCTGATCGACCGCCCGATTTTCGCGGTGGTGATTTCGATCATCATCACCATTCTCGGCGCCTTGGCGTTCACCCAATTGCCGGTCGCCCAGTATCCGGAGGTCGCGCCCCCGACGATCCAGGTGACCGCATCCTATCCTGGCGCCACGGCCAAAACCGTCGCCGAACCCGTGGCCACGCCGCTCGAACAAGAGATCTACGGCGTCGAGGGCATGCTTTACATGACCTCGCAATCGACTGCGGACGGTCTCCTGTCCCTCCAAGTCACGTTCGAAACCGGCGCCGATCTCGACACCGCCCAGGTGCTGGTTCAAAACCGCGTCGCCATTGCGGAGCCGCGCCTTCCTGAAGAGGTCCGCCGCTTAGGGCTCACGACGACGAAGAACTCGCCGGATCTCATGATGGTCATCCACATGAATTCGCCGGACGGGTCCCGCAGCCAGCTCTATGTTTCGAACTACGCGCTGCTGCAGATCCGCGATCAACTCTTACGTATCGACGGCGTCGGCAACATCCAAATCTTCGGAGCCCGTGATTACTCCATGCGGGTGTGGATCGATCCCGATCAAGCCGCGGCGCGCAATCTCACCGCCGGCGACATCGTCTCGGCCATGCGCGCCCAGAACGTCCAGGTCGCCGGCGGGGTGTTGAACCAACCTCCGACGGAAGGCCCCATCGCGTTTCAAACCAGCGTCCAAACCCAAGGGCGACTCGACGATCCGGCGCAGTTCGAGAACATCATCGTCGCCGCGGACGCTGAGGGACGTATCGTGCGCTTGCGCGACGTCGCCCGCGTGGAGCTGGGGGCGGTGGATTACTCCACAAACGCCTATCTGGATCGCCGCCAGGCCGTTGCGCTCGGGGTGTTCCAAAGGCCGGGCTCCAACGCGTTGACGACGGCGAACGAAGTCCTCACGGCCATGGACGAGCTCTCGAAGGCCTTCCCCTCGGGCCTCGCCTATAACGTCGCCTACAACCCGACCGAGTTCATCTCTCAGTCCATCGCCGAGGTGCAACGCACCATGATTGAGGCGACGCTCTTGGTCGTCCTTGTGGTCGTGATTTTCCTGCAGTCCTGGCGGGCGGCCATCATTCCGATCGTCGCCATCCCGGTTTCGCTGATCGGCACCTTCGCGGTCATGCTGCTGCTCGGCGGCTCCATCAACAATCTCTCGCTGTTTGGATAGGTTTTGGCGATCGGCGGCGTCGTCGACGACGCCATCGTGGTGGTCGAAAACGCCGAACGGAACATTGAGAACGGGAAAAGTCCGCGCGAGGCGGCGCATGCGACGATCGACGATGTCGGTTCAGCGCTCGTCGCCACCTCCCTCGTGTTGGCGGCGGTGTTCATCCCGGCCGCATTGATCGGCGGCATCTCCGGCCAATTCTATCGCCAATTCGCCATCACCATCGCCACGTCGACCGCCATCTCCACCCTGGTGTCGCTGTCATTGTCGCCGGCCATGGCCGCGATCTTCCTAAAGCCGAGATCGGACAAGCCCGCCGCCAATCCGGCCGCGCGTGCGCTGGACTCGTTTTTCCGACGCTTCAACACGGGTTTCGAACGCCTATCAATGGGCTATTCCGGCTTGACCGGCCATTCGATCCGACATGGCGGGATCACCTTGACCGTTTACGCGGCCTTGATCCTCTTGGCGGCGTTCTTGTTTTGGCGCACGCCCGGCGGCTTCATTCCGTCCCAAGACCAGGGCTATTTGATCGCATCGATCCAATTGCCCCCAGGGGCCGCCCTCGACCGCACCGACAAGGTGGTCCGACGCGCCATCGACGACTTTCTCGAAATTGACGGCGTCAAGAATGCGGCCGCCTTCGCCGGCTTCAGCGGGGCCACCTTCACGAACGCCTCCAACGCCGGCGCGATTTTCCTCCCCTTGGACGACTTTGAAGATCGCAAACGTTTGGGCGTCACCTATCAAGGAATCTTGGATCAGGCCCGGCAGGCGGTGGCCGGATATGAAGACGCGTTCGTGATCGTCATTCCGCCGCCGCCCGTGCGCGGCGTCGGAACGGGCGGCGGTTTTAAGATGATGCTGCAGGATCGCGGCGCCTTGGGCTGGGACGCCCTGGCGCAAACCGCCTTTCAATTGGCGGGGCAAGCCAATCAGATTCCGGGGCTGGTGTCCGTCTTTACGCTGTTCGAAACCTCCACGCCCCAGCTCTATGCGGACATCGATCTCGTCAAAGCGGAGAAGCTCGGCGTGCCGCCCGAGCGCGTCTTCGAGACGCTTGAGGTCTATCTAGGCTCGTCTTTCGTCAATGATTTCAACTATCTCGGACGCACATATCGCGTCACGGCCCAAGCGGACGCGCCTTTCCGCCAGACGCCGGACGACGTGGCTCGGCTCCGCACGCGCAACAATGACGGGGACATGGTTCCGATCGGCTCCGTGGCGCGTTTCTCCACGACCACCGGGCCGCAGCGCGCGCCGCGCCATAACCTTTATCCCGCCGCGGAAGTTCAAGGAGACACGCTGCCGGGAACGTCCTCCGGCCAGGCCCTCGCCCGAATGGAGCGCCTGGCGGCGAACGTCCTGCCCCTAGGAATGGGCTACGAATGGACCGAACTGGCCTTCCAGCAGAAACGCGCCGGCAATACGGCCGGCTTCGTCTTCGCACTGGCGGTCGTATTCGTCTTCCTTGTTCTCGCGGCTCAATATGAAAGCTGGAGCATGCCGCTTGCGGTCATTCTGATCGTGCCCATGT
This sequence comes from uncultured Caulobacterales bacterium, assembly GCA_964412525.1. Classification (GTDB taxonomy): domain Bacteria; phylum Pseudomonadota; class Alphaproteobacteria; order Caulobacterales; family CAYPOX01; genus CAYPOX01. The sequence goes on from CAYPOX010000059.1 coordinate 6,344, forward strand.
GCCTGCTTTCCGCCATCGCCGGCGTTCTCCTCCGCGGCATGTCGAACGACATCCTCGTTCAGATCGGCTTGATCGTCCTGGTTGGCCTCGCCTCGAAAAACGCCATTCTCATCGTGGAGTTCGCCCGAAATCTGGAGCGTGATGGCAAGAACCGGTTCGAGGCCGCCCAAGACGCGGCGGCGATCCGGCTCCGGCCGATCCTCATGACTTCCGTGGCGTTCATTCTCGGCGTTGTGCCGCTCGCCTTGGCGGAAGGGGCCGGGGCGGAGATGCGCCAGGCCTTGGGCACCTCCGTCTTCTTCGGGATGTTGGGCGTCACCCTGTTCGGCTTGCTCTTCACGCCCGCGTTCTACGTTCTGACGCGCCGGCTCGCCATGCGCCGATCCCCGTAGGCAAATTGAACGTGCGGCCTCAAAAAATGACGAAACCTATACAATTGATGTAAAATCTTCGCCCTTTCGAAGAATTGGGGCGGCCGCGCGACTTCGTTAGGTTCTTTCTCGAAAGACGCCGTGGGTCCCCCGCAATTCGCGACGTCTTTCACGCCCGCGTGTGCGGAACCGCCGTCCTCGCGCCGCCCAAGTCGAGACGGCCGCGCGGTCACCGGGGAGCGCCCGGCCGCGCCGCTCACGCGGTTGGGACCGAAGCTGACGATCATCCCCGCTCATCGTCGGCTTCGGTCCTATCGCGCGGTTTGGCGGCGATAGGGGTCTGTTTGATCCGTGTGCGGAACCTGGCCGTCGCGCTTGGCGTCGAGGGCTTCGTGGATCGTGGCGACGAGCTTAGATCCCCGGAACGGCTTCGTCAGCCACACCATCCAGCCGCGCATATGTTTCTCCGCCAAAGCGCGTTGGTCCGGATGCCCGGACATCAGGATGACCGGCGGAGGATCCGCCTTCTCGGCCGCCGCGAGCGCCAAATCGACGCCGGACATGCGCCCTGGCAGATCGACGTCCGTCACCAGAATGTCGAACGATCCGTCGCGGACGTCGGCGAGAAAGGCGTCATCCGCCGTATCGTAGTCGCGCACGGAGGCGCCCACGGTGACCAGGTCATGCTTCAACACTTCGCGCAGCGCCTCATTGTCTTCGACCAGCACCACGGTGACGTCGGAGAGGCGCTCGCTCGCCGACTGCGGCTCCATCGGCGCGACGGAAGGCTCCAACTTGCGCAGATCCGCATGAAGACGCCGCTCAAAGGTAAGCCGGGCCACGGCGCCCTGGCCCGCCGCACTCTCCAACTCGAACACCGCGCCGCTCTCGACCGCGAAGTTTTCAACCATTGACAAGCCCAGACCGGTGCCGCCCTCCGCCGTCTTCGTCGTAAAGAAGGGCTCGCGGACTTTGGCGAGCGTGTCTGCGTCGATTCCGAAACCGGTATCGGTGACGGTGAGCGTCACTTTCGTCTCGGACGTCACGACAGCGATTTCTAAAGTCCCGCCATTCGGCATAGCGTCACGCGCATTCGCCACTAGGTTCATAATGGCCGAGTCAAACAAGCTCGGATCCATACGCACCGTGACTGGAGATTCGGGACACACGATGGAGAAGGCCACGCGGTCGGGAAGCAATCCGCGTAGGAAGGGCGTCAACGCGTCGAGCGCTTGGACGAGGTCCGTGTCTTCAGGTTCGCGGCTCCGCCGTCGCGAGAAGGCCAGCAGGCTCCGGGTCAATTCGGCTCCCTTTTCCGCCGCCTCGAGCGCAGCGACGAGGCGCGAGGCCGCGTTTTCATCAATGTCGCCGCGCTCCAGCAACTCAAGGTTGGCGAGAATGACCCCCAAGACATTGTTGAAGTCATGGGCCATGCCGCCCGCCAATCGTCCGACGGTCTCCATTTTTTGCGCCTGGCGAAGGCGCTCTTCCTGGAGGATCTGCTCGGTCACGTCTTGAATGATCCCGAACGCCGACGTTGTTCGCCCATTCGGATCACACTCCGTCTCGCCGCGGATGACGACATGGGCGACATCGCCGTTGCGCCGACGCACGCGCTCGCGCGTTTCAAAGGTTTCGCCCGAAGGGATCGACGTTTGAAACTTTTCGCCGATGGAGCCCTGGTCGACGAAGAGACCCGCCACATCTGAGAGGCTGACCCGATTTTGCGGCGTTTCTTCCAGATCTAAGATCCGAAACGCTTCGGAAGACAATTGCAGTTCCGTCTTCTGATAGAGATTAACTCGCCAGAAACCGATACTCGCCGCGCGTTCGACCCGCGCGATCCGACGTCGCGTCATGACTTGGTCTTCGATGCCGCTGAGGCGGCCGATGACGCGCGGACGCTTGTCCGTGTTTTCCTGGAGCGGTTTGCCGTGAGCAGCAACCCAAATGAGTTGGCCGCCGCCGCTCTCTATTCGAAACTCGATGGAGAACGGCGCGCCCGATCGCAGGTGCTCGCAAACCGTGCGGCGCACGCCGCTCCGATCGTCCGGATGGATGCGCCGGCGCACGGCGCGCACCGTGGGCCGAAAGGTCGCCGGATCGAGCCCCAAGATTTCGAAGACCCGAGTCGACCAGTACATTTCACGAAGGCCGAAACTCCAATCCCAAACGCCGTCGCCGGCCGCCTCCAAGGTGTGTTGAAGCCTCTCTTCATTGGCGCGCAGTTCGCGGGCGGCGAGTTCGCTCTCGGTGACGTCGCGCTGGACCGAGACAAAGTGCGCCACATGGCCGTTCTCGTCACGCACCGGCGTGATCGACACGGAGTTGCGAAACGGATCACCTGACTTTTTGTAGTTGGTGATCGTGACCGTCGCCGGCTCGCCGCGATGGGTGGCGACTGCGAGACGTTTCTCCGCTTGATGTTCGGTTTCCGGTCCGCGCAGAAATTTAGGGTTGCGTCCGATCACCTCTTCCAACGCGTAGCCGGTTTGCGCGCAAAACATCTCGTTTGCGTACACCACATGGGGGCGGTCGCCTTCCGTGCTCGCATCGGTGATCAAGATCGCGTCGCCGCTGGCGTCGACCGCGGCTTTCAAGAGGCGGAGCTGTTCGGCGTTGCGCTCTTGGGTGGTGACATCGGTCACGGCCCCGCGACAGCCCGCAAACCGCCCTTCATTGTCAAAAGACGGTCTTAGGCCGAGCCTCAGGCGGCGATCGCCGCCAGATGGCGTACGCAATCGGACGATCAGGTCGCGACGAACATGCCCCTCGAACAAGGCGCGGCCGGCCACGAACCGGGACCGAGCGTCGAAAAACTCCAACATCGCGTCGATCGGCTCGCCGATGCGCGCCCAGATCAACGCTTTTGGACCAAAGATCTCGCGCGCGCCTTCGGAAATGAACGTGATGCGCCCGTCGGCGTCGATTTCGAAGAACCACTCCGCGCTCGCCATGGCGAAGGCGCGCAACCGATCCTCATTCGGTCGGCGGTCCATAGCCCGCAAGGAGAACGCGCGTTCAAGACGCAGACCGACGCGCCTCGCGGTGGCGTGGTCAAGCGGCGACCACGGTTCCGCGAGCCCTTCCCGAATCGTGCAGTGCTCTTCGACGTCTTTGGCGTCCCCTGATCCTTTCCCGCTCGGATCGAAGGCCCATAGAGTCGCCGCCGTTTGTGGTCGTCGGAACCAAGCCACTCCAGCCGATCCATAGGCGCCGATCGGGCAACTCAACGCCGCGACCGAACCGTCGACGCCGAGATCGGCGGCGTCCGGCGCGTCGCGAAGCGCGTGATAGGCCGTCGCGCGACGGACCTCCGCGTCCCCAAGCCCGCGAAAGGCGGTCTCGACCGCCGACGGACCGGGACATCGGCCCCATTGGCTCTCATCCCCGTCCAGACCTCGGACCGCCACGCCATCCGCATCCAGCAGGTTGAGAAGCAGCGGTCCAAGCTTCGCATCGGCGCTCAATGCGCCATCGGCCCCGAAAGATTCGGCCACCAAATGATTTTCCACATCGCCGCGGGTCAAATCCTGCTGCGCCCGCCGCTTGGCGCCCAGGCGCTCTAGCTGGGCGCCCAACGCGCCCGCCGCAATTCCGATCAGTTGCTCAAGCGCGATCGACACGCGCCGGCACGTTCGGTGGTAGGCGACGAGCATGCCCCAAACCGCACCGTCGACCAGAATGAAATGGGCGAAATGAGCCCGCACGCCAATTTGGCGAACAAAGGCGGTGTGCGGCACCAGCCTAATGCGCAGCCGCGCATGGGCCAGATCCACGTCTACAGGGTCTCCGGCGGGCGTGACCATAGCGTGGAGCGGCGCGTCGTGATCATACACGTGGTGGCTGCGGCGCGTTTGGAACATGGTAGCCGACGCGGGCGGCATAATGCCGATCGGGAGCCGGCGCCGATACAAGACCCGATCCCAGTCGCGCGCTTTCGCTTCGGCGACCGGAACGCCGACGCCGTCCGGTTCGTGTTGGACGACCATGACGCGATCAAAACCGGTCGCCGTCCGCACCGCTTCGCACAGACCGTGAGCCGCCTCCGTGGCGGTGCGCGCGTCTTCCAGGCCGGCGGACCGCGTGAGGTGCGCGATGGCGTCAGGATGCGGCCATGACTCGATCTCGGTGATCTCCACCACCAACCGGCCGCTCGCACGGTGCAGGCTGGCCTCCAAGCCCTGCGCCACCAAGGGCTCGGTCAACGGCGCCCAGATCGGCCGTGTCGTGATCCGATCCGGCCGGGACGCCAACACGTCCGAGACGCGCAGGCCGGAAATGTCGCGACCCAACATCTCCGAAGCATTGGCGCTGTGCGCCGCTAGGGCGCCGTTCGGGCCGAACGTCAGCACGCAACCATGGTTCTGCACGGAGAAAGCGGACGTCCAAGCTTCATCGACGGTCTTTTCAACCGCGGCGGCCATGTCGTGGGCGGTCAGCGCCGCGCCGTTCAGCGACGGACGCGCCTGCAGGGCCATATGAAGGCGCGCTCCGTCCTCGGTTCCCTCCAGTTTCACATCCGTCCGGCAAAGATCCGGCGCGTGCATCAAGAGCTGGCGATCCGCCGTCGCGCCGTCCACGCCGGCGACCGTCTCGAACGCCGCCCAAACGTCGGAGCGGTTGAGATCGGGCCACACCGCCTCGAACGCGGACTGGCCTTCAAGAACCGGCCATCGCGTCTCCTCCGCGATTCGTGCGGCGATGTCCGCGTCCTGGATGGAGGCGCGCCTATCGAGCTTCACGGAAAATCGATGCGGCGGGTCCGTCTTCAACGAATTCTCCAATCACTCCGTAATGGCTTATCGCGGCTTACGTCGTCGGCCCAAAGTGCCCCAAAACAGCGTGCAAAATCTACGTTTTCAAAAAGTCCCCGGATCTACGCCTTTTGAAATATGCGCGCGTCAAAACCTGTTTGATGCTGCGAACAACTTGTAAGATAAGACCATGTCTCTAGCATGACGTCTTCAGACTGTGCTTGATCCATTTTGATCCTACTGGTACTTTCGATCCGAAATAGAGAAATCCAGTGCGTTAACCATGATTTGACGTGCTATGATCGCGTGTGCGTTTGTTTGAATGACATTGAGTCCGCTTGCGTCCCGAGGGCCAGACACCATGAAAATGTTCATTGCTGACGATCACAAACTGTTTCGTAAGCCTCTCATCGAATTTATCCAGCACACATTCGACGGCGCGACGATCCTTGAAGCGGATGATTGGGACGCCCTCCTCGAGGGCGATCCCGATCAAGACCTTGTCCTGATCGATCTGAACATGCCGTCCAAGCGCGGCCGCGGCGACGTGCGTGAGGCGGTCGACCATTTCAAAGGCGCGGCGGTCGTGGTGATCTCCGGGCAGGAGTCGCCGGACTTGGCGGATGAAGCGTTGCGCGCCGGGGCGCGCGGATTCATTCCGAAGACGACCAGCCCGACGGCGATGGTTCAGATTTTGAAACTGGTTCTCGAGGGGGAGATCTATGCGCCTCCGACCGATTCGAACCGACGCGCGGCGCCGACGCCGTTGCGCTCCTTGACCCAGCGGGAGATGGAGGTCCTTCGCTGCGTCGCCCAAGGGATGTCGAACAAGGAGATCGCCCAACGCCTGAATCTCCGAGAGGTGACGATCAAAGTGCACCTTCGAAACATCTTCGAGAAGATCCAGGTGAAAAACCGCACGCAGGCGGCGCTCGTCTATAACCAAACCGGTCGTTCTTAGCGTGGCGAACGGAGGGTGAGGCTCATGGACGATTGGCGCGCATGGATTCACGATCCAGATGGAGATCGGGTGGCCCGCGGCGAGGTTGACCGGCGCGCATTCGCCGCCTTGGCCCTTGGCGCTGGCGGCTACGCTTTGGCGGCGCAGCCGGTCTCCGCTCAAGCGATCACCACCGATGCGGAGGGCCTTCAGGCCGGCGAAATCGCCTTGCCGACCTTCGACGGGTCGCTGCGGGCCTATCTGGCGCGTCCGGCGTCGCCCGGCCCCCATCCGGCCGTGGTTGTCGTCAATGAGATTTTCGGCCTGCACGCCTACATCCAGGACGTCTGTCGGCGCTTGGCGAAAGAGGGTTACGTCGCCCTCGCACCCGGCTATTTCGAGCGGGTCGCAGATCCGTCGCAGGCGGAAGATTTCGACGCCGTGCGCGAGATCGTGCGACAGGCCGGCCTTGAGCAAGTGATGCGCGATACGGATGCGGCGCGGTCTTGGCTGGATGACGACGCGGATGTCGACGCCGCCCGCATGGCGATCACGGGCTTCTGCTGGGGCGGGGCCGTCGTCTGGATGTATGCGGCCCGCGAAGCGCGGCTGAAAGCCGGCGTCGCATGGTATGGCCGCCTTCGCGGCCGGACCGGCGGGCCGGATCGCCCTTGGCCTCTGGACGTGGCCGCCGATTTGAAGGCGCCGGTGCTTGGCCTCTATGGCGGCCGGGATCGCGGCATTCCGTTGGAGGACGTCGCCTCCATGCGAAGCGCCCTCACCGGCGGCCCAAGCGAAATCGTCGTCTATGACGATGCGCAACATGGCTTCCACGCCGATTATCGGCCGTCTTACGATCCGGCGGCGGCGACCGATGGATGGTCGCGCATGGGCGCATGGTTCCGCGCCAATGGCGTCTAACGCGTTCCGCGCCAATGGCGTCTAGCGCGCACGATCGGCGAGACCGACGACGCCTTGCTGGGCGAACGCCTCAATATCGTCGTCATCATAGCCGAACCGTTTGAGGATCGCGCCGGTGTCCGCGCCCAAGCGCGGCGGCGTGCGCGATCGGTCGCTTTCATCGAAACTGCGAGCCAGGGGCGAGGCGACATTAGGCGCCGAACGCGCGCCGTCCGATGTCGTGATTTGGAGCCCGCGCGCCACGACCTGGGGATCTTTGAACACGTCGGGGATCGCGTTGACGGGCCCGCAAGGGACGCCGGCGGACTCCAAGGCTCGGATCCAGGCTTCCGTCGACCGCGTTTGCATGACGGGCTCGATTTCCGGGATCAGCCGGGCGCGATCCTGGACCCGCCCGGCGTTCGTGCGCCAGGCCGTGTCCTCGAGCCAGTCCGACCGGCCGCACGCGGCTGAAAAACGCTCGAATTGAGCGTCGTTTCCGACCGCCACGATCACAAATCCGTCAGACGTCGCGAATGGTTGGTAAGGCGCGATGTTCGGATGCGCAGATCCCAATCGGACGGGCGTCTGTCCGCCGATCAGCCAGTTCATGTTCTGATTGGCCATCATCGCCACTTGGCAATCGAGCAAGCTGAGATCGATCCGACGGCCCCGTCCGGTCCGCGCGCGTTCATGAATGGCGGCGGCGACGCCGAGCGCCGCATACATGCCCGTGAAGAGATCGCAAATCGCGACCCCCACCTTTTGCGGACCGCCCTCCGGCGCGCCCGTCACGCTCATCAAACCGCCCATCGCTTGGAGAAGGATGTCGTAGCCGGCGCGCGCCGCATAGGGGCCGTCCTGGCCGAACCCCGTGATCGAGCAATAGATCAGCTTCGGATTGATCGCCGACAAGGACGGCCAATCCAAACCGTATTTGGCGAGCCCGCCCACTTTGAAATTCTCGACCAAGACGTCGGCCTGCGACGCGATTCGACGCAGGATCGCCTGCCCTTGCGGCGTCGCCATATCGATCGCGGCCGAGCGCTTGTTTCGGTTGGCGGCGTGAAAATAGGCGGCGTCGCCAGGGGTCCCGTCCGTACCGGTTTCGAAGGGCGGTCCCCAATGTCGGGTGTCGTCGCCGTCGCCCGGGCGCTCCACCTTCACCACGTCCGCCCCAAGATCCGCCAAGGCTTGGGTGGCCCAGGGACCCGCCAAAACGCGGCTTAAATCCAAAACGAGAATATTCGAGAGCGGTCCCCTATGCGCCATGACCCACTTCCGTGATCAATCCCCGTCGCCGAGGCGACAACTGATTATTGACGATTTGCATGCATCAGGACAGCGAAAGCGCTTCCTCTGCGCTTTCCAAACGTTAAGCCCGCGTTAGCTTCCGTCGGTAGTCGAACTGTTAGAATCAAATCCACCATGGTCGGGGTCCTCACAAATGAAAGCGCGCTCGTCGCTCTGCAGACCCTTGCAGCAACCACGAATGCGTTGAACGACTCGCAGGCGCGCCTTTCCACCGGCCTGAGTGTCCGCCGGTCGTCGGATGGTCCGGCGGCGTTCC
>CAYPOX010000060.1:0-14764 GCA_964412525.1 uncultured Caulobacterales bacterium
CCCCGTATCAATCGTCTTACGCCGCCGCACCGGCCCGTCGGATGAAGTCGGCGACCTCTTTTGAGAATGGCGGCTCCGGCGAGCCTTCCGGCCATTCGTGGACATTGGCGTAAAGCTTGCCTGCGCCCTCAAGGAGCTTCGGGTCAAAGTCGAAAAGCGGCGTTAGAAGTTCGTTCCATTCCGCCGCGGCGGCGATCGCCTCCGGGCTCGCGGGATCGGCGCTCGTGTCCACAATGGCTTGCACTCTTGCGATCAATTGCGGCCAGGCCTCCACTGTTCGTCGAACGACGTCCTCAGGAATCGCCGCCTTCGCCTCTTTCCAGCGTTCTTGCTCCTCTTGCGTGTAAACCTGGTCATAGACCTTCTGCCATTGCGCGTCCGTCATCGTCATCTCTCCCAATTTGATGAGGTCAAAAAGTGCGCCGAGATCAGGGGACGCGCCCGCAGCCATGGCTTGAAGGACTCCGTCCAATGCGGCGACGGCTTGATCAAGCCGATCGCGTTCCGCCAGAAGCGCGACGCGCTGAACCGCGAGGAACTCGGCTGTCGGGACGGCGCGCCGTTCGAGGAGCGCTTTGATGTCCGCTAAGGGGAAACCAGCCTTCTTCAGCGCCAGCACGCGTTGCAAGGTTGAGACCTGCTCCGCCCCGTAGACCCGTTGACCCGCCTCTGAACGCATGGGGACAACGAGGCCCAAGCGCTCATAATGTCTGAGGGCCCGCACCGTAACACCGGTCCGTTCTGCAAGCGCTCCAATACGCACGATCGCGCCTCCGTCTCGACACGGCTCAAGCTCTTAAGACCTGACTTAAGGAGAGGGGCAAGGGCGGAAATCGTCCGCGGACGTGATCACGCAACAGGTGGGTCGCCACGAGGTTTGCGCGGCGCGGGATGCCCTGGTCTTCAAAAGATTGGCGGACCTTCTCTCCGCCGCGCACCTCGCCGTCCCAGCGGTCCCGGTCCTCGCAGCGCAAACTGCGGGCCGGGCCGATCCGCGTAAGGTCATGGTCGCCGGACGCTCACCCAAAACCGCCCTGCGCGTGATGTCGGCGCCGCTCCGGCCCTAAAAATACAGCAGGCCCAGCACCACGGTCAGCAGAACAGCCGTCCATAGGGCCATGAAGCCCACAGGCCAGGAGCGGGCCAGGCGGCCTTCCGGCCCGTGCAGTTCCGCGACCCGCTCCACCGCCGGGCGGACGAAACTGTTTTGGGTGAAGGACCACACGCCGTCGGCCTTGCGGATGGTGACCGCCCGGCCCCAGGAAACGAGCCCCCAGGCGAAGCGCCGATCCAGCCACTCCACATCCAGATTCACGCCCCGTTTCTCCGGCGGATAGATGCCGATCCGGGTGAGCGCCCAGAAGGCCGCCATGGCGAAGAGCAAAAGCTGCATCTGGGTGACCACATGGTCCGCCGTGTAGGGCGCATATTTGATCGGCTGATAGGGCAACAGATCGTAGAGCAATGCTGGATAGACGCCCACGCCAATGCAGATGACCGAGGCGATCGCCATGGCGATCAGCATGCTCGCCGGCGCCTCCTTTGGGCGCTTCCCGGAATCATGGGCGAAGAAGGCGAAATACGGGATCTTAATGCCCGAATGCTCCAACACCCCGGCGGAGGCGAAGAGCAGCGCCAGCCAGACGGCCCAATGGCCCTCCTTGAGCACGGCGGACAGGATCAGCGACTTCGCCACGAAACCTGAAAACAGCGGGAAGGCGGAGATCGAGGCCGCCCCGATCAGACAGAACAGGGTCGTCAATGGCATGGATCGGGCGAGCCCGCCCAGCTCCGTCGCCTTGGTGGTCCCGACGCGCACCAGCACCGCGCCCATGCTCATGAAGAGAAGGGCTTTATAGATGATGTGGACGAAGGCGTGGGCCGCCGCGCCATTGATCCCCAGCGCCACCCCGGTGCCTATGCCCGCCACCATGAAGCCGACCTGGTTGTTCAAGCTGTAGGAGAGGACCTTGCGCAGATCGTTCTCGATCACCGCATAGAAAACCGGAAAGACGGTCATCACCGCGCCGATATAGAGCAGCGGCTCAAACCCGGCGAAGCCGCGGGCGAGCGCATAGACCGCAAGTTTGGTGGTGAAGGCGGACAAGACCACGGCGCCGAAGGCGGTGGCCTTGGGATAGCTGTCTTGCAGCCAGGAATGGAGCAGCGGGAAGGCGCATTTGATCCCGACCGCGAGGAGGATGATCCATGCGCCCAAGTGATCCATGGCGATGGCGTCGAAGGCGATGGAGCCCGTCGCCTTGTAGTGCAGCACCACGCCTTCCAGCAGCAATACGCCGGAGAAGAGCTGGATGGCGAGATAACGCACCCCGGCCACCGTCGCCGCCCGGGTGCCCGAGGCCCAGATCAGAAAGACCGACGAGACCGCCGTCAGCTCCCAAAAGATGAAAAAGCTGACCAGATCGCCGGACAGGGTCGCGCCCACGGCGGCCCCCGCATAGATCGGGGCGGAGGCTTGCTGGATTTTGTCCCGCTCCGACCAGCCATAGATCGGATTGATGCAGGCGGCGATCAGGAAGGCGAGCGCGAAGACGAAGGACAAGGTGTCCACGCGCAGGGTGGTGAAGGTGAAGTCCATCACCGTGAGAACGCCCGCCGCCGGAACGTCGTTGCCCAGGGTGATGAGATGGGCGAGACCTGCGAGCGGGATGACGAGGGCGAGGTACGGACGCGTCGCCTTCGGCGCCAAGGGGATGAGAAGCCCGCCAAAGATCAAAAGGAAACCGGGGTTGAGTTCAGCCATGGCGGCCGTCCTCCTTTTCCCCGCCGGACGTATCGTCTTTCGGCTCGTAGAAGTTTTCCGGACGGCCGAGCAGTTTTCTTAACGGCCACCCGGACAAGACGACAAAGGCGAAGCTGACGAACCCGAACAGGGCGTAGAACAACGGCGTCCCCTCGCCCGGCGCCGGCAGCTCATGGCGATGCATGCCGACGACTTCGTAAAGGCCGAAGCCCAAAGCGCTCAGCGCCAAGACGATCTTGAAGATTCGCTTGCCGAATTCGGTCTCCGCCCAGGCCCACAGGCCGCCGAGCGGATGGCGCGGGTCAGAATCGGGTTTGGGCGGGGTCATAACAGGTCCAGGATCGGGTCAAGGAGGCGTTTGATCGGTTCGACGAACACGAACACGATGACGCAAAGACCGGCGGTGATCACCGGCGGGATGACGCAGAGAGGCGGGGTCTTGATGGCATGGTCATGCCCCCGAGGCGCCGCCGCCGCGGAAAGACTGGCCGCCAATTGCGGTTTTGGCGGTCGAATTTTGTCGCCGAACCAACCCTGCACCACCACCGGCATGGTGTAGCCATAGGCCAGCATGGTGCCCGCCACGAGAACGAAGACGACCCAATCATGATCGGATTCGCTGGCCCCGAGCATCAAGTAAAGCTTCACCCAATCGCCGCCCATGGGCGGAACGCCCGTAATCGACAGCGCAGCGATAAAGAACGCGCCGAACACCCAGGGCATTTGTCTTCCCAAGCCCGCCATCTCCGACAGTTTTGTCTTATGCGCGCCGACCAGTATGGCGCCGGCGCACATGAACAAAGTGATCTTTCCTAGAGCATGCATGGGAATTTGCAGGGCCGCGCCCGCCACGCCAAATCGATGCGCCAGCGCGACGCCTAAAGTGACATAGGCCAACTGACTGACGGTGGAGTAGGCGAGCCTTGCCTTCAGGTTGTCTTTAAAACACGCAATAACGCCCGAATAAAGCATCGAAACGCAGGCCGCCACGATCAACCATTCCGACGCGCCGGTCTCCGCCAAGCGCAGCTCGCCAAAGGTGTAGACGCCCAGCTTCAGCAGCACGAAAACCCCAGCTTTCACCACGGCCACAGCGTGCAAAAGCGCCGAAACCGGCGTCGGCGCCACCATCGCCCGCGGCAGCCAGACATGAACTGGGAAGAGCGCCGCCTTGCCGACGCCGAACGCGCATAGGACAAGAATGCCGGTCAACGTCGCCGTGGAGGTCGAGGCGGGGAAAATGCCGCCCAAGGCGAAGTCCAAACGGCCGGTCTCCACGCCAATCCAAATGATCGCAGGAAGGAACAAGCCGATCGAGGTGAAAAACAACACGCCCAGATAGGTGTTCGCGCCATGGCGCGCCTTGGCGTCTCCTTTGTGGGCCACCAGCGGATAAGTCGAAAGCGTCAAGACTTCGTAGAAAATGAACATGGTGAAGAGATCGGCGGCGTAGGCGACGCCCGCGGCCGCGCCCAACGCCACGGCCACCAAGGCGAAGAACCGCGTCTGATCTTTCTCGCCATGCCCGCGCATATAGCCGATCGAATATAGCGTGTTCAGAATCCAAAGGCCGCTCGACACCAAGGCGAAAAGCAGGCCGAGCGGCTCCATCTCAAAGCCCAGGGTCAGACCCGGACCCACATCGGCCACCGTCACCTCCGGGTGAACGTCCGCCAGCGCGAAGGGGGTCAGCGCCAAATTGGCGCCGAAGGCGATCAACGCCGCGATCAGCGAGCAGGCTTCCCTCAAGTTTGGCTGCTCTTTCAAAAGGATGATCAAAGGAACGGCAGCGAACGGCGCGAGGATCGCCGTCATCATCAAGATCTCGGGGGCCAATGCGCTCATGGCGTCATAACCTCCACCCGGTGAGCAGGGCTTGGGCCGCCGCCTCGCTCACCTGAACCAAGGGCTCTGCATAAACGCCGAACACCACCACCAGAGCCGCCCCGATCAAGGCCGGCGCCAGGGCGAACGGGCCGACGGGCTGAGCGTTCGCCGGGGCAGGACGGAAATACATCGCCGTGACGATCGTCCAAACATAGGCGACGGCGATCAAGGATGAGGCCAAAATCAAGCCGACGGCCGCCCAGGAATGGGCCTCGATCGCCGCTTGGACCAGGTACCACTTGCTGACGAAGCCGGCCGTGGGCGGCGCGCCGATCAGGCCGATCCCGCAAAGCGTGATCGCGCCGGCCAGCAGAGGCGCGCGACGCCCGAGACCGTAAATGGCCTCGAACCGGCATCCGGCGGTCTTGATCGCCGCCGCACCGAGCGCCAAAAACATGGCCCCCTTCATCACGCCATGTATGAATAGATGAAGAAAGGCCGCCGCGACGCCCGCCTCTGTGGCCAACGCCAAGCCCAAAACGATGTAACCGACCTGACCGACGCTCGAATAGGCCAGCGCCCGCTTCACGTCGACTTGGAAGACGGCGGCGAAGGATGCGATGATCATGCCCGCGCCGGCGAGCGCGAAGGTTAGGATCCGTACCGCGTCGGCGACCGCGGATTCGTCCGAGGCGAACACGCCGAAGGCGAAGCGCGCCAAAACGTAAATCGCGACCTTTGTGGATGTCGCCGCCAGAAAGGCGGTCACCGCATGGGGCGCGAAGGCATAGGCGTTCGGCAGCCATAAATGGAGCGGAAACAGCGCGAGCTTCAAACCGATGCCCACGACGATGAACGCGAAACCCGCTTCGACGACGCGGTTCTCCAAGGTGATGCGCTCGGCGATGTCGCCCATATTCAGCGTGCCGGTCGCCATAAAAAGCAGGCCGACGCCAATCACGAAAAAGGTCGCGCCGATCGTTCCCATGATCAGATAGTTGAACGCGGCGGTCAGGGCGCGACGGTCGCCCTCCCCGCCCGAAGCCACCAGAACATAGGTGGCGAGCGATCCGATCTCGAAAAAGACGAACATGTTGAAGGCGTCGCCGGTCGCCAGCACGCCCAAATGGCCCGAAAGAACGAGCAGCATGGCCGCGAAGACCCAACGTTGACGCTCGGCGGAAAACAATTTGCCGAACTGCACGGTCGCGAAAGGAAAGGCGAGCGCCGCGGCGCCCCCGACCAACATCATGACGAAGGCGTTGGCCGCGTCGATGCGATATTCGATGCCGTGCGGCGGGGCCCATCCGCCGAGATCGTAAGAAATCGCGCCGCCCGACGCTGTCACCGCCGCCAGAAGAAAAATCGCCCCGCCAAAGGCGACAAAAGCGATCAAGCTGGACCAGATCCCGGCCGCGGGTCCGCGCGGCATCAGAATCGCGATCGGCGCAGCCGCCAGGGGCGCCGCCACCACCAGGGCCGGCGCATGCTCGGACAACGCCTCGATCATGACGGATCTCGAGCCCGATCCGGATCGCGGCCATATTCCGCGCGATTGTCGGCGAGCTGCAGATCGTTTTCTTCGATCGTGCCGTAGGCGTCCCGGATGCGCACGGTCAACGCCAAGCCGACGGCGGTGGTGGCCACGCCGACCACGATCGCCGTGAGGATCAGAACATGCGGCAGCGGATTGGAGTAAAGCACGTCATAGGCCGCATCTCCGGCCGCCGCCGCCCCATGAGCGGCCTCGCCATGGGCCTCCGCTCCGTGATCGGCGTCATCCTTCTTGTGCATCGGCAAGATCGGCGCCGTCCCGTCCGTCACCTTGCCGATCGTGATGTAAAGAATGAAGACAGAGGTCTGAAACAAGTTCAAACCGACGACTTTTTTAATGAGGTTTTCGCGCGCAAAAACGATGTAAAGGCCCGTCATCATCAAGGCGATGACGATCCAATAATTGTAGCGCGCGAGTACAAATTCGATCATGCGTCGTCGCCCTCATCGTCGGGTTCCGGGCTTCGCCCGGCGAAGGCGTAGTAGATCCACAGGATCACGCACGCCACGGCGAGGCCGACCCCCAGCTCCACCACAATGATCCCAAGATGCTGACCGTGATGGTGCGCTTCGCCGAACGCGTCATAATCAAGGAAATTCGAGCCGAGGATCCACGTCGCAAAGCCCGTGCCGATATAAAGCAGCGCTCCGACGGCCATGCCGATGCGAAGCAGGTCCGCAGGCACCGCCCTTTTTGCGCGATCCAGACTGAACACCAAGGCGTAAAGGATGAACGCGGTGGCCACGATCACGCCGGCTTGGAAGCCGCCGCCCGGGCCGTAATCGCCGTGAAACTGCACATAGAGGCCGAACAGAACGATGGGCGCCACGAATAGGCGCGCAATGACGCGAAGGATCGGATAATTCATGAATCGCGATCCCGTTCCGGTCCGCTTCGACGGCGGCGGAACCCGCTGACGCCGAAGATGACCGCCACGCCGACGGCGGCGGTGAACACGACCATCACCTCGCCCATGGTGTCATAGCCGCGATAGCTCGCGAGCACGGCGGTCACCACGTTCGGAACGCCGATCTCTTTGTCCGTACGGTCGATATAGTCTTGGCCCACATAGGCGTTGGCCGGGGAATTCGGATCGCCAAAGGCCGGCATGTCGACGGTCGCATAGACCAGCGCAGCGCCTGTGGCGATCACGACGAGGGCGGCGATCCGGCGATGGCGAACGTCGCGCGCTTTCGCCTCCTGGCGCGTGGTCAAAAGCTGGGCGGACAGCATCAGCACCGTGGAGATGCCCGCCCCGACGGCCGCCTCGGTGAACGCGACGTCCACGGCGTCGAGCCGGACGAAAAAGATCGCAGAGACGAGGCTGTAGACGCCCGTCAGGATGGCGACCGCGAACAGGTCGCGCAAATGGGCGGCGGCCCACGCCACGGGCAACAACAATGCGAGCAACGCCACGTCGATGACGGTGACGAAGGTGAGGGGCGTTTGATAATCGCTCACGGACTCCCCGCGTCGTTCTTTCGCCCCGCGCCGACTTTCGGCGCCCGCCAGCGCCCGGTCAGCGGCTGCAAGCCCGAACCATAGGCCGCGGCTGCGGTGGCGTGCGTGGCCGTCGGGCTGGTGAAAAACAAGAAGAACCCGATGATGACGAGCTTCACCGCGACGATCCAGGTCGGGGCCTGAAGCAGCAAGCCGAGCAAAATCAATTCGGCGCCCAATGTGTCCGTCACGCCGCCCGCATGAAGACGCGTGTAGAAATCCGGAAAGCGCAGCAATCCGATCGCGCCGCCAAACGCGAAGAAGACGCCCAGGGCGACCAGAAGACCGGACAGGATGTCGAGCGCGGCGGCGACGCTCATGACTCGCCGCTCGACTGCGCAGAATCCTGCGGCGCCCCGCCGGCCAGCCCCACGGCGAAGGAGCTGTGGCGGAAAAACTTCAGCACCGCGACCGTCGCGACGAAATTGAGCAGCGCATAAAGGATGGCGATGTCCAAAAACTCTGGCCGGCCATCCGAGAAGCCGAGCAACGCGATCAAGAGCACGGTCTTGGTGCCGAACACGTTGAGCGCAAGCGCTCGGTCGAAAATCGACGGACCTAAGATCAGACGCACCAAGACCAGGGCGGAGATCGCGATCATCGCGAGCGCCGCAGCCGCGAAGACGGTTTGCATCGTCGTATCCATTAGGCCGCGACCTTCTTCTCAAGATCGGTCACACGGCGATCCATCTCCGGCTCTTCGCCGAGATCGGCGAACTCTTCGGTCAGCGCGTGCACCAAGGCGTCGCATTCATGAACCTCCACCGTGACCGTGCCCGGCGTCAGGGTGATCGAATTGGCCATGATGGTGCGCCCGAGATCCGTGCATTCATGGAGAGGGGTGGTGAACATGATCGGGCTCACCGCCGCGTCGCGCGACAGGGTGGCCTGCATCACCGCATAGTTCGCCTTGCCGATCTGGATCAACAGCCAAACCCAGTAAACCGGGCCGCGAAGCGCGTACCGCCAAGGGGACACCGTTTCGTCGATCGGTCCGCAGCGGCGCGCGGCGATATAGGCGAGCACGACCGACGCCGCACCGAACGCCAACAGCAACGGTTTGAAAATTCCCGACAGGATAAGCCACAACCCGGCGAGTGCGGCGATCAAAGCGATGTGATTCACGGCGGCGCGCTCCCCCTGCCCGCAGGACTCCGTGCGCGCCCGTTCCTAGGCGTGCTATGGTGCAGGTGCAATAGCGGGGGGCGCGTCGGGTGGAAACCGGCCATCCCGCCGCCCACCCTGAGGAGCCCGCATGCCGAACGTCCGATTTCTCGCCGCCGCCACGGCGGCGCTTGTCCTTTCGGCCTGTCTTCCCCCCAAGCGCGAGCCGGCGGTTTTGGACTCCGCAGCCTACCAAAACGGCTATTCGGAGGGCTGCGCAGCCGCCGGCCGTCAGAATGACGGAACGGAGCTCGACACCCGCGGCGCGGAGCGGCGGACCGAAACCGAGCCGCATTTTCGCGCGGGCTGGAAGGACGGTTTTCTTGCCTGCGGCGGCGACGCGTTTCGGAACGACCGCACCATCGGAACCAATAGCGGCGCGGGCGACTATTAAGGTTGGCGAGTCGGCCATCCCGCCGTTACGCTGTGCGACGAACCATCACAGGGGAGCGGCGCATGAAGACGCTGTCATTCGACACTCTTGAGACCACGGTCGGCGAAGAACTCGGCGTGAGCGATTGGGTCACGATCGACCAGGCGCGGATCAATCAGTTCGCGGACGCGACGGGCGACCACCAGTGGATCCATGTCGACGCGGAGAAGGCCAAGGCCGTTTTCGGCTCCACCATCGCCCATGGGTTCCTCACGCTCTCCCTTCTGCCCATGCTCAGCGCAGAGATCTTCAACGTCGACGGCGTCAGCCGGGTGATCAATTACGGCTGCAACAAGGTGCGGTTCCCCAATATGGTGCCGGTCGGATCGAAGGTGCGTCTTCGTCAGAACGTCGCTTCGGTGGAGGCGAAAGCCGGCGGGAAGCAAATGACCTGCGGCGGCGCGATCGAGATCGAGGGCCAAGAAAAACCGGCCTGCATCGTCGAAAGCGTGATGGTCTTTTACGCCTGAGCCAGCCTGGGCGGCGTCATTCTAGGCGTGGTCCACGCTTCGCACGACACGACATCCGACCATCTGGACGTAAGCCATGCGCAATTTCCTCCACGCCATCGCCCATGACGAGACGGCGTTCGTGCCGTCGTCAGGCATGGGCGAAACGATCGCACGCTATTGGCGGGCCTTGCGCCCGCCCTTTTTCACCGCCTCGATCCTGCCGGTCCTGGCCGGAGCGGCTTGGGGCGCCAGCCAAACGGGGCGGCTCGATTGGATTTCCTCGGCCCTCTTTCTGTTCGGCATGTTGTGCGGCCATGGCGCCGGCAACGTCATGAACGACGTCTGCGACGACATTTCGGGCAATGACCGGGCGAATGACGGCCGGATTTCGCCGTTCACCGGGGGCTCGCGCATGCTCCAAGACGGGCTGATGTCGCGGCGCGGCATGAGCTTTTACGCCTTCGCCCTGCTTTGGGCCTGCGCGGCGGCCGGCATGGTTCTCATCGCGCGGCACGGCTGGAGCGTCCTCGGCTTCGGCCTCGGCATGGCGGCGGTGCTGTTCGCCTATCATTTGCCGCCTCTGAAGCTGAACTATCGCGGCTTCGCGGAGGTTCTCGTGGGGATCATGTTCGGCGTCGCGCCATTGGCCTTCGCCGCGTGGCTCCAGGGCGCGCCGGTGAATGGCACCACCTTCCTCGTCGCCCTGCCCTTGTCCATCTGGATCGCCAACGTTTTGATCGTGAACGAAGTTCCCGACCTCGTGTCCGACAAGGCGGCGGGCAAGCACACGCTTGTCGTGGCGATCGGCCCGAAAAACGCCTTGCGCGTGCAGGCGGGGCTGAGCGCTTCGGCGCTCGCCCTGCTGGCCTTTCTGAGCGCGGACGGCGTGCTGCCTCTTTGGGCGGGTCTTGTGCCCGCGGCTGTCACCTTTGCGGCGCTGCCCGCCGTTCTCCGCGCCGATCCGGACGACCGCGCGAAGATGACGTCCGCCATCAAGGCGACGCTGGCGTTGCATGCGGTCGGAGGCGCCGCCTTGATCGTCGCGCTCGCCAGCGCCTAAACGCGCGATCATGTCTCGGATCGACCTCGCCCGCGACGTGCCCCATCCCCAATCCCTGGTCTACGGCGTCGTGGCTGATATCGCCCGCTATCCGGAGTTTCTGCCCGGTTTTCAAGACGTGCGGCTGGAAGGCTGGGACGGCGACGCCCTACGCGTTCTCCAGACGGTGGGGGTCAAGGGCCTGACCGTGTCGTTCCGGTCCCGCGCCGCCTTCGATTCGCCGCACGCCATCGATATCCGCGCCACAGACACGCCCTTTCGCTTTCTCGACCAGCATTGGCGGTTCGACACGCGCCCGAACGGCGTGACTCATGTGGAGTTGCACGCCACCTACGAACTTAAAGACCGCCTTGTCGGACGGATCTTCGACCGCGCCTTCCCAACCATTCTAAGACGCGGCCTCGAAGCGTTTGAGAAACGCGCCGCCATCATGCAAGGCCGACCCCAGGCCGGCGCGGCGCCCATGATGGGAGACCAAGACGTATGACCGATCAGAAGCACGCCGTCGTCACCGGCTCCGCCTCCGGCATCGGCGCCGCCTGCGCCGCCCGATTGCTGGAAGACGGCTGGCGCGTCACAGGCTGGGACCGGACCGCAGAGGACGGACGCGGCGACTATGCGCCGATGACGGTGAATGTGGGGGATCCGGAAGCGGTCGCGAACGCCGCCGAGGCGGCGAAGGATCGGTTCGGCCCAATTTCCGGGGCGGTGAATTGTGCGGGCGTGCTCGGCCCGGTCGGCCCCCTGCACGAGGTCGCGGAGGAAGACTTTGAAATGACGCTGCGCACCAATCTCTTCGGGGTGTTTCATTGCATGAAGGCGCAACTCGCCCAGATGACGGCGGCGGGACGCGGCGCGATCGTCAACATCGCCTCCGCCGCCGGTCTGGTAGGATTTCCGATGGCGGGAACCTACACGGCGACCAAGTTCGGCGTGGTCGGCCTCACCAAGAACGCCGCCATCGACTACGCGGAGCAAGGCTTACGGATCAACGCGATCGCGCCCGGAGGCGTGGATACGCCGCTGGTCCGCGCGACCACCTGCGCGACGCCGGAAGGCGAGGCCCAAATCATCGGTCTTCACCCCATGAAGCGGCTCGCCCAACCCAAGGAAATCGCGGACGCGGCGGCGTTCTTGCTCAGCGACAGCGCAAGCTTCATCACCGGCGAGGTTCTCAGCGTGGACGGAGGATGGACTGCATGGTGATCGACGGACAGAAACTCGCCAGCGACGTTTTCAAGACGGTCGACGCCATGGACGCCGACGCTTTCGCCGCGTTTCTCGCCGATGACGGCGTCTTCGTGTACGCCAACGCCGAACCCGTTCGTGGGCGCATGGCGGTGCGTGAGGCGGTCGCCCAGTTCTTCACCTCGATCAAGAGCCTCCGCCACGCGGTCGAAGCGGTTTGGACCGTGGATGATACGGTGATCGCCAAGCTTGACGTGACCTATCACCGCCATGACGGCGGATCGGTGACGATCCCGGCCATGACGCTTTGGCGGCTTCGCGACGGATTGATCGCGGACTATCAGATTTTCAACGATCTCACGCCCGTCTACGCCTGACGCCGATGGGTCTGCGCGCATCCCTCGCCGAAACTGCGCAGAGCGATGACCGGCGTTTCCGCTGGCGCACCCGTGACGTCTCTCGGCTTGAGAATTTGTCGGACATTGTCTTCGCGCTTGCGCTCGGCCTGGTCGCCGCCTCCGCGACGCCGACTTCGGTCGCCGAGCTGATCAGCATGTGGCGTCACGCCTTGGCGGTGGCGGCCTGCTTCGCTCTTCTGCTTCTGATCTGGCGCATGCACTTCGTGTTTTTCCGCCGCTACGGCCTCGAAGACGGAACGACCGTGCTTCTAAACTCCGTGCTGTTGTACTGCATCATGGCGTTCGCCTATCCGCTGAAATTTCTGGCGAGTTTTTTGATCGATTTGGCCGCCGCGATGTTCGGCGTGGTGGGGCCCGATACGATCCGCCTATCCTTTGCGGACTCCAAGGCGCTCATCGTCGTCTATTCGGTGGGTTACGCCGCGCTCTTTTCCGTCTTTGTGTTGATGTACGCCCACGCCTTGCGCCGGGCCGCGTTCATCGGTCTCTCGGAGGTGGAGAAGGCCGTCACCCGCGTGGACGTCGCCTCATCGCTTGTGCATGTGGCCATCAGCGGGGGCGTGGCGCTGGTCGCCGCTGTCCTGCCGCCGCATATCGCGGTCTGGATCCCCGTGACCTATTTCCTGATCGGCCCCGTCTCGGGCTTGGTGGCGTGGCGCTCGGAGAAACACATCAAGGCGTTGGAGACGGCGTAAGTCTCACCCAAAAAACCGGCCGATCCAGCTGCGTTGGTCGGAAGGGCGTTTTTTTTCTTCTTCGCCGCGTACAAGTAAAAGCCCAACGCCGACGATCACGCTGGCTGAACCGACAACCAACACGATATAGAGTAGATCGCTACCCATCGGCGTCTCCTTGAGGCTCTTCCGTCTTTATTTCATAGGAAATCGTAATGGAAACGGCGGCCAGCGCAATCGCAAGGCCGAGGGCGACCGCCACGATCACGTCAACGGATCGGTTCTGCGCCGCAGGTGCCAGCACGCCGACCAAAAACAACCCAACGCTGAGCTTTTCCGTCAGATCCGCCAGCCGCTTCCGTCGCGACATTGTCCGCCCCACATCATTGTGTGAAGCGCTATTTGATCGTTCATGACCGCGCCGATCAAGCCGCCTGTCTCGCCTCCGCTTGCGCCGGGTCGTAGGCCAGGATCGGGCTCAGCCATTTTTCGATCACCTCAAGCGGCAGGCCCTTGCGTTCGGCGTAGTCAGCCGCCTGGTCGCGGTCGATCCGGCCGACGCCGAAATAGGCGCTGTCGGGATGGCTGAAATAGAGGCCGGAGACGCTTGATCCCGGATACATCGCCCGACTTTCCGTCAAGGAGACGCCGATGCGCGCCTCGCAATCCATCAGTTCGAACAGCGTGTCTTTCTCCAAGTGGTCGGGCTGGGCCGGATAGCCGGGCGCCGGGCGGATGCCGCGATAGCTTTCCGCGATCAAATCCTCCGGCGACAGATCTTCATCCGCCGCATAGCCCCAAAACTCGGTGCGCACGCGCATGTGCAGATATTCAGCGAAGGCCTCCGCCACCCGATCGCCCAAGGCGGAAACCATAATGGCGTTGTAGTCGTCATTCGCCTTCTTATAGGCCTCGGCGCGCTCGGCCTCTTCCGGGCCGGCGGTGACGCAGAACCCGCCCATGTAATCGGCAAGGCCCGTATCTTTCGGTGCCACAAAGTCGGACAGCGCATAATTGGGCTTGGAGGCGTCTTTCTTCATTTGCTGGCGCAGGGTGTGCAGCCAAGCGCGACGAGCTTTGCGATCATCGTCGGCGTAAAGCTCCACATCATCCCCCACGGCGTTGGCCGGCCAGAAGCCGACCACCGCGCGCGGGTTGAACCAGTTGGCTTCAATGATCCGCTCCAGCATGTCCTGGGCGTCCGCGAAAAGTTTGGTCGCGGCGTCGCCGACCACGTCGTCCTTCAAGATGTCCGGGTAGCGCCCCGCCAACTCCCAGGTTTGGAAAAAGGGCGTCCAATCGATGAAGGGCGCAAGATCCTTCACCGTCACATCATCAATCGTCTTCGCGCCCAAAAAGGTCGGTTTCGGCGGTTGATAGCCGGACCAATCGGCCCGGAACGCGTTGGCTCGCGCGTCCGACAGTTTCACCCGAGGCCGCTTGTCTCGCCCCGCCGCATGACGCACGCGGAAGGCTTGGTAGTCGGCGGCGATGTCTTTTTTGTATGCGGCGACGTCTTCGCCCAACAGCTTGCCGACGACGCCCACCGCCCGACTGGCGTCCGTCACATAAACAGTTTGGCCACGATGATAGGCCGGATCGATTTTCACCGCCGTGTGCGCCTTGGAGGTCGTCGCCCCGCCGATCAGTAGCGGCAATTCGAAGCCCTGACGCTCCATCTCGGCGGCGACGTTCACCATCTCGTCGAGCGACGGCGTGATCAGGCCG
>CAYPOX010000061.1:0-14589 GCA_964412525.1 uncultured Caulobacterales bacterium
TCGACATTTTTCAGATTGTGCTCGCGCGCGCCGCGCACGGTGATCGATTTCTGCATTGGTTCCAAGCCGTCCCGTCATCAACACCCGTTCGCACTGATCTAGCGCGGGGCCGCCCGTGGAGGATACCGCCGATCTCAACTCTACCAGACGTTGTTTGTGATCGTTGACGTTCATCAGACCTTTACGAGGCATGACATATGTGTTTTTGAATCTTCTTAGTTTTTCAACCTGCTTCGGATTCCTATGACCGGCTTGATCACCAACGAATCCGCGATTGTCGCGCTTCAGACGCTTCGAAGCGTGACAGACCAGCGTGACGAGGTTTCCCAGAGAATCGCGACGGGGTTGGAGGTTCGGCGATCCTCAGACAGTCCCGCCTTTTTTCTCGTGTCCAACCAAGTGCGCGGCGATCAGGCCGTCATCAACGGCATTCGCGACAATCTTCAATTGTCGATCGAAGCTTTGGCCACGGCCCAAGCCGGAACAGCGCAAATCGGCGACAGCTTGGACATCATCACCGAACTTGTGACGACCGCAGACACGGGCATCGCGATCGATGAATTGCAGTTCGCCATCGACAACGAGATCGCGTTCATCCGCAGCGTGTTGGGTGCCTCCAGCTTCAACGGCGTGAATCTTCTCTCGGGTTCCGAAAATGTCTCTGTGACGACATCCGTGTCCCGAGATGGCGGCGTCTTCAGTCTTGGAACGACAACACTCGGCAGCCTCAATCTGGACGATAACCAATTGTTTGGCCAAGGTTCTATTTTCGACGGAACATCCGCTTTTATGGTTGGAACCACGGCGCGTGCCGAAGCGGAGATTTATTTTCAAACATTGATTCGTGTCTACGATCCATTGACTGCGTTGCGTTTTTGGGATACGGACAATAATGGCAGTATCGCCTTTCCTGATTTTGATAATATAAACGAACCAGGAGAGGATTTTCAAGACCTTCCCGGCGGATTTGGAAACTTTTTTAGCTTTGACGCGAGTGAATTAAGCAGGAAAGATGCGATCTATTTCTCAACGCTTGGATTCCTTATTTCAGATCCTTTAACGCCTTTTCTGGGGTCAGGCAATGACAGGCCCGGTTTCGTCGATGCAGGTTCGACAAACTTCTTTTCCACATTTACGCCATTTCCATTCACTTTTTCGCTTGGCGCAATGGATGAAGTTTTCTTCAACGAGAATGATCGTAATGGAGACGGATCTCTTCAATTATTTGTACCAGACGACGCTGACGATGCAATCATGGGCGACACGCTCATATCCTTTAAAGGGGATGAGCTTGTGTTTGAAGCTTTAAGAACGCTTGTCGTCAATCCGAGCTCAATTACGTTCGACGAAGTAAGTGGAATTATTACATATGACCCGGCGGTGATTACAGAGGTTCAGCTCGCGCCGCCGGACATCTCGTCTGGCTCTGCGCTGCCGGCCCCAGACCCAAGACCAAGTCCAGTGGGAGATCCACTATTTCTACCAAGTCACATGATCGACGAGGGATTTCTCTTACAAGCCGCCAATGGTTCCGGCTTTGTTACGGTTTTGGATCAATTTGATCTCACGAATCCGTTTTTTGACGCGCAGGATGCCCTTATTTTGATTGACAGTCTCCGCACGCGATTGAACCTGGCCGAAAATGCGCTCGGCGTCATGGAAAAGACGTTGTTGGCACGCCAAAGTCGGTTGTCCGACCTTTCGGACAGTTTGGACATCGGCGTTTCGGCCTTGATCGAAGCCGATCTCGATGAAGAATCCGCCCGCATCCAGGCATTGCTCGTGCAGCAGCAATTGGCGGTCGACGCGCTCGCCATCGCCAGCGTGCAACCACAACTCATTCTGACCCTGTTCTAAGAGGCGCGTGCTGCGTTCGAAGCCGTCGACGGCGCAGAGTTGGGTCATTAGGCTCCTATCTTTCCCAGAGGAACGAGGAGGCGTCCGTGGCGGGCAGCGTCAATAAGGTCATCTTGGTTGGAAATTTGGGCCGCGACCCGGAAATGCGGCGTTTGAACAGCGGCGATCCGGTCGCCAATTTGCGCATCGCCACGTCCGAGACTTGGCGTGACAAGGCGAGCGGCGAGCGGCGCGAGCGTACAGAGTGGCACAATGTCGTGATTTTCAACGAGAACCTTTGCCGCTTGGCTGAGCAATATCTGCGCAAGGGCTCACGGGTTTACGTCGAAGGGCAATTGCAAACACGGAAGTGGCAAGACCAGTCGGGCCAAGATCGCTACACGACCGAGGTCGTGCTCCAACGCTTCCGCGGCGATTTGCAGATGTTGGATCGCCGCGGCGAAAACGAGGGGGGGCGATCCGTCGAGTATGAGGACGGCGGGTCGAGTTATGACGCGCCCGCAACATCCGCCTCATCGGGACGGAGCCTCTCCGAAGATTTGGACGACGATATTCCGTTCTGATCGCCGGCGGCGACGCTCTTCCCGCTTGCAAGCGCACCAGGCGCGCACTTAAGCGGCGTCCATGATGGATCGTGTACGGACGAGAACCGCGCAGATTTTCGCGCTCCTGTTTTGGTGCCTCGGGGTCGCCTGGGCGCAGGACACCACCGTGCGGCGAGTCAACAATCTGGCGCCGTTCGCGGAGCGCTTGGACGCCGATGGCGCAGCTTTTTCATGGACGATGCGCAACGGCGCGCCTACCCTGTCGTCGGCCTTTGGCGAACATGGGCGGGTGGAGGTCATCGGCCTGGATTGCGTACGCCCGAATGATGCGCGGGCGCCGTGCGCCGCCTTTCAGTTCCGTTTCCAGCGCGAAACAGCCCATGAAGATCACGCCCAGCTTGTCCATAGTGGGACGCGTCCCAACTGTGGACCGACGCCTATTGGGACGCAGGACAGGCGACTGCGGTCCTTGAAGCAGGAATCCGCATGAACGCCGGCGTGACGTCAGCCCATTTGTCCGCGCTATGGGCGCGTTTCTTTGAGGAACTTGCCCCCTTGTTCGATGCGCGGCTTGAGGTGGCGCCGTGAAGCGTGTCCAAGCCGCGCTTGTGATCACGGTCGCGATCGGCCTCGTTGGACCCACGCGGGCACAGGAAGCGGATGATGTGGTGCGTTTGGTCCGCTTGAGCACAATCGCAGACGAAATCGGATCGTGGCGGGACGCCGAGGTGACCGCTTGGGGACGCGACGCCGGCGCGCCCTTCCTCACCGTGACGAACCTTGCATTTCGCGGCTTCAGCTACCGTGTCTACGGGGCGTCCTGCCAACCGGCGGCGTCTCCACAAGATCAATAATGCGCGGGGCTCATCCTGCGCAAGAAAATGCGCCATGACGGCGCGCCGGCGGGACGTCTGTTCGCCCATGAGTGGGACCGCGCCCACGCCTTCGCCGGCGCGTGGGTCTCGGATGTGGATGGCGGCCTCATGATGCGCCAAGCGATCGTTCTTGACGAAGGGGTCACCTGGGGATCCGTCACGACGGAAGCCCGACGTTTTCATACCGAAACGATGCCCGATTTCTGCCAGGCTGTGATCGATCGTTTCCGCAGTTAGGCGGTCTTCCCGCGAATGGATGCGAGCAGTCGCGCTTGAAGCACGGCGGTCTCGGCCGCTTCCGCGCCCTTGTCGCCCGCTTTGCCGCCTGCCCGGTCAATCGCTTGCTCCGTGGTCTCCGTCGTGAGGACGCCAAACGAGACGGGAACCCCCGTGTCCATGGACGCGCGCATCAATCCAGACGCCGCTTGCCCGGCCACATGGTCGAAGTGCGCCGTATCGCCTCGAATAACGACCCCTAGCGCGACGACCGCATCGACGCGTCCGCTCTCCGCGAACGATTTCGCCGCCAAAGGAAGCTCGAACGAACCGGGCACGAACGCCGCCTCAATCTGATCCTCGTGAACGCCGCACCGTTTCAGTGCTGCCAACGCGCCCTCAAACAGTCTTTGGCCGACGAACCAGTTCCAACGGGAGGCGACGACCGCGATGCGCAGTCCGTCGCCACGCAGATCCCCGTGATGCGTGAGCCCCGCCATCCTTATTCCTCCAATGCTGCGAGCGTGTCGGGGCTTAGGACATGGCCGCCGCGCTCCGCCTTAGCCTTCAAGTACTGCTTCGCATGTACAGGACCTGGGGCCTCGTGAGGCGTGCGCTCCACCACCTCAACGCCCTCGCGCTCCAAACCACGCACCTTCGCAGGATTGTTCGTCAGAAGGCGAACGCGCTTCACCCCCAAATCGCGAAGTATATCCGCCGCCGCATCATAGGAACGCGCATCCGCCTGGTGTCCCAAGGCCTCATTCGCCGCATAGGTGTCCAAACCGTGTTCTTGCAAGGCATAGGCTTGGATTTTCGCCGCCAGACCGATGCCTCGCCCTTCCTGGCGGACATAGATCAACACGCCGCCTTCCGCCGCCAGACGGTCGAGAGCGGAACGCAATTGGCCGCCGCAGTCGCATCGATGGGAGCCCAACGCGTCGCCGGTCAGGCATTCCGAGTGGATGCGGACCAAGGGCGCAGCCCCCATGGGCTCGGAGACAAGCGCCAAATGCTCCCGGCCGGCGTCATCCACATAGGCGTGCACGCGAAACCGCCCATGGTCGGTCGGGAGAGTCGCGTCGCCCGCACGACGAACGACCGGATGGCGCGCCTTGGCTCGGTCCCCTTGCCGCGTGCGCGCACGAACCAACGCAGCCACGGAAACGATCGGCACGTCGTGCTCTTCGGCGAACCGATCCAAGTCAGGCCGGCGCGCCATCGCGCCGTCGTCTCGCATGATTTCACAGATAACCGCCGCAGGGGTCAGCCCCGCCATTTTCATGAGATCCACAGACCCTTCGGTTTGGCCGCCCCTGGCGAGCACCCCGCCGGCCTGGGCGCGAAGAGGAAAGACGTGGCCGGGCGTGACAAGGTCCTGGGGCCCGGTCTGGGAATCGGCGAGCAGTCTTATCGTCCGCGCCCGATCCGCCGCGGATATGCCGGTGCTCACGCCCGTTCGCGCTTCGACCGACACCGTGAAGGCGGTGCCGAAGCCCGATCGATTGCGCTCCTTCGGCGTCATGAGCGGAAGCTCCAGACGATCGATGATCTCAGGGCTTAAGGCGCAGCAAATCAGTCCACGACCAAAGCGAGCCATGAAGTTGATGGCGTCCGCCGTGACGAACTCCGCCGCGAAAACAAGATCGCCTTCATTCTCGCGGTCTTCGTCATCCGTGAGAATGACCATCCGCCCTTCACGAAGACGAGCGAGCGCCGCTTCAATCGACGGATCGTTTTGGAAATCGGACGGGTCACTCGGCATGGACAGGCTCATTCACGCGGAAACTCGGCGCGACTGCGCGCTCGACATATTTCGCCAAAATGTCCACTTCGAGATTGACCCGCGCGCCGGGCGTTTTCCGCGCCAGCGCGACATGCTCTTGGGTGAACGGCACAAGCGTGATCGCAAAACTCGTATCATCAAGGGCCGCGACCGTCAGGCTGACGCCATCAAGCGCCACATATCCTTTCATGGCGACATAGCGCATGAGGTCGATTGGCGGTTGAAACGTCAGCCAAAGCGAGTCGCCGTCCTGACGTCGGTCGGATAGAACCGCGACGCCGTCCACATGGCCCTGGACGAAATGTCCCCCCATCCGGTCCCCGGCGACAACGGCCCGCTCCAGATTGACCAGGTCGCCGACCGCATAGGCGCCCAACGTCGTCCGGCGAAGCGTCTCTGGAGCCAAACCGAAGGTCGCAACCCCGTCCTTCATGGCGGCGACGGTCAAGCAGACGCCATCCGTGTTGATCGAGTCCCCAAGTTTGACGCCCTCCAACAAATCTGGCGCGGCAACCGAGATGCGCCCGCCCTCCGCGTCGGCGTCCCGCGCGGTCACCCGGCCGATCGCCTCCACAAGTCCCGTAAACATCAATTCATTCCTCCACCCATACGATCAGCAACCACACCGCGGACCATCAGGTCTGCGCCAAGCGTCCGAACCTCCACGTCCTCCAAACGCATCATCTCCGAGAGTCGATCCGGCCCGACGCCTTCCACGGCGCCGCGCGATTGCGCCCCTCCCATGATGCGGGGCGCCAAAAACGCCACGATCTCGTCCAACAAGCCATCATCTGCGAACGCGCCAAGAAGCGTTGGACCGCCCTCCACAAGGATCCGCACGGCCTCACGATCCTTCAGATGGTTCAACAACGCAGTGAGGGAGACGCGCCGACTGCGCGGATCCGCCGGCAACACCGCCACGTCCCAACTTCGCGAAAGCCATTCCCTTCGCGTTTCGAAAGGCGCCGCATTCGTCGTCATGATGACCCCGTCGCCGGGCAAGTTTCGGTCCATGAAACGGGGGTTGGGAGGAAGCCGGCCAAAGGTGTCGACCACGACCCGCATGGGCGGTCGAATTGGAGGCGTCGGCGTGCGCGCGTCGAGCTTCGGATCGTCCGCTCGAATCGTTCCGACTCCCACCAGCACGGCGTCCGACCATGCGCGCAAAACGTGAGCTTCCGCGCGCGACGCCTCGGACGTGATCCACTTGGACTCCCCATGGCGGGTGGCCACGCGCCCATCCAAGGTGGCCGCAAACTTGCCCACCACCCAGGGACGCGCCCGCACCGCCATGGAGACATGCGCGCGGTTTTGACGAAGCGCCCTGTCCGCTAGGAGGCCGCCCGAAACGTCAATGCCCGCCGCACACAAGCGTTCCGCCCCGCCTGACGCGCGCGCATTTGGATCGTGAAGCGCGAAGACGACGCGGGACACGCCGGCGCGGATGATCGCGTCCGTGCAAGGCGGCGTTCGACCGAAATGGGCGCAAGGCTCAAGCGTGACGTAAAGCGTCCCGCCCTTCGCGCCCGCTCCAGCCTTCGCCAGCGCCATCACTTCGGCATGCGGTTGTCCCGGACATTCATGCCACCCTTCACCGATGACGGCGCCTTGCGGGTCCAACAGGACCGCACCGACCACCGGGTTCGGGCTCGCGCCCGTATCCCCGCGCAAGGCGAGTTCCAGAGCATGCTCCATATGGCGCGAATCGGCTTCGCTGAACGTCACGCGGCGCGTACCTCCTCGACGGTGCGTCGGGGCGCGCAGCCGCAATGACCGACGCGCGGACGCCCGCGATCGGCCAAGCCTTCTCTCATCCGGACTATACCGTCGGTTCCGGATTTTCACCGGATCCTGCCAACGTCTCCGTCGGCTCGCGGACTGACGCCAAGAGCGATCACCGCCGGTCGGGAATGGACGTCAAACGCCGTCACCCTGCCCCGAAGGCCGTTTGATGAAGATAGCCCGCCACACGCGAACTGCAAGCGCTTCGGCTCATGCCAAAAACGAAAACGCCCCATCCGAAGCGGATGGGGCGTTTCCAATCAATCAGAACTCAGGCGGCGTTCGCCGCCTGAGCGAGACGTCATCAGCCGACCCCAAGGTCGCCAAGACCAAAGGTCCAACCGTCGGTCCAGTCGCTCAAAAACGGCGCAGCCGAGTTGAAGCTTCCGCTGGAGTTGACGGCCCCGACGAAGCCAGCATCGACGAAGAAGCTGTCGACCGTGCTGAAATCCGTCGAGGTGACGGCGCCTTCATTGGGGCCGTTGACAAAGGCGATCGAGCCGCCGCTCGTGTTACGCAGAGACGTCGGGGCCACCACGTTGTTCGGTTGGCCGTCGACGAACTCGACCGTGTCGAACGGATCGCCCTCTTCAACCTCGATCGGGTCGCCATTGGTGGTGCTGTCCAAAAGGAACGACTGGATCGTCAGCGCGCCCGCATCAGCCTGCGCGAACGTCGCATCACTGTCGATGTCGATGCCGGCGTCCGCCCAGTTGGTGATGACGAAGTTGCCATATTCGCCGGCCGTGCCGCGGCGCAGCACCGCGCCCGTGTCGCCGACGCCCAAATCGCCCGCGCCGATAAGCGTGACGTTGGAGAAGTTCGGGGCCGAACGCGGCAACGCGTCGTTGTTCTCTTCCAGGTTGTCGGCCTCAATGCCGCGGTCCGTTTCCGGGAGAAGCGGGTTTTGAACGACCAGAGCGAACTGGACGTCGCCCTGCCAGCCTTGCGTCCAATCGAGCGCGTCGTCGTCCGCACCGGTAACGATGATGTAGCGGGCGTCGACCGTGCCGCCGAACCACTCGAAGCCGTCATCGGCGCCGTTGTGGATCTGCACGAATTCGACCGTCGTGCCGCTGCCCACGCCCTGCAGCGCAATCGAGTTCAGCTCGTCCGTACCCGTGATCGGGTTGCCGGCGTACTTGACCTGAACAAAGCGCAAGACGCCCGAATTGTCGTCGGAGACGTCGCCGCCATAAAGGCCCGAGTCGCCTTCACCGTCAGCTTCGTTGCCCTCGACGTTCAGCGGTGCGCGACCATTGATGACGAGGCCGCCCCATTCCGAGGTGTTCGGATCTTCGTTGGCCGGGCCCGTAAAAATCTCACGTTGGGTGCGACCAAAACTTTCCGCCACGCCGATGTCTTCAGCCGAGGTGAAGATGATCGGGTTGGTCTGCGTGCCTTCCGCCACGATCTGCGAGCCGCGGGAGACGACCAGCAAGGATTGCGGGTTTTGGCCGTAGATGACCGCACCCGGCTCGATCGTGATCGTGGCCGGATCGCCGCCCGTGCCGTCCTGGCCAACATCAGCGCCGATGAAGACCGGGCCGTTCAGCGAGTAGAACTCACCCGAGCGAAGCGTAATGTTCTCCGTGATCGTGCCGGACAACTCAAAGTGCGTTTGCGCTTCACCATCGACCGTGACGGCGATCGGATTGGCTTCCGCACGTTGAACTTCCGGATCGGTCGGCGACGCGCCGGCGGAGCCGAGGCCGAAGGTCCAGCCATCGGTCCAGTTGGACGACCACGGGTTCGCGGCGTCGAACGGGTCGTTGTTGTTCACCGCGCCCACAAAGCCGGCGTCGATGAAGTCCGGATCAGCCGCGCTCAGATTGCTCGCGGTGACCGCTTGCTCGTTCGAACCGTTGATGAAGGCGATCTCCGTGCCCGTCGCGGTTTGCAGGCTGGTCGGGCCCACAACGTTGTTCGCTTGGCCGTTGACGAACTCGACCGTGTCGAAGGGGTCGCCGTCCTCAACCTCGATCGCGTCGCCATTGGTGGTGTCGTCGATCAAGAACGATTCGATCGTCAACGCGCCCGCAGTGGCTTGATCGAAGGTCGCGTCGCTGTCGAGGTCGATGCCGGCGTCCGCCCAGTTGGTGATGACGAAGTTGCCATATTCGCCGGCGGTGCCGCGGCGCAGCACCGCGCCCGTGTCACCGACGCCCAGATCGCCCGAACCGATGAGCGTGACGTTGGAGAAGGTCGGGGCCGAACGCGGCGTGGCGTCGTTGTTCTCTTCCAGGTTGTCGGCCTCAATGCCGCGGTCCGTTTCCGGGAGAAGCGGGTTTTGAACGACCAGAGCGAACTGGACGTCGCCCTGCCAGCCTTGCGTCCAATCGAGCGCGTCGTCGTCCGCACCGGTAACGATGATGTAGCGGGCGTCGACCGTGCCGCCGAACCACTCGAAGCCGTCATCGGCGCCGTTGTGGATCTGCACGAATTCGACCGTCGTGCCGCTGCCCACGCCCTGCAGCGCAATCGAGTTCAGCTCGTCCGTACCCGTGATCGGGTTGCCGGCGTACTTGACCTGAACAAAGCGCAAGACGCCCGAATTGTCGTCGGAGACGTCGCCGCCATAAAGGCCCGAGTCGCCTTCACCGTCAGCTTCGTTGCCCTCGACGTTCAGCGGTGCGCGACCATTGATGACGAGGCCGCCCCATTCCGAGGTGTTCGGATCGTCGACCGCATCGCCCGTGAAGATTTCGCGCTGGGTGCGACCGAAATCGTCCGCTGCGCCGATGTCATCGGCTGAGGTGAAGATGATTGGATTATCTTGCGTGCCTTCCGCGAAGATCTGCGAGCCGCGGGAGACGACGAGCAAGGATTGCGGGTTTTGACCATAGATGATCGCGCCCGGCTCGATCGTGATCGTGGCCGCATCGCCGCCCGTGCCGTCCTGCCCGACATCGGCGCCGATGAAGACCGGGCCGTTGAGCGAGTAAAATTCACCGGAGCGAAGAACGAGGTTTTCGGTGTACGTGCCCGACAACTCAAAGTGCGTCTGGCCGTTGACCGTGATCGGGTTGGCTTCGGCCAGTCCCGCCGTCGGCGCTTCCGGCGCGCGGCCTTCCGCGCGACCCGCTTCCACAAAGTGTTGAAGGTACGTCGTTGACGAACGCCGCGACGTCCGGGTTGTTCTCAGAATAGAAGACCGGATCCCAGCCGTTCAAGCCGTCGAGCGTGCGCGCGCCAGAAATGATCTCGGCTTCGCCAAACTGCAGATAGTGGACGTATGGATCAACAGAGTTTCCGTTGAAGTCGACCGCCGCGACTATGTCCGGGTTGGCCGCCAGATAGGCCGCCGGGTCGAAAAATTCGTTCGGGTTGAATTGCGCGCCGCCGGAACCGTCGACCGTGTCCTGCGCGGAACCGATGGTGATGTAGTGCTCAAGAGCGGAGCCGACGACACCCGCATCGATATCCGCCTGAATGCTCGGATCTTGAGCAATGTAGAACGCGTCGTCGAAGACCGGGCCCGGGCTGTCTTTCAGCGGGCTAAAAACACGCTCTTCGATCGGCAGACCGACTTCGAACCAGTGCGCAAAGCCGTCAAGCGGCTCCGTGATGCCCGCCGCGAAAAGATCTGCGTTCGCGCCAACGCCCAGATAGTAAGTCGCGTCAAAGATTGCGACGTCAAATTCGGTCGGTTCCATGGTGCTCCCCTCATACGGTTGCGGCGGCGGAACCCCCGCGGGCCCGCCGTTCGTGCACCGGCCCTAGCGTTGTTAAATGACACTAGCGTGACAGCATGCGGATAATTTTTACGACTTGTTAGCGGTTTGGCCGGACGCCCGCACGCATGCTAGGCGGAGCGCAAACGAGTCGCCCAGCTATCGCGCGGGCATGCGGGAGTGAGAATTGGCGGAAGACGAAAGGGGCGCGGGGCCGCACGAAAATGTGGGCGTCGTGCGCATCGAAGACGAGATGCGGCGCAGTTACCTCGATTACGCCATGAGCGTAATCGTCAGCCGCGCCATTCCAGACGCGCGCGACGGCCTGAAGCCGGTGCACCGGCGCATCCTTTGGTCGATGCACCAGAACGGCTACACCCACGACAAGCCCTACCGCAAATGCGCGCGTGTCGTCGGCGACGTGATCGGCCGCTATCACCCCCATGGCGACCAAGCGGTTTATGAGGCGCTGGTGCGCATGGCCCAGCCTTTCGCCATGCGTCTGCCCTTGATCGACGGCCAAGGCAATTTTGGCTCCGTCGACGGCGATCCGCCGGCGGCCATGCGCTACACGGAGTGTCGACTGGATCGCCCGGCGCAGAGCATTCTGGCCGACCTTGAGAAGGACACGGTCGACTTCCAAGACAACTATGACGGGGCGGAGTCCGAACCCACCGTCATGCCTGCGCGGTATCCCAACTTACTGGTGAACGGCGCGGGCGGCATCGCCGTCGGCATGGCGACCAACATTCCGCCTCATAATCTCGGCGAGATTTGCGACGCCGCGGCCGCGTTGATCGACGCGCCCGACATGACGGACGAAGCGCTGTTGGAGATCGTGCCGGCGCCCGACTTTCCGACCGGCGGTCTGATCCTAGGCCGCGGCGGCGCGCGCCAGGCCCTTCTCACCGGGCGCGGCTCGGTTCTGGTGCGCGGGCGCACCCATGTGGAGACGATCCGCAAGGAACGCGATGCGATCATCGTCACCGAGATCCCCTATCAAGTGAACAAAGCGGCCATGATCGAGCGCATTGCGGACCTGGTGCGCCATAAGAAGGTTGAGGGCGTCTCCGACATTCGCGACGAATCGGACCGTCGCGGAATGCGCGTGGTGATTGAGTTGAAGCGCGACGCGCAGGCCGACGTCGTCCTGAACCAACTCTATCGATTCAGCCAACTGCAGACGTCCTTCGGCGTGAACATGCTGGCCCTGGACGGCGGCCGACCGCAATTGCTGTCCTTGCGTCAAATGCTGATGAGCTTTCTCGCCTTCCGCGAAAACGTCGTGGAACGCCGCGCGCGGCACGAGTTGGAGAAGGCTCGAGATCGCGCCCATGTCCTGGTCGGGCTGGCCATCGCCGTCGCGAATATCGACGAAGTCATTCGGCTGATCCGCACGTCACCCACGCCGGCCGTCGCCCGAGAGGCCCTGATGGCTCGGTCCTGGCCGGCGAAAGACATGGCGCCGCTCGTCGCATTGATTGCGGACCCGCGGCACGCCTTGGCGGAGGACGGGTCAATCCGACTGACTCGTGAACAGGCGCAAGCGATTCTGGACCTGCGCCTGCAACGGTTGACCGCCTTGGGACGAGACGAAATCGGCGAAGAGCTGAAAGGCTTAGGCGCGTCCATTGAAGACTTGCTTGACATTTTGGGGTCGCGCGCCCGGGTGCTTGGGATCGTGCGCGATGAGCTGGCCGAGGTGCGCGCGCTCTATGCGGATGCGCGCCGCACCGAGATCGTGGACGATCATGCGGATGTCGAAGACGAAGACCTGATCCCCCAAGAAGACATGGTGGTGACGGTGACGCGCGCGGGCTACGCCAAGCGCACGCCCCTCTCGGTCTATCGCGCCCAACGACGCGGAGGCCGCGGTCGATCGGGCATGGCGACGAAGGATCAAGACGTCGTCACGCGTATGTTCGTCGCGTCGACCCATACGCCGGTGCTGTTCTTCTCGACGTCCGGACAAGTCTACAAAATGAAGGTCTGGCGATTGCCGCTGGGCAACCCGCAAGCGAAGGGCAAAGCGCTCGTGAATCTCCTGCCCTTGGCGGAGAAGGAGACCATCTCCTCAATCATGGCGCTGTCCGAAGACGAAGAGCGTTGGGCGGAGTTGGACGTCATGTTCGCGACCCGATCCGGCCGCGTCCGCCGCAACAAACTGTCGGACTTCGTCAACGTCAATCGCGCGGGCAAGATCGCCATGAAGCTTGAGGACGGAGACGGCATCGTCGACGTTCGATTGTGTCAAGCGGCGGACGACGTGTTGCTTTCGACGCAATCGGGGCGGTGCATTCGTTTCCCGGTCGACGATGTGCGGGTCTTTTCGGGCCGGACATCGACCGGCGTGCGCGGCGTGGAATTGGCGTCCGACGACACCGTGATCGGCATGTCCGTGCTGCGCGGCGTCGAAGCGACGTCCGCGGAGGCGCGGGCGTATTTGCGACACGCGGCCGCGATGCGAAAAGCCGCCGGAGATGCAGATTTGGACGAACCGGCGGTCGAGGAGGAGGAGGACGAGGCGACGCTCTCCCCCGAACGGATCGGCGAATTGGGCGCCCAAGAGCAGTTCGTTCTCGCCGTCTCAGAGAGAGGCTTCGGCAAACGCACCAGTTCGTTTGAATTCCGGCGCACGGGCCGCGGCGGCAAGGGAATCGTCGCCATGAACACGACCGATCGAACCGGATCGCTCGTCGCCTCGTTCCCGGTTGAAGAGACCGACGAAATCATGTTGGTCACCAACGCCGGACAGGTCATCCGCACGGGCGTCCGCGATGTGCGGATCGCCGCGCGGAACACCCAGGGCGTGCTCCTGTTCCGCACGGCGGAAACCGAGCAAGTCGTGGCGGTGGACTGGATCGGCGACGCAAGCTCCGAGGAAGAGGAATAGGCGATGCCTCGTGAACGGGTCGGACTTTATCCGGGCACCTTCGATCCGGTGACGGACGGTCATTACGACGTGATCAAACGCGCCGTGAAGCTTGTGGATCGTCTCGTGATCGGCGTCGCGGCCAATCCCGGTAAGGGCCCGATTTTCTCCTTGGATGAGCGCGTCGCCATGGTGCGCGAAGAAACGGATGACCTGTCCGGGAAGGATGCGGTCATCGACGTGCGCGCCTTCGACGATCTTCTCATGCGCTATGCGGAAACGATCGGCGCGCGGATCATAATCCGCGGCCTGCGCGCCGCATCGGATTTCGAGTACGAGTTTCAAATGGTGGGCATGAATCAAAGGATGAACGCGCAGATCGAAACGGTGTTTTTGATGGCCGATCCGGCCAAGCAGTTCATCTCCTCCAAGCTCGTCAAGGAAATCGCGAATTTGGGGGGCGACGTGTCGCCTTTCGTGTCGAAGCGCGTCGCCAAACTGCTGGAGTCGAGGCTCGGATCATGATCAAGCAGATGTGGACGCTAATGGGAGCATGGATGATGGCTGTCGTGACCGGCGCGCATGCGCAAAGTTTGGCGGTGGACGCGCCGGATGACGCGTGGCGCGCGCTCGACCCGGAGCAGACGCTGTATATCGACCTTCCGAACGGCCGGGTCGTGATCGAGATGTTTCCCGAATACGCCGCGGCGCATGTCGAACGTATGAAGACCTTCGCGCGCCAGGGGTTTTACAAGGGCGTCGTGTTTCATCGCGTCATACCCGGTTTCATGGCCCAGGGCGGCGACCCCACGGGCACTGGTCGCGGGGCCTCGGACCTGCCCAATCTGCCATTGGAGGCGGAACGCCAGGATGCGGAGCCGCCCTTCACGGCGGATTTTGGCCAAGGATTACGGGCGCAACGCGCAGGCTATCTGCGTTCCGCACCTGTCTATGCGGAGGCGCCGGCCGCGGACCGCGCAGC
>CAYPOX010000062.1:0-14551 GCA_964412525.1 uncultured Caulobacterales bacterium
GTGCCGGCCTTCATCGACGCCGGGGCAGATCTGATTTCGGTTCATCCCGAATCCGGCCCCCATCTGCATCGCACCCTGCAATCCATTCGCAGCCGAAATGTGAAAGCGGGCCTCGCGCTGAATCCGGCGACTCACGCCATGGCGGTGACGCCGGTCGCGGATCTGTTGGATTTCGTGCTGGTCATGTCGGTGAACCCTGGTTTTGGCGGGCAGACCTTCCTTCCCTCGCAACTAGATAAGATCCGGGCGGTGCGCGCCGTTTTGGACAGTGCCGGGCGTCCGGACGTCCGTATCGAAGTGGATGGCGGGGTCTCCAACGCGACGATCGCGGACGCCGCCTCAGCCGGCGCTGAAATGTTCGTCGCCGGGACCGCGATTTTCGGTGCGGAGTCCACCGTCGCCTATGGAGACCGTATCTCGGACCTCCGCCGCGCCGCCGCCGCGGCCTGGGACCGCGCCGCGTGAGCATGCTCGCGCGCGTCGACCTCACCCGCGACAACCGCGCGCTCGCTCGGGCGCTCCTTGCAGGGCGATACCAGTTCGCGGGCGTGATCCCCGAATCGCCGGCCCGCGCAGACGGACGGCCCATGTCGCCCTGGGCTCTATCTCCGCCCAACCAGGAATGGCTCGCCGAAGCTCACGCCTTTGAATGGCTCGGCGCCCTTTGGGCCGCGGGGACTGTCGGAAGGCGTCGCGCCCAGGCGCTCCTCTATGGATGGCTGCGCCGGAAGGCCGGCGCGCACCCAAAAGTCGCATGGTCCGACGCCGTCGCGGCTCGGCGCGTCTTGGCCTGGCTCGACAATGCGGATTTGTTCGGGCTCGACGAACATGACGATCTTCAAAGCGCGTGGACACGGTCCATGGAGGCGCATGTCCGCTTTTGTCGTCGAAGACGGAATAAGTCGGGTTTGTCGTCAGCGCTTTGCGCCGCCGCCGCAGCGCGCGGCGCCCATTATCTTGGTTCGTCTGACGCCGGCGCGGACTGTGCTTCAGCGGCCGACATTCTCGACCACTTGACGCGAACCACCGACGGCCTTCCGGAGCGCCGAGTCGACAGCGCGCTCGCGCTGATCTCCATCGCCAAACGGCTTCGGGCGGATGCGGCGGAGACCGATAGATCCATTGAGACGATCGAGGACGCGGTCGCGCGGATGACCGCTGCGATCGAGCGTCTTCGGCACCGCGATCGAACTTTCACCATTCTGCAAGGCTCGTTCGACCTCGATCCCAAAGCGGCCGATCGCATCATCGACGCACCGCGCGCGGAACGTCGCCACGCCGCAGCCGGCGCGGGCTACCGACGGCTTGCGGCCAAGGGATCCGTTTGCCTTGTGGACGTGGATGGCGAAGGTCCTTGCGCCGCGCCCTTGGCGTTCGAGTTCAGCACTGTGCATGGCCGCTTGGTCGCGGGCTGCGGGGCCCCGGACGCCACGGATCCCACCTGGCGCGACGCGCTTCGGCGCACGCCCGCATGGTCGACGTTGATTTTGGACGGCGCGTGCCCGGAGCCCCGCCGCCACATCCGTCGCCGGCATGACCGGATGTCGGCCGATCGCCTCCAGGAATCGGAGGATGGTTCCTTGCTTGAGGCGTCTCACGCCGGCTATGCGCGCGCCTATGGCATGGCGCATGCGCGCCGACTCTTTCTCAGCGAAGGCGGCGAAGAGCTGCGCGGCGAAGACTCGCTGATCGCTGCGCGTCAGCGAGGGCCTGCGCTTCGTCAGGCCGTACCTTACGCCATACGTTTCCATCTGCATCCGCTCGTCCGCGCCAATGTCTCCCGCGACGGTCGAAGCGTGGTTTTGGCGGCGCCGCGCGGCGCAGGTTGGCGTTTTCGTGCGGAAGGCGCGCGCTTGAGCGTGGAGCCGTCGGTCTTCGCTGGCGGCGGCCGAGTCCGGCGCAGCCGCCAAATCGTTCTTGACGGAAGCATTCCTGCAGGCGAGGAGGGACCTGTTTACGCACGGGTCAAGTGGGCGTTCCGCTCTTTGCACGCCTAGGGACGCCTTGAGATGAGAGCAATTTGGACACGGCGGCTCGGAATCCGTCGCTCGTTGCCGCCGACTTACGCCGCGCTAGCCGCCGACGCCGCCATCGCCGGCGGGGCGAGCTTGGCCGCCGGCGTCGCCGCGGGCGCGACGTGGGTTTTGTCCGCAATCCTTGGCCTCGCCGTGGCCGGTTGCGCCGCCGCCGTGCTTTCTTTCCATGACGCGCATAAGCCGATGTGGCGCTACGCCTCCATGCGGGATCTGATCTTGCTTGGGCGACCCGCACTTTGGACCGCCTTCGCATCGGCGCCCCTGGTGATCTGGGTGATGGGCGCGCCCGCCGCGATCGGCGTTTACTATGCGGCGCACGCCGCATTGTTTTTTTCAGCGGCGGCCAGCGCCCGTGGCGGCTACCGGTTCTCCAAGCGGGCCGCAGCGGCGCCTCGCCGCCGCGCGATTTTGGTCGCGGGCGACGGCGACGCGGCGGAACCTTTTCTCCGACAGGTGGAGCATGATCGTCACTCAACTCTTAGAGTTGTCGGTGTTCTGGATCGCGCCACCGGTCATGAAGGGCGGCGGATCCGCAATGTCCCGATTTTGGGCGATTTTTCCGACGTGGCTTCGGCGGCGGACCTCTTGGAACGACGCGGCGAACGCCCCTGCGCCGTCGTGTTGACCGGCGAGGCCATACCCGCCGACGACATCCAGACCCTGTTGAAAGCAACCATTGACGCGGGTCTCCGCCTCTCCCGCGCGCCGAAATTGGATGATCTTGCCGAGGCCGCCGCGTCCGGCCGCGCTCTGCCGCCGATCAAGTTCGAGGAGGTCCTTGGGCGAAGCGCGCGGCGGCTCGACCACGCCCCAGTCGCCGAATTCCTACGGGATCGTCGGGTCTTGGTGACAGGAGCAGGCGGCTCGATCGGAGGCGAACTCGTCCGCCAGGTCGCCGCACGTTTGCCCGCGCAATTGACCCTTTTCGACAACAGCGAAGCCAGTCTTTACGCCATTGATCTGGAGCTTTCCGAAGGGGGCTACGCCTTCGAACGGCGCGCCGTCCTCACCGACGTGCGCGACCGGGAGCGGATGCTGCGCAGTTTCGAGGAGGCGCGGCCGGACATCGTCCTGCACGCAGCCGCTTTGAAGCATGTCCCGCTGATGGAGAGCCACCCTCACGAGGCGGCGTTGACCAATGTCCTCGGCACAATGAACGCGGTCGACGCCGCCCGCGCTTCCGGGGCCCGCCATTTCATATTGGTGTCGACGGACAAGGCGGTGCGGCCCGCCAATGTGATGGGCATGACGAAGCGCGCCGCCGAACTCTATGTGCAAGCGAACGACCTCTCGGACGGCGTGCTCTCCCTGGCCGCCGTGCGCTTCGGCAACGTTCTCGGCTCGGCAGGCTCCGTGACGCCGTTGTTTCAGCGACAGATCGCGCGCGGCGGACCCGTCACCGTGACCCATCCGGAAATGCGGCGATATTTCATGACTCTCCAAGAAGCGGCCGCCTTGACCCTCCAGGCGGGCGCCGTCCATGCGCGAACCGACGAGCAAGGCGTCGTCTACGCCCTCGACATGGGGGAGCCCATGCGGATCGTGGATCTCGCCACCCAATTGATTCTCCACTCTGGAAGGAAGCCGGAGGACGTTCCCATCGTCTTCACCGGACTGCGTCCGGGAGAACGCTTGATGGAGGAATTGTCCTGGGGTGCGGACACGCCCGAGCCCACGGACATTCCGGGCCTCTTGCGTTCGCGCCCGCCCTTCAAAACCCTAAGCGAATTGAACCCGCGCTTGGAGACGATCGTCGCGGCCGCCCGCGGCGGCGGCGATGTGGCCGCTTTGCTCCGCGCCCTGCTTTTGACATGGGAAGACACGCACGGCGCCACGCGCGCCGCCGGCGGATGACGCCGCCACGACACGGCGAGGCACTGAGACCATGACGCCCACCTTTTCAGTGACCCGCGCGCTGCTCTCCGTCAGCGACAAGACGGGTTTGTTACCTTTTGCGCAGGGGTTGGCGGGCCTCGGCGTCACCCTGGTGTCCACCGGGGGCACGGCCCGCGCGCTTGAAGACGCCGGTCTCGCCGTCACCTCCGTCAGCGACGTGACCGATTGGCCGGAAATGCTGGGCGGCCGTGTGAAAACGCTGCACCCCCGGATCCATGGCGGATTGCTCGCGCGCCGCAATGAGGCTGGCGACCGAGCCGACATGGAGACCCATGAAATCCCAGCGATCGACCTCTTGGCGGTCAATCTCTATCCGTTTGAAGAAACCGTCGCCGCCGGAGCGTCGGTCCAGACGGCCATCGAGAACATTGACATTGGCGGGCCGGCGATGATCCGCGCCGCGGCCAAGAACGCGGCGCATGTCGCCGTCGTGGTGGATCCGGAGGATTATGGGTCGGTCCTGGACGCATTGCGTGACCGCAACTTGGATCTCGATATGCGACGGCGGCTGGCGGCGAAGGCCTTTGCGCGGACAGCGGCCTATGATTCGGTGGTGTCGTCCTGGCATGCCGCGCGTTTCGCCGCCGAAGCGCCGCTGAAATGGCGTGGGTTTGGCGGCGAGTCGACATCCGCGCTTCGTTATGGCGAGAATCCGCACCAAACTGCGGCGTTCTACCGAGATCTCACAGGCGGTCGGAGCGTCGCTTCGGCGAGTCTTCTTCAAGGCAAGCCGTTGTCCTACAACAATCTCAACGATGCGGACGCGGCCTTTGAATTGGCCAGCGAGTTCGCCGAGGACGGCCCCGCCGCCGTCATCATCAAACACGCCAATCCGTGCGGCGTCGCCCAGGGCGCTTCACTGGCCGAGGCCTATCAGGCGGCGAAGGCGTGCGATCCGGTCAGCGCCTTTGGCGGCGTGGTGGCGTTCAACGGAACGGTGGACCGGGTTGCGGCGGAAGCGGTGACCGCGATTTTCGCCGAGGTGGTGATCGCGCCTCAAATCTCGTCGGAAGCCCGCCAAATCTTCGCCTCGAAAGCCAATCTCCGGGTGCTCGAAACCGGAGGCATGGCCGATCCGAAAGCGCGCCGGGAAACGGTTCGGTCCCTCCGGGGCGGTCTTTTGGTGCAAGAGGCGGACAGCGCCGCCATTTCGGCGTCCGATTGGACGGTCGTGACCCGCCGCGCTCCGGATGCTCGCGAGACTTCGGACCTGCTCATGGCTTTCAAAGTCGCCAAGCACGTGAAATCGAACGCCATCGTTTATGTGAAGGACGGCGCCACCGCCGGCGTCGGCGCGGGACAGATGAGCCGCGTCGATTCCGCTCGCATCGCCGCCCGAAAAGCGGAAGACGCCGCCGCCGCCGCCGGTTGGAGCGAAGCTCGGACTCGCGGCTCGGTCGCGGCCTCGGACGCCTTTTTTCCTTTCCCCGACGGACTTGAAGCCCTCTCCGAAGCGGGAGCGACTGCGGTGATTCAACCGGGCGGTTCGATTCGCGACGCCGACGTCATCGCCGCCGCCGACGCACGCGGACTCGCCATGGTCTTTACGGGACTTCGGACGTTTCGGCATTGATCGGCCGACCCCTCCTCCTCGCGGCGGTTGCGTCCGCGCTCCTCGGCTTGGCTGCGCTCGTAGGGCTTCTATGGTTCAACTGGCGCGGCGGACTGGTGGAGCGGTATGAATCGGCGCGTGTCCTCGCCAATCAGCTGGCGGATCATATCGCCGTCTCGACGCCCGCAGGGGACGGCCCGTT
This sequence comes from uncultured Caulobacterales bacterium, assembly GCA_964412525.1. Taxonomy (GTDB): domain Bacteria; phylum Pseudomonadota; class Alphaproteobacteria; order Caulobacterales; family CAYPOX01; genus CAYPOX01. The sequence continues at coordinate 5,687 of CAYPOX010000062.1, forward strand.
TCCGACGATCATCATGTTTCACGGCTGCGGCGGACTGAAGTCCGGCGTACGGAGCTTTGCCGAAGAAGCCGCACGACGCGGTTACCTCGCCATCGCCGTCGACAGCTTCGCGCATCGCGGCGTCACAGAAGCCGAAGCGCTCGCCGGCGTGTGTTCCGGCGTCTTATTTCGCGGCGATGAGAGGGCGGGCGACGTGATCGCCGCTCTGCAGCATGTCCGCGCTCGCCAAGACGTCGATCAGGGCCGAATCGTGCTGGCCGGCTGGTCCCATGGCGCCTGGGCGATCATGGACGCTTTCGCCTTCGGCGAGTCCCAACCGCCGCCGAGCTTGAAGGTCCTGCCCGAAAACCCTTTCCGCGGCGTCATCGGGACGGCCATGTTCTACCCCTATTGCGGATTTCCCGCTCAAAGCCGCGACGTGGGTTGGCGATTTCGACCGGGTCGCGCCGCCTTCTTTCTGGTGAAGGATGACGCCGTCACGCCGTCGAAGGACTGCCTCTCCGTCATTGATCGACTTCGCGGCGAAGGTCTTCACGCGACGGTCGACATGTTTGAGGGCGTGACCCATGGCTTTGACGAGCCGGACCACGCGCCCGTCTCCACCTTGGAATACGACCCGGAAGCGACTGAGCGGGCGCGCCGGCGGTTTTTCCAACGGATTGACGCGATGATCGGCGAAGCCTCCTAAGCCAATCGCCGCGACATGTCCCGAAGCCGGTGCTCCGACAAGGTCAGTTTGGCGACGGTCAGGGGACCCTCCGTCAAGAAATTGTCGAAGGCGGCGCATACGGGCCGAACGATCTCCGTTTGCGTCCGCAACCAGGACACCGCCGCCGCCGGCTGATCGCCGGCGCCCGCCGCGGAACCACGAATGGCGGCGGCGGCCACACGCGCCTGCTGCGCCGTCAAACCGTCCGCCAAACGCCGCGCTGCATATTCTTCGTGAGGGTCCATGAGTTCGGTCGCCGCCGCACGCGCCGCGCTTCGAAGCTTGTCCAACCGCAACTCGCCTCCGATTGCGAAGAACGTTTTGGCGGCCGTCTCAAGGTCGACGTCGCCGTCCTCGGCCAGCTCGACAATGCTTGGCGCGGAAGCGGCAAGGCGAAGGGACGCCACCCGTTTCGCCAAGGCCTCCGGGGCGCCCATCTCTCGCCAAGCCTGGACCCGTGCGTCGAAACGCAACCGCTCAGCCTCCGTCATGAGATTCTCGATCTCGTTCGACACATGCGCCGCCGCCTCACGGTAACGGGCGATGACGCCGCTCAGGGCGTCCGACTCCGCTTCACGGCGCTCCAAATGGCCTTCGGAGACGAGCCAAACCGCGTGACGTCGCAGAATTTCCGCCAGCTCGATGCGCAGCTTGACCTGCAGCGCGGCGGGGGCTTTGTGGTCAAGCGCGTCGATCTCCGCGCAGAGCGAGGCCATGTCGAAAATCTCGCGGCCTGCGTAGACGGCCTTGCCAGCCTCGCTCAGATCCGCGCCCGTGGCGTTCGCAACTTCGTCGTGGAGAGTGAGCCCGCCTAAATCGACGAGCGCGTTCGCCACGCGAGTCGCCACGATTTCCCGGCGCAACGGATGCTCCGCCATCGCAGCTTCGAATTTCGCGAGCTGAGGTGGGAAATAGGCCTTCACTTCGGCGGCCAAGAGCGGATCGTCGGGGAGGCTGCTCGCAAGTATGGCTTCGTAGAGCCGAATCTTGGCGTAGGCGAGAAGAACGGCGATCTCCGGCCGCAAGAGGCCCTGACGAACGGATTGGCGCCGCTCCAACTCTTCTAAGCTCGGCAGGCCCTCGACCTCCCGATCAAGACGTCCCTCCGATTCGAGGGTTTGCAGAAACCGAACATGAAGCGACAGATCATGCGGAGCGGTGCCTTGAATGACGCTGATCGCGCCGGTTTGGTCGTAATTGTGGCGCAAGACCAAGCGCGCCACGTCGTCCGTCATGTCCGCCAAAAGCGGATCGCGGGCTTTGGAGTCCAACTCGCCGCGTTCAACCGCTTTACGAAGCAAGACTTTGATGTTGACCTCATGGTCGGAGGAATCCACGCCCGCCGCATTGTCGATGGCGTCCGTGTTCACGCGCCCGCCCCGTTCCGCAAAGGCGATCCGCGCCGCCTGCGTCATGCCGAGATTGGCGCCCTCTCCCACAACCTTGACCGCAAGCTCGTCCGCATCAATGCGCAGGGGGTCGTTCGCCCGATCGGCGACATCCGCATGGCGTTCGGCCTTCGCTTTGACATAGGTTCCGATCCCGCCGAACCAGAGCAGGTCCGCTTGCGCCGCCAAAATCCGCCGGATGAGCTCTGTCGGAGCCAGGCGCCCGTCATCGACGCCCAACCATCCGCGTATCTCCGGGGTCAGGTCGACCGTCTTTGATGCGCGGCTGAACACGCCGCCGCCTTTGGAAATGGTCGACGCGTCATACTCCGCCCAACTGGATCGGCCTTTTTGAAACAATTCCTGGCGCGCTTGGTAGGACGCTTCGATATCCGGTTCCGGGTCGACAAAAATATGGCGGTGGTCGAAGGCGGCTTGAAGCCGAATTTTGCGCGACAGCAACATGCCGTTTCCGAACACGTCGCCGGACATGTCGCCGACGCCGATCACCGAAAACGGTTCGTTCTGGATGTCGACGCCCACCTCGCGGAAATGACGCTTGACCGCCTCCCACGCGCCGCGCGCCGTGATGCCCATGACCTTATGGTCATACCCTTTCGACCCGCCCGACGCGAAGGCGTCGCCGAGCCAAAACCCGCGCGCCTCGGCGATCGCATTGGCCGTATCGGAAAAGGCGGCGGTGCCTTTGTCCGCCGCCACGACCAGATAGGGATCGTCGCCGTCGCGTCTCACCACGTCCGGCGGCGGGGTCAAATCTCCGTCGACCAAATTGTCGGTCACGTCGAGCAAGGCGCCGATGAAATCTTGATATGCGCCGCGCCCCTCTTCATAGCGCGCGTCCCGCTCACCGGCGGAGGGCAATCGCTTGGGATAGAAACCGCCTTTGGCGCCGGTCGGCACGATCACCGAGTTTTTCACCCTCTGCGCTTTGGCGAGGTCGAGAATCTCCGTGCGGTAGTCTTCGCGGCGGTCGGACCAGCGCAGACCGCCCCGCGCGATCGGCCCGAAGCGCAAATGAACGCCTTCCACCCGCGGAGCATAAACGAAGATCTCCCGGTGAGGTCGCGGCTTCGGCAGACGCTCGACCAGGGCCGAGTCGATCTTAAAGGCCAAGGTGGTTTTCACGCCGCAATCGGCGGTTTTCTGGAACGCATTGGTCCGAACGATCGAGTCGATCAAATTCATGACGCGGCGAATGATGCGATCTTCGTCCAGGCTTTCGACGCCTTGCAGCTTCTCGCTGAGCCGCGCGCGGATGGCGTCGGCTTCGTCGGACCCGTTCGCGCGCGACGGATCGAACCGCGCCCCGAACAAGGCGAAAAGGTCGCGCGCGGCGTCGGCGTGCTTGCGCAGAACCCGAGCCATATAGGCCGGGCTGGTTTGTCCGCCCGCTTGCTGGTTGAACCGGGCCAAAGCGCGCAAGATCGTGGCCGCATCCCATGACAGTCCGGCCGCAAGCACGAGCGAATTGAAGACGTCGTTTTCCGTCTGACCACGCCAAACGGCCTCGAAAGCCGCCTCAAAACGGTTGAAATCCTCAGGCGTCAGCGCGGCGGCGTCCAAAGGCGCGCGCATGCGAAAATCGTGAATCCAAAGCGGCGCCTCCGCATCCACGGCGTTGCCAGTCTCCTCGATCACGACGAGGCCAAGGGCTTCGAGAATCGGAAGCACGTCCGACAAGGGCGCCGGACCTTGCCGGCGATAGAGCTTCAATCGCAGCGTCTCGCCGACGTCGTCCTCCCGGCGATAAGCGCGCAATGCGATGGCGGGCGGCTCGGGCGTGCGCTCCAAAACCGCGACGTCCCGGGCGGCTTCCGCGCCATCATAGGTCTCACGATACCCGCTGGAGAACGCTTCGGCGTAAGCGTCGAAGAGGCGCTTGGCGTTGCGGCCGTCATGACCGGCCCGCAAGGCGTCGGAAAAATCGTCCGTCCAACTGCGTGCGGCGCGCAAGACCGCATCGGACAGCGCGGCGCGGTCGGGATCCGGCGTCGCGGCCGTGACCCCACCAATGATGTAATGCACGCGCGCGAGCGGTGAATCCGTGAAGGACGGATAATAGGCGGTGACCCGTCCTTGGTAAGCGTGCGCCAGGATCTCGCCGATCTCGACGCGAAGCCGAGCATTGTAACGCTCCCTTGGAATGTAAACGAGCGCGGAGACGAACCGGTTGAAGGGATCCCTGCGCAGGAACAACGCGGTCCGGGGACGCGTCGTGAGCCGCACCACGCCGAGCGCCGCGTCATGCAGCCAATCTGCGTCCGCCTGAAACAACTCGTCGCGCGGATAGGTCTCAAGGACGTTGCGCAGCGCCTTCTCGTTGTGGCTTTCGCGATGGAAACCTGCGCGCTCCACGACCTGCGCGACTTTCCGCCGGATCAAGGGAATGTCGGCGACCCGGTCGACATAGGTTTCGTAGGTGAACAGACCGACAAAGCGGTCTTCCCCGACAGTCTCGCCATTGGGGCCGAACCGCTTCACGCCCACATAATCCATGTGAACGCGTCGATGGACCGTGGAGCGGAAATTGGCCTTGGCCACAAGGATCAGCTCCGGCCCGTCCAGAAAAGACTGAACCGCCGCTGTCAGCGAATCTTCGTTCTGCGCGCGGCGCAAGACACGCCGATCCGCGTCCTTCAAGAGCCCCAAGCCTTGGGCGTGATCGGCCAAAAAAGTCGCGTCCGCCCCGTCACGACGATAATTGAACCGCCGCGCGCCCAGAAAGGTGAACTTGCCGTCACGGAGCCACCTCAGAAACGCGACAGCCTCGGCGGAGGTGGCCTCGTCGACGCTCTTCGGACCGGGCGGCTCCAATTCGACGATCCGCTCCGTCATCCGCTGCATCATCGACTCCCAATCGCCGACGGCCGCCGCCACGTCTGCGAGCACCTCGCGCAATTCTTCCTCAAGGATGGGTTCGAGACTCGGATCGAGCAGCGGCTCCATCTCAATGTGAATCATGGCCTCGCTGACGGGCGCGCCGGCCCCCGGCGGCACGCGCGCCCCAGACGTGTCGCGTCGGGCCTCCACGATGGGATGGACCAACAGATCGAGATCGAGACCGCGCTCGGTCAACGCCGCGGAGATCGAGTCCACCAGAAAGGGTCGATCGTCGGTGACCACTTCAATGAAGGTTCGCGCATTGCGCCAACCGTCGGCGCCTGGCGAGGACGTCCCGACCTTCACGATCGATTGGCCCGCCGGCCGCCGGGCGCTCATGGCCCACATGCGCGAGGCGAGCGCGAAGAGGGGCGCGGGATCGTAGCCGATCAGATCCTCCCCGCCCGACGATCGCATCATCTGGTTGACGAAAGCGACGAACGCCGGGTCCGTCTTCCCGTTCCAAACGACGCCTTCCGGAGCGCCGCCCTCCGCAAGTTCGATTATGGCGTTGATTTGTCGATCGACGCTGTGTTCCATGTCGTGCATCGAAGGCTCCCTGAACGCTGTCTTTTCATAGGCGCGATCGAACCCGTCGCTTCTGCGTCGACCTGGTCCGACATCGCAATACGCCTGTTCGAAAGCCGGCGCGAGAGCCGAGTGGGTTGGGGAAAGCGAGGAATCGCATGCGTGCAGCGATCACGGCCATGTTGGTGGCGGCGGGCGCCGTCCAGGCTCAAGAACCGTCCATGGGGCCTGGAGATCGACCGATCGATCCGATTTGGTCCGGCAGAAGCGCGGTCTACGCCCAAAACGGCATGGCGGCGACCGCCCATCCCTTGGCGACGCAGACGGCGATTGATGTCCTAAAACGCGGCGGCTCCGCCGTGGACGCGGCGATCGCGGCGAATGCGGTCCTCGGTTTGATGGAGCCGACGGGTTGCGGGATCGGCGGCGATTTGTTCGCCATCGTTTGGGACGTGGACCAAGCCAAACTGGTCGGCCTGAACGGCTCCGGCCGCAGTCCCCAGAGCCGGTCTCTCGAACAAATGCGGGAGAAGCTTGGCAACCGCACTTCGATCCCGCCATTCGGCGCCTTGCCCGTCACCGTCCCGGGAACGGTCGACGCATGGTTTGAGTTGCACACCCGATACGGCAAATTGCGGATGCGCGACGTCTTGGCGCCCGCAGCGCGCTATGCGGAGAACGGGTTTCCGCTCACGCCCGTCATCGCCGATCTTTGGGGCCGAAATCTTGCGCGCCTCGAAGAGGCCGCGGCGGCGGGCGATTTGGAGGAGTTCGACAATGCGCGGGCGACCTATTTCACGGACAACGCCGCCCCGGAAGCGGGCGACATCTTCCGAAACCCAGATTTGGCGAACACCTACCGCACGATCGGCGAGGGCGGACGAGACGCCTTTTATCAGGGCGTCATCGCAAGAACGATCGCCGAATATATGGCGCGGATCGGCGGCGATCTGACCTATGAAGACTTCGCCGCCCACGACAGCGAGTGGGTGGAGCCGCTGTCGACGGACTATCGCGGTTACACGGTGTGGGAGCTTCCGCCGAACGGGCAAGGCGCGTCCGTCCTCCAAATACTCCGCATCCTCGAAGGGTACAATTTGGCGGAGATGGGCGCCGGATCCGCGGACGCTCTGCATGTCATGATCGAAGCCAAGCGGCTCGTTTATGAAGATCTGGCCCGATATTACGCCGATCCTGCCTTCGCCCCATTCCCGGCGGATCGTCTCCTCTCGGACTCCTATGCGCAGACGCGACGGGCGGAGATCGCGATGGAGACCGCCAATGCGGAAATCGGGCCCGGCGAGATCGCCTTGCAAGAGGGCGACACCACCTATCTGACGGTGGCGGATTCGACGGGCATGATGGTGTCGCTGATCCAATCGAATTATCGCGGCATGGGTTCCGGCCTCGTGCCCGACAGGTTGGGCTTCATGTTGCAGGATCGAGGCGAGCTCTTCTCGTTGGAAGAGGAACATCCGAACGTCTACGCGCCCGGCAAACGGCCGTTCCACACGATCATTCCCGCCTTCGTGACCCGAGACGGGGCGCCATGGATGAGCTTTGGTCTGATGGGGGGCGACATGCAGCCCCAGGGGCACGTCCAAATCCTCGTCAACATGATCGATTTTGGCATGGACGTGCAGGCGGCCGGGGATGCGGCGCGGTTCCGACATGTCGGTTCCGCGAGTCCGACAGGCGACCCGCGGCAGGGCGTCGGCGTCGTGAGGTTGGAGAGCGGCGTTCCCCAGGCGATCGTCGAAGCGTTGGAGACCCGCGGCCACGTGATCGAGCGTGCACGGGCCGGCTTTGGCGGTTACCAAGCGATCCGAAAGCTCGAAAACGGCGTTTACGCCGGCGCGTCCGAGCGGCGCAAGGACGGACAAGCCGCGGGTTATTGAACGGACCGTTCCGACGCCGACGCGTCTGGCGACGACCGACGGACTAAGGCGTAGACGAACGCACCGATTTGCGCCGCCAACAAAAGAGCCATGGGCGCCGCGCCGAGAACCGCATAAGCGCGCGTGGCGTCTTGGCCATATCCGCTTGTCACGGCGGCGAAGGTCAGCGCGCCCAAGGCAAGCGCCCAAAAGGCGCGTTCTCGGGAGGTCGGCTGGGCGTTTCCGCTCTTCGCAAACATGGCGAGCACATAGGTGCCGCTGTCGGCGCTGGTGACCAGAAACAGAAAGATCAAGGTCAGTGCGATCGCTTGGGTGATCCGCGCGAAGGGAAGCCGCTCGAGCAGGCGATAAATGACTGAGGCGGATTGTTCGAGGTCCGCGGCGTCGAAGGTTGCGGCCAAAGTCTCCGCTTCGAACGCCGCCATCCCGAAGATGGAAAACCAGAGCCAGGACATGATCGATGGCGCGATGACGACCGCAGCGATCAGTTCACGGATCGACCGTCCGTAACTGATGCGCGCGATGAACACGCCGACAAAGGGCGTCCAGGCCACCCACCACAGCAAGTAAGTGAGCGTCCACTCATGTGTCCAAAGGCGTTCGGGACCTTTCGGGCGCAGCTCCACCGCATGGCAAACGAAATTGCCCGCGAAATCGGCCAGATCTGTAAGCGCCGCACGCCAAGCGCCGGCGTCGAGACCTGTCCATGCGACAAACGCCAGCAGGCCTAAAGCGGCGGCCACGTTCAAATTGCTGAGCGGACGTATGCCGCGCGCGATGCCGCCCAGCGCCGAGAACAAATAGGCGCCCACGAGCGCGCCCAAAACCATCGGGTCAATCCAAGCGCCACGCCAACCGCTTAGGCGTTCCACGCCAGCCGTGAGCTGGTAGACGCCCTGCCCCAAGGATGCGGTCACGCCGAAAACCACCGCCAAAGCCGCCGCCGCGTCCAATGCGCGGCGCCCGGGCGCCGGCAAAACGCGCCGCCACGGGGCGCTTGGCGACAGCGAGGCGGGTCCCCGATAGGCGAAATATCCGATCGCCAAGGCCGCCGCCGCATAGATGGCCCAAGCGTGGAGCGTCCAATGAAAAAGCGTGAGGCTCATGGCCTCCTGGCGCGCTGCGGCGCTGAACGGGGCCAGCATCGGGTCAGGCGGCGAGGCGGCGTGGGTCAGCGGTTCGGCTGCGCCCCAATACATGAGCCCGGAACCGATCCCGGCCGCAAACAACATGGCGAACCACGAGACGCGCGAGAACTCAGGCCGTGCGTCCGCCCCTCCCAGGCGCAATCGACCGGTGGCGGGAATCGCCGCCACAAGCGCGCATCCCAGAAGAACAGCGCTGGCCCCCCAGAGGATCCAGCGATCGAAACCGGCCAAAAGGATTGCGCGCAGCGCGACCATGCGCCCGACCACATCGCCCGAGAACAACACGGCGGCGA
>CAYPOX010000063.1:0-14500 GCA_964412525.1 uncultured Caulobacterales bacterium
CGCACCGGCGCCTTCTCCTTCGCCCCGGAGGGCGCCGCCGCGGCGGTCGCCATCGGCGCCGCGGTCGCCGTCGCGCTGCTGGGGCTTTCCGCCGCCGGCGCGGCCCACGCCGCCCTCGCGGCGTCCGCGGCGGGACGTCGGCTCGATCGTCAAACCCATCGCCTGACCCGCCCCTCCACAACCCAGGCGATGGACGCAGCCGCGCTGGAGCGATGGGTTTCCCGGCAGATCGGAGAGTTGAACGCCGCCTTCGCCGCCGCCACGGAACATCTGGCGAAAATGGATGAGGCGTTCCGCGCCGCGCGCACGGACTTGGCCGAGGCGAGCGCGGAAACGCGTCGCGAAGCGGACGCCGCCGCGCAACGGGTCGCCGATTGTGTGCACGCGCTGGAAACCGCCACGGCGGCCCTTTCGGACGCCGGCGCCGCAAGTTCGACCTCGCTCACGGAACAAATCGATCGCGCCATGGACGCCGCGCGCATGGCGGATGAACGGCTCTCGCGCACGTCGAACTCCTTAGACGGACAAATCAAGGGACTGGGCGACGCGGCGGACTCCAGTCTGAAATCCGCCGACCGGCTGGAAGACGTCGTCGGCGATTTCGCCGAACGCCTCCAAGCGCTCTCGGAGGCGACGCTCGCCTCCGCGGAAGGCCTGGCGGCGCGTTTCGACGGGCGCGCGGAAGAATTGCTGGACGCAGCCGATCGAATTGACGAACGCCGGCGCACGTTTGACGACACGCTTTGGCGAGGCGCGGAGATCCTTTCGCAGACGGCCGAGCGCGTGGCGAACGAAACCGCACGCGCACATGAGGCGATCGAATCTTCAGTCCGGACCTTTTCCGACACAGGCGAATCCGCTTTGGCGCGGGTGGCGGAGGCGCGTGACGGCCTGACGAACGCCGCAGCCCAGATCGCGAAAGACACCGAAGCGACCGACACCCATGTCAGCGCCGCGAAGATCGCGGCGGAAGAGGCGAGCGCGGCGGCTGTCGAGCGGCTTGAAAGCGTTCGTGCAGCCTTCTCGGCCATGAAGGATGATGTGGGCGGCGCCGCGGAAGAGTTGGAGTCCGCCGCCGACCGCCAAAGCCGTTTGTTGGAGAATGTCGTGTCAAAGCGATTGGCGCGCGCGCTTTCCCTCACGAACCAGGCCCTGCAGCGGGCGCAAGAACTGGAGTCGGAGGCTCTTCGGCGTATGCGGCGCGGCCAGGAGCGTCATCAAGCCGCTCTTCGTATCACCACGCGCAGCAATGGTTCCGAAACGCCGCGCATGGGGACGAGCGATGCGCCGAAAGTCGATCGGGACGTTTACCCCGGCGTTTGGAGCGTCATGCCGCGTCCGGAGCAAGATCGCGGCGGCGGGCGCGGCCTGACCTTTGCGCGTTTTTGGCGCGGCCGCGTCTCGGACGCCGCTTATGAAAAGCCGGAGCCAAAAGAACAGGCCCCCGAAGATTGGAGCTGGAGCCAAATCTTCGCCGCTGCAGGCGAAGATGCGCCGCGCGACGCCAAGTCTCGGCGCACGGTGATCGCGGCGAGCGGCGCGGCGCTACGGCGCATTTTGGGCGAGGATGAGGATCTTGAGGAGGCGCTGAAGACCGAAATCCCGCAAAGCGCCGCCGGCGGCTCAGATCCTCACGACTATCGTCGTTTGGTGACCAAAGTGCGAGAAACGTTGTTGAACGAGTCCGAGGCCGCCCATGAGGCGCACCGCTTCCTGGTGGCCTATGAAGCGGAGCTGCAGGCGCGCACCAAGGAGATCGACGATCCGATCGGCTTGAACGCGCTCATGGATGAAACGGACGGTCGCCTTTACCTTTTGGTCGGTGAAGCGATGGATCATTTGCGCTCCGCCGACGTCTCGGATGCGCCGTCGGAACCGGGTGCGACAGGCCAGCTTGAAGAGGAAGACGCGGACCCCGACGAGGGTTCGTCTCAAGCGCGCGGTTAGCGGCCCTGTTTGTCATCTTGCGCTTGAGCCACCTCAGCGATCGTCCAAGAGACCGTTTCTCGAATGGCTTGCCGGGCGGCCTCGTTCATGGCCGCGGCGACTGAATCGCCGTCACGGTCCCGCGCGGTCGCGTGCGATTCGATGATTTTGGCGGCGACCACCTGCCGGCTTTCGAGCGCGACGACCCGCAATGAAAGGCGCATGCGTGCGTCCAAACGATCGTCGTTCCGCCAAAGCGCGAATTCGCGCAGATCCGCGTGCAAGATGAAATCCCGGTCGGCGACCTCGTTCGGAAGGGCGATCGAGGCCGCGAGGCCCGCTCTCTCCATCGCGTCCACAAGATGGCGCCGCACAAGAACCGGCGTGGGGTCGGACCAGCGTATGCCCTCGTAAAAGGCGATCGACTGATTGGTCGTGAGGACCGCGATCCGGTCGCCAGAGAGAATTTCCGATGCGCGCGGACGGGCCACGGCGATCCGCGCTCCCTGCAACGCATCGGTCTTCTCAAGATCGTCAATCGGGGTCAGCCGATAAACGGCGGGCGGGGCTGCGGGCTCCGGCACAAGCGACACGCATGCGGACAAAAGAGCAGAGATCACAATCAGCGGCGCCAGGCCACGTCCCAACGCTCGCGTCATTGATCGTCCTCCGAGCCGTCATATTGCGGAGCGGTTGAGGCCCCGGACAACAAGACCGCGGGATTCTGCTCAATCCGTCGCGCCAAGCGCCCGAGCGCGCCAAGCAAGAGACGCGCTTCCGCCAAGGCGTCCGTCAGTTCCGGCAACCCGTCCTCCGCGAATGCGCGCACATGCGGCGACGCAGAGCCCAACGTCGTCGAGAGGTCCGCGCTCGCAACTCGAAGCGACGCCAAAGTGGCCTCCGCGTCGCTAAGGATGGTTGGAATTTCGTCCTGCATAGCGTCGCCAAGCCCGCTGGCGATCGTCTCTAAGTCTCCCGACGCCGCATTCAGCCGTCCCATGGCGTCTCCGGCGTCCAAGAGGAGTTGATTCAGCGTGTCGCTGCGCGCCGTCACGATCTCCGTGGCGTCCGCAACATTCTGAAGGATACGTTCAACATTGCGGATGTTCTGCGGACTGAAAAGCAGGCGCACATTGGCGAGCGCTTCATTCACGGATGCGAGCGTGTCGCCGCTGCCGGCCAGGAGGCGTTGCAATTCGGACAAACCGGCGGTCATGACCGGAGGATCGCTCTCGGACACGTCTTTCAAGAGCGGCGCTTCTTGGCTGCCGCCGGACAACAATATGTAGGACAGCCCCGTGATCCCGAGCAGCTCCAAAGTCGCGACGGAATCCGTCTTGACCGGGATCCCATCTTCGATCCGGATCGTCGCGTCGGTGATCGACGGGTTCCTTCGATCGATGGTCAAGTCGACCACTTCGCCGACCTTGATGCCGTTGAAACGGGCGTCCGAGGCGACTTGAAGACCCGTCACCGGCTCGCTGAAGCGGATGACGTAGAAATCATACTCCTGCTCGAACGAAAGCCGTCCGAGCCACAGGGCGAACAAAAAGGCCAACGCCACCGCGGACAACACGAAGCTGCCGATCAGAACGTGATTGGCCCGTGTCTCCATCGCTTCCCCCGCTCAAACGACCGCGCGCCGCACTTCGCGCGCCGCCGCGCGCCCGCGCGGGCCGCCGAAATAGTCTCGGATCCACGGATGATCGATCGCAATCAGATCGTCGATCGTCCCAGTCGCGATCACGCGTTTCTCCGCAAGCACTGCGATGCGGTCGCACAGTTTGATCAGACTGTCCACGTCGTGGGTTACGAGAAAAACGGTGAGCCCCAGACTGTCGCGCAGATTGAGTATCAGATCGTCGAAGCGCGCCGCGCCGATGGGATCCAGGCCGGCGGTCGGTTCGTCCAGGAACAGCAGCTCGGGATCGAGAGCCAGGGCCCGCGCCAAACCAGCGCGCTTGCGCATGCCGCCGGATAGCTCGGAAGGGAATTTGGGGCCCGCATCGGGGGGCAATCCGGCGATGGAGACCTTGAGCGCCGCGAGATCGTTCAAAAGGCGGTCGTTGACAGGCAGATGCTCGCGAATGACCGACTGAACGTTCTGCGCCACCGTCAAGGACGAGAACAAAGCGCCGTCTTGGAACAACACGCCGAAACGGCGCTCCAAGCGACGTCGCTCCTCAAAAGGCATGTCGTGGAGGCTCTCGCCAAACAACGTCACGGAGCCGGAAGAGATGTCCTTCAAACCGATCAGAGCCCGAAGGAGGACGGATTTGCCGGTGCCGGAGCCGCCCACCACGCCGAGGATCTCGCCGCGAAACACGTCGAGATCGAGACCGTCATGCACCACATGGCGGCCGAACTGCGTCCGAACGCCTCGGGCGGTGACGACCGTTTCCCGATCAACGGCGCTCATATGCCCATTTGCAGAAAAAACATGGCGAAAAAGGCGTCGAGCACGATGACGAGAAAGATCGACTCGACCACGGAGGTGGTCGTCCTTCGACCGACGGACTCCGCGGTGCCGTCGACCTCCAGGCCCTGCAAGCAACCGACGATCGCGATCGAAAAGGCGAAAAACGGGGCCTTGGCCATGCCGACCATGAATTGGCTGAGATCCGTCGCGTCCACGAGTCGGCTCAGGAAAAGAGGCGGCGAGATCCCCAGATTGAGCCACGCCACGAGCCCGCCGCCCACGAGCCCCGCCACGTCGGCGATGAAGGTCAGAATCGGCGCGGCGATCATGAGCGCCAGGACTCTCGGGATCACCAAGGCTTCGATCGGGTCGATCCCGATCACCCGCATGGCGTCGACCTCTTCGCGGGTCTTCATCGCCCCGATCTGAGCCGTGAACGCGCTGCCGGAGCGGCCGGCGATGATGATGGCGGTCAAGAGCACGCCGAATTCGCGAAGCACGGCGAAGCCGATCAACTCCACCACGAAGAACTCCGCGCCGAACTGCCGAAGAATTGAGGCCCCAAGGAAGGCGACGACCGCGCCGACCAAAAAGGTCAGCAACATGATGATGGGAACCGCATCCAAGCCGTCGATCTCAATCAGCTTGACGAGGGCCGTGCCGCGCAACCGTTTCGGATTGGCGAGCGTCCGCCCCAAAACGGACATGACGAGCCCTAGAAACGCCAAGACCTCGACCAGTTGGTCGTAAAAGGTCTCGATGCCGTTTCCGACCCGTGCGACCATTTCGATGAAAGATCCGCGATGGGGTCGGGTGATCTCGCAGGGCTTGGCGTTGCGGCGCGCCTGATCCAACAAGGATTCCTTAGGTCCGACAGCGCCCACAAACTCTGAAAGGTCCGTCCGGCTGCCGCATTCGGTGAGCACGCGGTACAGAACCATCGCCCCCGCCGTGTCCAACCGATCGACGTTCGTCACGTCGACGGTGATTTCCTTGCCAAGCCATCGATGGCTGTCGCGGCGGAGCAAGCGATCAACGGCATCCAGATTGGACAAGGTCCAATCACCCATGGCGCGGAAACGCCAGACCGCATCGTCCCATTGAATGTCGTAGCTCGGGGCGGTCATGTTCCGCGGCGTTCCTTCCCCTTCAGCCCGAGGACTCTTTGCGCCAGGATCATCGGATGTGGCAAGCGCGGCGGCAATGACGCAAGCATCTTCTCGAGACAGGTTTTGGCTGGCGGTCGCAGGGCTTCACGGCGCGATGGGAGCCGCCATGGGGGCCTACGCCGCCCATGGCGCTGCGCCCGAGGCGGCGCGGCTCTTGTCGACGGCTTCGGTTTTTCAATTGCTTCACGCGGCCGCGCTGCTCGCCATTTTGCCGCTCCAACGTTCAAAAACCGTCGGCGCGGCGCGTTTCGCCTTCGCCGTCGGACCCGCCTTGTTTTGCGGCGCGGTTTACGCCTTCGCCCTCACCGGCGATCGCGCCGCCGCGCTGCCCGCGCCGATCGGCGGCGGGTTGATGATTCTCGGTTGGTGCGCATTGATCGTTGCGGCGCTCACCCGGCGCGCTTGAGAGCGTCGACGCGCGACGATAGCGTCCGCGTCACTCACCTCCGGTCACCACACGCTATGTCCGTCCTTAAAATTCCCGATCCGCGAAGGCGCGCCGACGACGCTCCGCTTCGAATCGCCGTCACCAGCTACCGATCCCATCCGCGATCGGGGGGACAGGGAGTGTATCTGCGCCATTTGACGCGCAGTTTGGTGGAGGCGGGGCATGCCGTGGAGGTGATCTCCGGGCCGCCCTATCCGGAGCTCGATTCGAGAGTCGGACTGACAAAAATCCCGTCGCTCGACTTATACGCCAAAAAACGCCCGCTGCTCGCGCTGCGTCCAGCGCACCTCACGCGCCGCGAAGACTTCTATGAATGGTGGGCGCACAACGCCGGCCGCTTCCCGGAGCCCTATAGTTTCGGCGTCCGTTTCGCGCGCTGGATTGCAGACCATGCTCATCGGTTCGACATCCTTCACGACAATCAAACCTTGAGTTGGGGGGTGTTGTCGGCCGCCACGCACGGTTTGCCCGTCACGGCCACCCTGCATCATCCGATCACGCGCGACTTGCGCCACGCGCTCGAAAACCAGCCGCGGCTTTCCAAACGCATCTTGCTTCGACAATGGCATTCCTTCTTGCCGATGCAAATGTCCGTGGCGCGACGCCTGCCCCGTCTTCTGACGATCTCAGAAAACTCTCGCCGCGATTTCGCTGAAGATTTCGAATTGGACGAAACGCGCCTTGAGGTGGCGCTGCTGGGAGTTGACGCCGAGCGTTTCCGTCCGAATCCGGAGGTTGCGCGATCCGAGGACTTGATCCTCTGCACCGCCTCGGCCGACGTGCCGTTGAAGGGCCTGCGGCACCTGATCGAAGCCTATGCGAAAGTGCTCGCCATGCGTCCCGCAACCCGGCTGCGTGTGGTCGGCGCGCTTCGAAAAGGGCCGACGCGTGACCTGGTGCTGCGACTTGGTCTTGAGAACCGGATCGAATTCGTCAGCGGCGTGTCGGACGAAACACTGGCTGCGCTTTACGCCGAAGCGGCGATCGTCGCCAGCCCATCCCTATATGAGGGATTCGGATTGCCGGCGGCGGAAGCCATGGCTTCCGGCGCGGCCGTCGTCGCGGCCCGCGGCGGCGCGTTGCCGGAGGTGGTGGGCGACGCCGGTCTTCTCGTGCCCACCGGCGACTCCGACGCCCTCGCCGAAGCGATCTTCCAATTGTTGAACGATCCGGCCCGGCGCGCCGCCCTTGGCGCGCGGGCCCGCGCCCGCGTGCTGGAGCGCTTCGACTGGTCTCGATGCGGCCAGGAAACCGTGGCCCACTATCGCCGCGTCCTCAACGATGCTCACGATCGATCCCGCGCAGCTGCGGCTTAGTCCGGGCGCGGCGGTGATCGACGTGGGCTGCGGCGCCGGCCGTCACACCCACGCCGTTTACTACGCCGCCGCGGTGACCGTTTGGGCCGTCGACCATTCGTTCGAGGATGTCCGCGCCGTGCGGCGCGGCTTCGAACAGCATCCGGACGTCGGCCCCGACCGCGGCGCCCGGTTCGCTTTGGCGGCGGGAGACGCTCTCCGGCTCCCATTTCCCGACGACGCCTTCGACGCGGCGATTTGCGCGGAGGTTTTGGAGCATATCCCCGATTGCGACGCGGCGATCGGCGAATTGGCGCGCATCGTCAAACCAGGCGGACGGCTCGCCGTCAGCGTTCCGAGAGCTTGGCCCGAGCGGCTATGCTGGCGATTGGCGCCGGAATACGCCGCCGAACGCGGCGGACATGTGCGAATTTTCCGCCGCTCCAATCTGGAGGCGCGGCTCCGGAAAGGTGGATTTGTGGTGACGAAACGCGCCCACGCGCACGGTCTGCACGCGCCCTATTGGTGGCTGCGTTGCATGCTCTGGACGCGGCAAGACGTCTCGAAAACGGTCCGCGCTTATCGGCGTTTCTTAGAGTGGGACATCCTCAAACGACCGCTTTTGACGCGGGCGTTGGAACGCTTGCTCGCGCCGCTCATGGGCAAAAGCCTGGTCCTTTATTTGGAGCGTGCGCCGACGTGACCGAGCCGCCCTTCTCCGACCTCTCGGGCGCCGTGCGGCGGATCCTTGAATTGCAACGATCAGACGGCGCCATACCCTGGGTGGAGGCTGGGGTCGTCGATCCGTGGAACCACGCGGAATGCGCGATGGCGTTGGCCGTGGCCGGTCGCCGCGAGGCTGCGCACCAAGCTTTGGTGTTTCTGGAAAAGACGCAAAATGCGGACGGATCTTGGTGGGCGGACTACGGCAACGCGGCGCCAATCGACGCGAACGCACAACGGATGACGGGGCCAAACGGTCCGCCGATCCGAGACACCAACTACACAGCCTATCCAACCGTCGCGCTCTGGCGCCTGTATCGCTTGGAGCGCGACGCCGGGCTTCTTGCGCGGTTTTCGCCGACCGTTTTCCGCGCCTTGGACTTTGTATTGGCGCTCCAAAGCCCGCATGGCGACGTGCGTTGGGCCGCGCCCGATCCGCACGCCTCCCATGACGACGCGCTCGTGGCGGGCAATGCGGCCATTCACAAGAGCTTGGACGCTGGAGCCGCCATCGCGCGCGCAATCGGCGAAGATGAGAGGGCCGCCTGGCTCCTGGCCGCGCGGCGACGCCTGGGCGACGCTTTGCGACACAAGGCCCATCGGTTCGATCGAAGCTGGGGATCGAAACGCCATTTCTCCATGGATTGGTACTATCCCGTCTTGAGCGACGCGCTCTCCGCTTCGGCGAGCCGCACGCGCCTCGCCGCGCGCTGGTCGGAGTTCGTAATGCCCGATCATGGTTGCCGTTGCGTGAGCAGCCAGCCCTGGGTCACGGTCGCGGAGACCTGCGAACTGGCCCTCGCCTGCTTAAAAGTCGGCTGGCGCGCCACGGCGCGATCTCTGTTGGCGTGGATCGAGACCCAGCGTGGCGTCGACGGCGCCTATTGGATGGGCCGCCAAGTGCGCGACGAGGTCTTCTGGCCCGAGGACCGCCCCTCTTGGACAGCCGCCGCCGCAATCCTGGCGCATGACGCGTTCCATCGGCGTACGCCCGGCTGGGACGTGCTGATTGCGCCTCAGGCGGCGCCTAGAGACGCCGCAACACCCCAAGCGATCTAACCATCGCCATGTCTTCATAAAGGCCGGACGCGCGGGCGGCGGACCAGATTTCGAAGGGCGGTCGGCCGCCGTCCTCGGGGTTCTCGAACACGTCATGAATGGCCAAGACCCCGCCGCGCTCCAAATGGGGCGTCCAGGCTCGGTAATCGGTCCATGCCACATCGCGACCATGCCCGCCGTCTATGAAGAGAAACCGGATCGGCGTGCGCCAGCACCGCGCGACCGTCTCTGAGTCGCCAATGACGGCGATCACCGAATACTCGAGGCCCAAAGCGCGGATCGTTTGACGGAAGAAGGGCAGCGTGTCGATCGCGCCCGCTTCCGCGTCCCATGTATCCGGGTCGTGGTGCGGCCATCCCGGTTGGGTCTCCTCCGCGCCGCGATGATGGTCAACCGCGAACAAAACGGTTCCGTTTTCGCGTGCGGCGTCGCCGAGCACGCCGGCGGATCGGCCGCAATAGGATCCGATCTCCATAAGCGGGCCTTGACCGGAGGCCGCAAGCGCCGCTTCGTGCAGAGCCTCGGCCTCGTCCCGGGCGAGAAAGCCCTTCACCTCTCGAAGGCGGTCCCACAAGCGCGCTACGCGCGCTTGCTCACGTCCCATCATGACAAATCGTCCCCAAGGGTTTAGGAATCTCTTTAGATTTCCGAGCGCATTAAGACGTGGGCGCAAGTTAGGGCATCTGCAGCGGTTATGAGCAAAGACGAAACGGTCGACGTCGACAAGACTTTTGAAGCGTTGAAAGACGCGGTGATGCGTTCGCCGCGTGGTCGTTGGTTCTTGGAAGAATATGCGCGGCGCAACCGGGTCGCCGACACCCAGATGATTCTGGATCGACTGGATAAGGTCACCGTGGCCGGCGGTGGTCCAGCCAACGACCAGCGCATCGAATACTTACACAGCGAATTGCGGCAGATGGCGGCGCAAATTGTTGAAACGCGGCAAGAAATCGCTGCGATCAAGCCGTCTGAAGGCGGCAACAACCGAATCATGGCGGCGACGGAGGAGTTGGACGCGATCATCTCCTCCACGGAGCGGGCGACCGCCGAAATTCTCACTCATGCGGAGAAGATCCAGGAACTCGCCGAAAAGATGCGCGAGGATGGGGTCGACGAAGAAACCTGCGAATACTTGGAGCAGCAGGTGACGCAGATTTTTATGGCGTGCTCCTTCCAAGACATCACCGGTCAACGAACGACGAAAGTCGTGAACGTCCTTCGTTATCTTGAAGCGCGAATCAACGGCATGATCCGAATCTGGGGCGAAGAACGCGATGCGGCAGGTCGGCCGACCATGATGCTTCGGCCTGACGACCAAAGGCCGGATGCGCATTTGTTGCACGGACCCCAAAACGAGGCCTTCGCCATCAGTCAGGACGAAGTGGATCGGATGCTGAACGAGGAAGGCGGTTCGGGCGACGAAGGTTCCGGCGGAGACGCAAGCGAACAAGCCCCTCAGGACAAGATCGACTCGCTGTTTCGCTGATAAAGGGCGGCCAATTGATCCGCGCGCCGTCTGAGGGCGTCGGCGGCGATCCGCATCATATCGTGCTCCTGCGACAGGCCGTCCGAGGTTTCGGACCTGTCACGCACCAGGCGCGCGCCAATTTCTCGGTACCGCGCATCGCGTTGCAGGACGATCGACGCCGCGCGTTCCAACAAGCCCAGACATGACCGCGGGCACGCTTGCGACGCGCGCGCATCGTGGGAACGCATCGCGTCTTCCACCGCATCGACCACCCTCGCCGCGTCCCGCGCCAAGCTTTGGGCCGAAGTGAGGTCGTCGCGAAGATAGGATCGCAAGGCGCCCAACGGATCGTCGCCGCCGGCGACGCGATCCGCGAACGAGACGAACGGATCCTCCTGCGACGTTGTCGGCGTTCGACCGCGCCAAAAAATCGAGAGAACGCTGGCCGACGTCTCCGGATCGTTGGGCGTCCATGGCGCAATCTCGAAGGCGTCCAGCCGAGCCATGAAGCTTTCCGACGCCTCGCGAACCGCCATCGCATGGGACGTCTCGCCCTCGCCGCCGAAAACGTCAAACGAGACGCAGCCGCCCAACGCGGTCAAAAGCATAATCGCCGCAGAACGAGAAACGCGTTCCCTCAAGTCGGCGCAGAACCGTGTTACGAGAATCCACATGATGACGAGCAATTTGCGCACGCTTCACCCAGAGATCCAGCCTTTTGATACGGGCCGGCTTCAGGTCGGCGACGGTCACGTTTTGTATTACGAGCGGGTCGGCGATCCGGACGGCGCGCCGGCTCTGGTTCTTCACGGCGGGCCTGGCGGCGGCCTCAACCCAAATCTCCGCCGATACTTCGACCCGGACGCCTATTGCATCACACTGTTCGACCAGCGTGGCTGCGGCCGCAGCCGCCCTTTCGCGGACGTCGACGCCAACACCACCTGGCACTTGGTCGACGACATCGAAGCGCTTCGACGGCATTTGTCCGTTCGCGATTGGCTCGTCTTCGGCGGATCCTGGGGGTCCACGCTGGCGCTCGCCTATGCGCAGTCCTGTCCGGAGCGCGTGCGCGCACTCGTTTTGCGCGGCATATTCACCGGGCGACCGCGCGAGCTCGATTGGTTTTACCAGACCGGCGCGCCAGCTTTGTTTCCGGACGCTTATGAGGCGTTCGCTGGTTTCGTTCCGCGTGAGGAACGGCATGATCTGCTTTCGGCCTACCACAAGCGAATTCATGGCGGCGACGCCGAGACCGCCCTGTCGGCGGCCATTCATTGGGCGCGCTGGGAGGCGGCGACCTGCATGCTCCGCCCGGATCCGCGCTATGTTCGAAACGCCGGCGACCCTGATTTCGCTCTCGCAATCGCGCGGATCGAAACCCACTACTTCGTCAATCAATGCTTCTTTGACGACGCAACCGACCCGTTCGCGCGTATGGAAAGGATCCGGCACATCCCCGCAACCATCATTCACGGCCGCTACGACGCGGTGACGCCCTTGGAGACCGCCTGGCGTTTGGCGCGCGCTTGGCCGGAGGCGACCCTTCACATCGCGCCCGCTTCAGGTCACTCCGTCAGCGAAGCGGAATTGGTCGATCTGCTGATTCGCGCGACGGATCGGATGAAATCGGTCTGATCGCGTGGCGGTTCACCACTTGTCGTAAAGGCCTGCGATCAAAATCACGCCGACGGCGATCGGCGCGAACCAACGCGCCAAGAACCGCCACAGATGGAACAAAAGACCATCCCCGCCAAACTCTTCGGCCGCCGATTTTCTGCTGATCACCCACCCGGCGAACACGACGGACAACAGAGCGGCCAGCGGGAGAAGGATGTTCGAGGTGACGACGTCGAGAGCGTCGAAAAAGGTGAGGCCGCCCAGGATCGGCGTCGCCTCGGGTAAGGTCGCGCCCTTCCAAAGATTGTTCGAGAACACCGAGCCAAGTCCGACGACGAAGGCGGAGGCCCCGCCGATGGTGGCGGCGACGACGCGGTTCACGCCCCTCTCTTCCGCATAGGACACGACCGTCTCCAACAGCGAGATCGATGAGGTCAAGGCGGCGAACAACGCCAGTAAGAGAAAGGCGACGCCCAGGATCGCTCCGCCGGTGAACGCGCCGAACGCCGCAGGCAGGGTCACGAAAAGAAGGCCTGGACCGCTGCTGGCGTCCAATCCGTATCGAAATACGAACGGAAAAATCGCCAAGCCCGCGATCAACGCGACAACCGTGTCGCAGCCCGCGATCACGAAGCTTGAACGCGGCAAACTCATGCCCGGCGAGGTGTAAGCGCCGTAAGTGATCATGATAGCGGAACCCACGCCGATCGAAAAACACGCCTGACCGAGCGCGTCGATGGCCACCTGAGGCTTCAGGCGCGAGAAGTCCGGGCTGAAAAGGAACGAAACCGCGCCGAAGAAGTCGCCGGCGATCCCCGCATAGATGACGATCCCCAACAGCATGAAGAAGAAGGTCGGCATGAGGATTTCGACCGCGCGCTCAATGCCCCTGCGCACGCCGCGCGCGATGATGAACGCGGTCATGGCCATAAAGATCCCGTGAGTGAGCGCTTGGCGATAGGGATCGGACAGAAGCGTGTCAAACTCCCTCTGCGTCACCTCCACATCCGCTCCGGAGAACGCGCCGGACCAAAACAGGGGCAAATAGGCGATGATCCATCCCGCGATGACCGAGTAAAAGGTCACGATGATCGTGCCGGCGACCGTTCCAATCACGCCGACGAGGTTCCATGTCGGAGAGCGCATCTCGTCTCGGGCAAGCTTGCCTGCCGCGCTCAACGCGGAAAGTTGAGAACGCCGGCCGATGATGAGTTCGGCCAGCAAGATCGGGACGCCCAAAAACAAGACGCAGGCCAGATATATTAAGACGAAGGCGCCGCCGCCATTTTCGCCCGCCGTGTACGGGAAACGCCAAAAGTTGCCAAGGCCGACGGAAGAGCCCACCGCGGCGAGTATAAAGGTCAGGCGTCCCGACCAATGCTCATGTTGCGTGAACGCCATTGTTTTCCCCACTCACACGGCCCGCTTTTCTTGGTGCGGTTTGCGAAAGCCCGTTCTTGTGACGATCTTGCTACGATGCGTCAACGTTTTGTCAAAAGGGAAATGTTAACGTTTGCGGCGCAGGCATCACGTGAAGGCGGGCGCCGGACATGCGCCGCGCCTGGGTTGGAGCGTACGGAGCCGGACTTGGCGGAGGATGAAGCGGATTGGGCCGCCGCGCCCCTGATTGACCGCATGGTCGTGCGGGATTTGCACGACGCACTCGACGATCTGGAGGTGATCACCGCGCTGCTCTCCAGTTTTGAAGAGACCACCGATGATCTGATCGTCGACATGGCCGAGGGGCTCGCCAAGACCGATTGGGATCGGGTTCGTCGCGGGGCCCACAGCATTAAAGGCGCCGCCGGCAACATCGGCGCGCGGCGCGTGTCGATGATCGCCGCCGTGCTGGAAAATGCGCTGCGCGCGGAAGACACTTCCGCAGCCGAGAAATATTGGCCCGTGTTGAAAGACGCCGTCGAAGCGACGCGCGCGGAAATCGGTAAGGGCGCGGCGGACTTGCTCGCGTAACTCCTGTCGCGACACCGGTCAAAAGCTGGAAAGGCCTCGGGTGTCATCCTCGTCCCGGATGACATGGATCGCCTGTAAAATCGCGATGGCGAGGATCGCGGTGAGCATGGCGGTGCCGCCATAGGACACGAAGGGAAGCGGCACGCCCACCACCGGAGCAAGTCCGGTGACCATGGCCGTGTTGACGACGACATATCCCGCTAGAATGAGGCAGCAGCCGACGCCCAACAGACGCGCGAAACGGGACCGCGCCGACAAGCTGATCCACAGCCCTCGCCAAATCAGCGCCAAAAATAGACCCAGTATGGCGAACGCGCCCGCAAGGCCGAATTCTTCCGCGAACATCACAAAAGCGAAATCTGTACTCATTTCAGGGAGATAGGCGAGTTGACCTTGCGTGCCTTG
>CAYPOX010000064.1:0-14479 GCA_964412525.1 uncultured Caulobacterales bacterium
CCCATGATCACGGCGACGAGCACGCCCATGATCACGGCGACGAGCACGCCCATGATCACGGCGACGAGCACGCCCATGACCACGGCGACGAGCACGTCCATGACCACGGCGACGAGCACGCCCATGACCACGGCGACGAGGACGCCCATGATCACGGCGACGAGCACGATCATGAACCCGTGGCGCATGTCGTCGCGGAGGACAAAGAGATCACCGCTCTTCTGATCCAGTATACGTCCCCCTTGGGCGCGGCGGTCCTCCCAGACCGAATCGATCGCGAGACCGCGATGCAGGCCGCCAGCCCGGCGCGGGAGACCGTGCGCCTTCTGGTTCTGATCAAACCAGTCATGGACGCCATTCGCGGTTTCGGCGTCGTCGTCATGGCGGCTGCGGCCGTGTCGGTCTTCGCCACGCTTTATGGCGGCCTGCGGGAACGCCGCCACGACATCGCGCTTCTCCGAGCGATGGGCGCGCGGCGCACGCAAGTCGTCGCGCAAATCGTTCTCGAAGGCGTGGCCACGGCGGGATTGGGGGCGATCATGGGGCTTGGCCTCGCCCATGTCGGGATCGCGCTGCTTGGCGTGTTCGCGCCGGAGGCCGTTGCGCTCGGCGCATCGCCCTGGGCGGTGCGGCCTGAGGAGGGCGTCATCGTCGCGGCGTCCTTGTTGTTGGGAGCGTTGGCGGCGTCGATCCCTGCGTGGCGGGCCTATCGCACCGATGTGGCTGACGCGCTCGCTCAAGCCTGAAGGAGCCCGTTCGTTGTTGGATCGCGTGTTTCTCGCCGCCGCTGTACTGGTCGCTTGGATTTCGGCGCCGCCGCTTCGAGCCCAGGAGAGAGTTTTCACCCTCGAGTCGGAAATGCCGAACCCGCTTTGGTCGCCGGCTCCGGCGGTGGACGGCGCGGTGCCATGGGAGGTCTTCGGCGCCACGGCGGAAACGATCGTCGAACGCGACGGCGAGCGGTGGGTGGCCCCTCAATTTCCCGACAACGTTAAGGCGCTCGAAGGCGAAACGGTGCGCGTCAACGGTTACGTCATGCCGTTGCAGCAAAGTCTGTTCCAGAAGCACTTTCTGCTTTTGGCCTATCCGCTCCACTGTCCCTTTTGCGTGTCGGCCGGCCCGACGCAAATGGTGGAGGTGAAGGTGGCGCGTCTGCCGGTCGAGTTTTCCTATGACGCCATTTTGGTCGAAGGCGTTTTGGAGCTTCTCGAGAACAACGAGGACGGCATGTATTTTCGTTTGAACGAGGCGCGGTCGGTCGAACGCGATTAAGCGGCGGCGGATCCCATGCGCGCCAAGATCCGCAAAAGACGTAGAAAGGCCGCGGTCGCCGCAAGACCGGACAACAACACAAACGCGCCGGTCGCCGCTTGGGCGCTGGTTGGGCTGAACCCGCGGGCGCCGTCAACCGCCGCCAACGCCAAAAGCGCCGCCAGTCCCGCGCAGCCAAGGGACGTCATGGATTGCATGGAAGACGCGGCGCCGGCCCGTTTCGGATGGTCCCGCAGCGCTGCGCCGACCGCCTGCGGAAATACGAAACCAGCGCCCATGGAATAAAGCGCCTGGGGCAAAGCGACCGCCCAGGTGGCGGACACGCCGCCCAGAGCCAGAGCGATCATCATCACGCCGGCGAAAATTTCGAGGCTCACGCCAAACGCGATCAATCGGTAGGACGACATGCGCCGACTGAGACGGCCGCCTGTCATGGCCCCTACGGCGTAAGACCCCGCGCCGTAGGCGAACACCAGGCCGAACTGTACGGGCGTGAGGCCGAGCACGTCTTGAAGCAGCACGGGGGATGCGGACACCAAGACGAACAAGCCGGCGAAGGAGAGCGCGCTGACCAGGATATGCCAACGATAGGACTGGTCGCGCAGCAGCACCCCATAGCTGCTCAAGATTCCGGAAAGACCGGCAGACTGCTTGTAGGCTGGATTGAGCGTCTCCGACAATTTGGTCGCGCTGAGAAACAGGAGAAACACGCCAAAGATGGAAAGCCCCGCGAACGCCGCGCGCCATGACAGAGCGGTTTCGACGACGCCGCCCAAAGCGGGCGCCATCATGGGACCAAGCGCCATGACTGAGGACACGGCCGCAAGAGCCGACGCTTGCCGCTCCGCCGGATAGCTGTCCCGAACCGTCGCACGCACGACCACCATGGGCGCGCCGCCTGCGGCGCCCTGAAGAAACCGCGCGGCGATCAGCATCTCCAAATTCGGCGCGAACGCGCAAAGCAGGGATGCGAGGATGTAGGCGACCAAGGCGCCCAAAATCACCGGTCGCCGGCCATAGCGATCGGACAATGGGCCATAGAGGGGTTGGGCCACCGCGAAACCGGCGAGGAAGATCGACAAGGTGACCTGAGCGTAAGACGCCGGCGCGGAGAATCCCTCCGCGATCGCCGGAAGGCTTGGGAGATAGAAATCCGTCGAAACGGGACCGGTCGACGCCAGGGCCGCAAGAAGCAAGGTGAGCTTCACGCCGGGCTTGATCGGCTGGGGCTGCGCGAACCGCTTCAGCGAAGGAAGGCCTGTCGGGCCAGAGGACCCGCGGGCGGGGAGGGTCGCCGATGCGCGCATGCTATCGGAGATAGAATTCGAATAGGGTCCCCGCAAGACAGGGGCTGCACGCGCGTCAAAGAATCATAAAACAAGAGGGTCGCCCGGCCTGAAGCTACGCCGCCTTTTTCGTTTTCGGGCGCGCGGATCCTTCGCCGATCGAGCGGATGAACTCTGCGATCCGCGGCTGGATCTCCTCGCGCCAGCGGCGTCCGTTGAAGACGCCATAGTGGCCGACGCCTTGCTGGATGTAGTCGCGTTGCATATGGGCCGGGACATTGACGCACAAATCATGGGCGGCCTGGGTCTGACCGATGCCTGATATGTCGTCTTTTTCACCCTCCACGGTCATCACGCCGATGTCGCGAATCGCTTGGGGATTGACCGGGCGCCCGCGCCAAGTTTTTTCGCCGCGCGGTAGGAGGTATTCTTGGAAGACTTCGTGAACGGTTTGAATGTAAAATTCAGCGGTTAAATCCATGACCGCGAGGTATTCGTCATAAAACTCTTCGTGCTTGTCGGCTGAGTCTTTGTCGCCCTCAACAAGGTGTTCAAAATAGCGCCAATGAGCATCGACATGTCGGTCAACATTCATGGCGATGAAGCTCTGCAATTGGATGAAGCCAGGATAAACTTGACGCAGCCATCCCGGATAAGGCGGCGGCACCATCTGAATCAGATTTTCTTGGAACCAATCGATTTCGCGCTCGGCGGCCAGCACGTTGGGCGCGGTCGGCGACTTTCGCGCGTCAATGGGCGAACCCATCACGATGATGCTGGACGGGCGGTTCGGATCCTCGTCCTCCGCCATGATGGACGCCGCCATCAGCACGGCCGGCCCAGGCTGGCAAACGCCCATGACATTCGGCCGCCCGCCGATATGCCGAATGAAGCGCTGCAGATAATCCACATAATCGTCGAGGTCGAAGCGCCCGAAGGCGACCGGCACGTCGCGGGCGTTCGTCCAGTCCGTGATGTAGACGTCATGGTCCGGCAGCATTGCGGCGACGGTGCCGCGCAGCAGGGTGGCGTAGTGGCCGGACATGGGCGCCACGATGAGCACCTTCGGATCGGCGGACGCTCCGGGACGCGCCGCCTCCAACCCTTTTGGATCTCGGACGAAATGCAAAAGTCGGCAGAAGGGCAGTCGCATCACCGGCTTCGGCTCGACCCGCACCGTTTCCCCATTCACGGTCGTTTGATCGAGGCGCCATTGCGGCTTGGCGCGCCGCCGAGTCGCTTGGGCGAACATGTCGGTCATCGCCGCCACATTGCGAGCGAACGCCGTATGGCCCACGGGGCTCATCGGGGAGGCCAAACCGGAGGCGCTGAGTTTCGCGGTTTCGCGCAATGGCGCCAGTGCAGCTTGGTTCAATTCGTAAAGTGCGTAGAGCATGCGTCGCATCCCTATGTCGGAAACCGAACCTACGCGCCTTTTTGGCGCATGGAAATGCGACTTTGATCAAATGGGGTTCTTCAGGATCGCGGCGATCGCCTCCGGTTCAGTCGCGTGGTCGATCGGCCGCAGAAAGCGATGCCGACCATCGAACACCAGAAACAAGGACGAGTGATCCATGGTGTAGCCGAGGGCCGAGTCCGGCAGGGGGATCTTTTTCGCATAGACGCCAAAGGCGCGGGCCGTCTCGGCGATCGTTTCCGGCTCGCCGGTGAGGCCGACGATCAACGGATCGAAATATCCGAGATATCGCTTCAGATCCTCCGGCGTGTCCCGTTCCGGATCGATCGACACGAAGATCGGTGCGACGCGCGCGCGCTCAGCCTCGGTGAGCAGCTCCAAGGCGCGGCTCAGCGTGGCGAGCGAAGCCGGGCAAATGTCCGGACAATTGGCGAAGCCGAAATAATAGATGGCTGTCTTGCCTTGGAAGCGATCCGGCGAGGCCGGGCGACCGTCCTGGTCGACGAGGGTGTAGTCGCCTCCGATCGCCGCGGCCGGAGGGGCGTCGTCACCCTGCCCGCGCAAACTGAAATAGGTTCCGGCCGCCACCGCCAAAGCCGCAACGATCCAAGCGACCAGCCCGATGATTCGCATGGCGTCTTCTCCTTGCGCGTGAAGGGCGTACATGTGTTTGTTGGCGGGTCTCCGCAACAGGGCGGGCCGCTGCGGGAGGTACGGACGCCATGGGTTATGTCCACGACGTACGCGAGGAGGCCGCCCAGGATCCCTCGCGTGTCGCGCGCGGCATGTTGGCGCGCACCTTGATTTTCAGCCGATGGCTTGCGGTCTTGGGGCAGACCGCGACAATCTTTTTGGTTGAGTTCGGTCTACAATATCCTTTGCCGATCGTGTCTTGCCTGATGGTGATCGCCGCCGCCTCTGGTCTCAACTTCCTGGCGGCTTTGAAATCGCCCGCCTATTTGGGGCCATGGGCGGTCACGGCGTGGTTGGCGGTCGACACCATTGAGGTGACGGTCCTGCTGGCGCTCACCGGCGGGCTGATCAATCCCTTTGCGGTGTTTCTCCTCGGACCCATCACCGTGGCGTCGTCTGCGCTGCCGGGGCGCTGCGCCGTGGTCGTCGGCGCCGCCGGCGCGGTGGCCACGAGTTTTCTTGCGCTGGGTCCCGTGCTCGCTCTTCCCGGCCCCGTTGACGCGCCTGGCACGCCGCCGACGGCGGTGATGGAGTTCGGCAAATGGCTCTCAATGGTGATCGCGGTCATGTTCATCGGACTTTATGTCCGCCGGGTCGCGCGTGAGCGGGATCGAATGGAGGCCGCCTTGGCCGCCACGCAAGACGCCTTGAGCCGTGAGCAGAAATTCGCCGCCTTGGGCGGTTTGGCCGCCGCGGCGGCACATGAGCTCGGCACGCCGCTCGCCACGATCCAGACGGCGGCGAAGGAGATGCAACGCATCGCCTCGACGTCCGAGGAGGTCGAAGACGCCAAGGTCATTGTCGAACAAACGATGCGCTGTCGTGAAATATTGGGGCGCCTGTCGAGCCATGGCGACGCCGGCGACGCGGTGCACGACATGCTCCCCCTGGGCGCTCTGTTGGAAGAAGCGACCGAGCCCTTCGCCGGGGCGGCCGTCGCGATCGAGGTGGCGCTCGCCGCGCCGGTCGGCGCGGATCACGAGCCGCCCATGCTGCGCCGGCAAGCGGAGATGCTCTACGCGCTGAAGAACTTAGTGGAGAACGCCGTCGACTTCGCGCACAGCCAAGTCGCGGTCAGCGCAAGCTGGGATGATCGCCGCATTGTGGTCCAGGTGCGCGACGACGGCCCGGGTTTTGCGCCAGAGATCTTGAGCAAATTGGGAGAGCCCTATTTCACACGGCGAAGCGCGCGCGCCGAACAACCAACCGGCGGCGGGCTCGGTCTCGGCGTGTTCATCGCCAAGACACTGATCGAACGGTGCGGCGGGCGCGTATACTTCCGGAGAGACGCGCGCGCCCCCGATGGTTTGGGCGGCGCGTTGGTGGAGGCGGTGTGGCTCCGGCGGCGGGTTGAGAAAACGGCGACTCTGACGAATCCGGCGGTCGCCGCGGAGTAGAAAGAGCAGGTGGCGAATGAGTTTGTCTCTAAACGAAGCGCGCAAGTCGTTTCCTGATTTGCCCGAGGGAGACACAATTTTGATCGCGGACGATGATGCGGCGTTTCGTCGCACCATGGCCCGCGCCTTGGAGAATCGGGGCTTCCAAACGGTCGTCGCCGAGGGAGCGGAAGAAGCGCGTCGTGCGATCCACGAGCATGCTCCGCCCTTCGCGGTCTTGGACCTTCGGCTGGAAGATGGATACGGCCTCGATCTCGTCGGCGCCGTGCGCGCCAGACGTGCGGACGCCCGCGTGATCATCCTGACCGGTTACGGCGCGATCGCGACGGCGGTCGCGGCGGTGAAGGCGGGCGCGGTCGACTATCTTTCGAAACCCGCGGATGCGGACGACGTGATGGCCGCGCTCGTGGCGCGGCCTGGAGATCTGCCTCCCCCGCCCGAAAATCCGATTTCGGCGGATCGCATTCGTTGGGAGCACATCCAACGGGTCTATGAGCTGTGCGGCCACAACGTTTCCGAGACTGCGCGCCGCCTCAATATGCACCGGCGGACTTTGCAGCGCATTCTCGCCAAACGCGCGCCTCAAGAAGGCGTCACGCTCCAAGAGCGCTGAGGCCGGGATCGGCTGTGCGGCGGCGCAACCGCGTCGCCGCGCAACGGGCGAATTGCAGGGTAAGCGCTCGTCGACGTGCGGCGACCAACCGATAGGGCGCTGCGTCGCGTCGGATCGAAGCGCCATGCTGATCCGCCACGATCAAGCCTTCGGTGGTGAACGTGATGCTTTCGGGAAAGTCCGGTCCTACGGCGAAATAAAACGAGTCGCACCACGCGAGATAGTCGGTCCATTTCGTGTCCGCTCGGAAGTCCGCCGGGCCGCTTTTGACTTCAATCGCGAGAATGTCGCCCTTCGGCGTGAGGGCGGCGAGGTCAAGGCGTCGGCCGGTGGGCAGACGAAACTCCCGGAGCGACGCCCAATCATGCGCCGCGCACAACGCCTCGACGCCGCGTAGGATCGACTCGGCGGGCGGGTGCGCCGCCGATGGGCGGCTCATCACGCCGCAGACGCCGCGTCGACACGGCCAAGGCCCGCCGCCGTCAAACCGAGCTTCGAGAACAGCGCCGCATCCGCATCCTCATCTGGATTGTCCGCGGTCAGTAGTCGGGATCCGGTGAAGATCGAATTCGCGCCCGCAAAGAAACAAAGGGCTTGATCGCTTGCGGTCAGTCCGTCCCGTCCGGCGGAGAGCCGCACGACCGAGGTCGGCATCATGATGCGGGCCACGGCGATCGTTCGCGCCAGATCGATCGGGTCCACCGCCGGCGCATCGGCGAGCGGCGTGCCCGGCTGCGGCATGAGAGCGTTGATGGGAACCGACTCCGGCGCTTTCGGCAAATTGGCCAAGGTCACCAACATTGAGACACGGTCCTCCGCCGTCTCGCCAAGGCCGAGGATACCTCCACAACACACCGCGACGCCGGCCGCACGAACTTTGGCGAGCGTGTCCAACCGATCCTGGAAAGTCCGGGTCGTCACCACGGCGTCATAGTGCTCGGGCGAGGTGTCGACATTGTGATTGTAGTAGTCGAGCCCCGCGTCGCGAAGGCGCTCGGCCTGGCCGTCCTCCAACATGCCGAGGGTCATGCAGGTCTCGAGGCCGAGCCCTTTGACTGCGTCGAGCATGCGGCACAGCGTGTCCATGTCCCGGTCTTTCGGGCCACGCCAAGCGGCGCCCATGCAGAATCGCGTCGCGCCCCGCGACCTCGCCTCCTGGGCTGCGGCCGCCACCGCCTCGACATCCATCAATTTTGACGCGGCGAGTCCGGTCTCGAACCGGGCGGATTGCGAACAGTATCCGCAATCCTCCGGACATCCCCCGGTCTTGATCGAAAGCAGTTGCGCCTTCTCCACTGTGCTGGCTGGAAAATGCGCGCGATGGACGGTCTGCGCGCGATGCAGCAAATCGAGAAACGGCGTGTCGTAAAGGTGTTGCGCGGCGTCGCGTGTCCACCGGCGCACGCCGTCGTTTATGGGCTCATGGTTTGTCATAGACGCAGATCGTAAGCCGCCGCCCAGTGGTTTGAGAAGGGTCGCGACGCAGATCCGCCATCATCTTGACCCTTGAAGACTTGCCGTCTGAATTTACGACGTATTATTTGCAAGGGTCGAGTTCATCGGGGACGGATCCGCATTTCCCCGCGGTTAAGGCTCCAAGGTTTGTCAAAAAATACAGAAGCGGCTTCGCTGCGGCGGGAGACTATGGACACATCAACCATGCCGACGGGGCTTAAAGCCTTCCGGGAGCGCGCATCCAAGGTCGCCGGCGCGATCGGCCCAATGGTTGGGCGCTTGATCGCTGCGAAGACCGTCCAGGGCCGGCTCCTGCTCGCCTTTCTGAGCATTGCGGTGGTGGCGCTCATTTCGGCGAGCGTGTCGACGGTTTCTTTCGCGCGAACGAATCAAGCGCTGACGGACATCACCGGCGTGCAACTCGACCGCGTTCTAGACGGACTTCGGCTTAATGAGGACACGTCCGCGGTTTTGACCGAATTGACGCGCTTGGCGAATGTGCGAACCGACAACGACCGCCGCCAGGCCTTCGAGTTGGTTGAAGAAAATTCAGACCTGTTGGCGGGAAGCCTCAGCGAGATCGGCGCCGGCGCCGGCGACGATTTCACCGCGCAGATCCAGACCATCGGCGGCATCGTCCAAGAATTGACCACGAACGCCACGGCGTTGAACCAGGTGGCGGAGCAACGCATCCAATCCAGCGAGCGGCTTCAAGAGGCGATGCGCGAGGCGAATGACGTGCGCGAGCGTCTCAACCGCGCATTGGAGCGTCGTATTGAAGGTCTTCAGGAGCAGCAATACATCGTCGAGACGTTGCTCCGCATGGGAGTCCAAGCCAATTTGATCTCCACGCGGTATGCGGAGGCGTCCGCCGCCCGCTCGCGCGTCGAAATCGCAGAAGTTTTCCGCGAATTCACCTTTGCGGCTGACGATTTGGAGATCAACCAAACCATTCTCGGCCCGGACAGCAACGAGGACATTCAAACCGGCGTGGTCGGCCTGATCGCCTTTGGCAGGTCTCAGGACGACACGAGCTTTCTGCAGCTTCACACGATCGAGAACGACGAACTGGCCGATCTGTTGGAAGAGCGCGGCGGCGACAACATCTTCGCCCTGCGCTTGCGGGAGTTGACCGCGGTCGAGCGCGCGAACGAGATCACGGAGAACGCCCAGGTCGTGAGCGGTCGTCTGCGCAACGAGGTCCAAGCTTTCGTCGATGTGGAGCAAGAGGCGATCGAAATGGGCGCAGAGCGGGCGTCGAACGACGCCGATCGTAGCCGCGCCGTGGTCCTCGCCCTCGCCGTGATCACGATCGTCACCATTGGCGGGGTCTACTTCCTCTATGTGCGCGGGAATCTGGTGCGTCGCTTGGTGGATTTGGTGAACGCGACGCGAGAGCTCGCGGCCGGCAATCTTGAGACCAAGGTGCCCGCCAGCAAGGATTCCGACGAATTGAGCGAAATGGCGGAAGCGTTGCAGGTGTTCCAGCGCAATGGCCGTGAGGTGGAGCAACTGCGGACCGATCAGATCGAGGCGGATCAACGGGCGCAGGAAGAACGCAAGCGTGTTCTCCAGGAACTTGCCGAGCAATTTGAGACCACGGTTGGGCGGATCGTGGATAATTTGGTGATGAGCGCGCAAACCATGCGCACCACCGCCGGCGATCTGAACGCCGCCGCCGAAGAGGGCGCCTCGAAATCGGCGGTGGCCCGTGAGGGGTCGCAAAACGCGGCGGAAAATGTGAACACCACCGCCCAGGCGGCCCGAGAACTCACCTCATCCATCCGGGAGGTGACGCAGCAAGTTCAAGAGGCGGCGAAAATGGCGCGCGATGCGAGCCAGGAAGCCTCCCGCACCAACCAGATCGTCGAGAGTTTGAAGACGGCGGCTGAGCGGATCGGCGAAATCGTGAACTTGATCGGCGACATTGCGGGCCAGACGAACCTGCTTGCGCTGAACGCCACCATCGAAGCGGCGCGCGCCGGCGAAGCGGGCCGCGGTTTTGCGGTCGTTGCGGCGGAAGTGAAGAGTCTGTCGCAGCAAACGGCGTCCGCCACGGAGGACATCGCGAAACAGATCGAAACGATGCAACAGGTGACGGGCGACGCCGTCAACGCCATCGGATCGATCTCGACGACGATCCATAGGTTCAACGAAATCACGTCGACCGTCGCGGGGGCCGTGGAAGAACAAGACGCCGCGACCCAGGAAATCTCCAACGGCGCCGGCCATGCCGCCATGGCGACCGAAGAAGTTTCGAAATCGATCGCCATTGTGGGCGATACGGCCAGTAAAACCGGCGAGGCGGCCAACATGGTTCTGGACGCCTCGGAAGGCTTGTCGGAACAGTCGGAGCGCTTGCGTCAGGAAGTGGCGAAGTTTCTCTCGTCCATGCGCGCCGCCTGATTAAGGCGCTGCAAAAGGCCCGCGGGCTCTGACCTCGGCGACCTTTTCGACAGGCACAGGCGAAAACGCCGTGTCTGTGAATCGGCTGCGCAAATAGGTCATCAGCGCCGCGATGTCCCGGTCAGCCAGATCTTCGGCCCCTGGCATGGCGTTTTCGTAGCCGCCCCACTCGCCCCCGAACAAGATGAGTCGCGCGAGATCTTCCGGCGGTCCCGAAAGCCACGGGGAATCGACGACGGACGGTTGAAAGAAGGGAACGCCGCGACCGTCCGCTTGGTGGCAGGAGAGACAGCGCGACCGATAAATCGCCGCACCGTCCGACGCCGGCGCGTCCGTCGCCATGACGAGGCCTGCGATCAGCCCGCCCAGGAGATGCGCCATATCCGCCCTTGGATCGAATCCGACACATAGACCGCGCCCTCGGGACCCACGCTCACGCCGGTCGGTCGAAACTGCGCATCTCGCGGCGACGCCAGCGGTTCTTGGCCTTTGAAACCGTCCGCGAACACCATGAAATCGGCCTGCCCTGCGGGGTCCGCCGGAATGAACACGACATTATACCCTTGTTGCGGCAAAGGGGCGCGGTTCCATGAGCCGTGAAAAGCGATGAAGGCGCCCCCCGCAAAGCGCGACGGAAACGTCCCGCCTTCCGTCGGATAGAAATCCAGATCGTTCGGCCCCCAGTGTCCGGGCATGGCGATCAGCGGCGCCTGATAACCGTCCTCGGACGCTCGCACGCCGTCGCCGCCATATTCGGGCGCGAGCATGCGCTTGCCCTGGCGATGATCGAAATAGGTGTAAGGCCAGCCAAGGTCCGCGCCGGCGGAGACGCGATGGAACTCCTCGGAAGGCAATTCCGCGCTGTCGGCCTCCGTGTAAAATGCGCCAAACAATTGCGAGAGTTGGTCGCGCCCGTGATTGGCGAGGTAAAGCGCGCCGGCCTCCTCGTTCCAAGCGAGAGCCACGGCGTTGCGCACCCCCGTGACGTAACGCACGCCTTCCGCCTGGGTCTGTCCCGGTGTGGCGGCGTCGAACCGCCACACGCCGCCGTGACGCTCCAATTGCGGGCATGGGCGTTGGCCGAGCGATCCCGGCGTGCGCGCGCGCTCCTGGCACGCATTGGAGGGCGCGCCCACATTCACGAAGAGATCGCCGTCCGGAGAGATGGCGATCGTCTTCGGCGCGTGCTGACGTTGCTGGGGAAAGCCGGACACGATGGTCTCCGGCGTTCCTTCCGGCAGCAGGGCTCCGCCGGTCGGGGCCGGCAAGCGATAGACGGCTTTGGTGTCCGCGAAATAGATCCAGTCGCGCCATTCCAGCACGGCGGTGTGTATCGGCAGATCCCGGCGCGCGGTTTCGTCCGCGCGACCGTCGCCATCCACATCGCGCAGGACGACAAGACCCGATTGTGTTCCGCCGCGGCCTTGACGGATCGCCACCAGCACGTCGCCATTGTCGCGAACATGCAGGTGGCGCGCATAGCCGACGCCCTCGGCCATGATCACGGCGTCGAAGCCCTCCGGCACGCGGATGCCTGCATCCGGAGCCGCCGTCAGGGGCGTCTGGGCAAGCGACGGAGCCACGGCGAAGAACGCCGCCGCAACGATTACAAAGGCGGTTGTGCGCATGAAAGCCCTCCAGCTGGCGTCGCCCTTCGTTAACATGAACACGCCGCAGGCGTACCGTTTTGGCGCCCGGGCGTCGCGTCACACGTCGAGTTCGGCCTCCAAAGCGTTGGTCTGGATGAACTCCCGGCGCGGTTCGACCACATCGCCCATCAGCTTCGAGAAAAGGTCGTCCGCGTCGTCCGTCTCGACCACTTTCACCTGGAGCAGGGTGCGCGCCTCTGGATCAAGCGTCGTCTCCCAAAGCTGCTCCGCATTCATTTCGCCCAAGCCTTTGTAACGCTGCAACGAAACGCCCTTGCGTCCGGCCTCGGTCACCGTTTCGAGCAAGTCCGTGGGGCCGTAAATGGCGCGGGTTTCGTTCTTCAAGGCGAGTTGAGCGGGCCGGTCGAACACGCCGGTGAAGGCGCGCGACCGTTCGGCGAGGCGCAGGGCCTCGGGCAAGCGAAACGCGCTGTGATCAATGACGATCACGTCCCGGACGTCCCGCGACTCGCGTTCAAGGACGAGGCCGCCGTCCTCTCCGGGGCTCACGCGCCAAGGGGTGGTTCCAGCCGCGGCGGCGGGATCCAGGCGACGTCCGATCTCCGGACCGATCGCAGCCAGATCCGCATCCGCCGAAAACGCGCCGGCCAAGGCCGCTTGCTCCACGATGGCGCGTGGATAGCGCGCAGGAAAACGCTCCAAGGTCCGCGTGAACTGCCGCGCCTCGCGTGCGAGCGCCGCCAAGTCCGGGCCCGCGCGGACCTCGCCCTCATGGGTGGTGAGCGCGGCGTCCTTCACGCCCTCCTCGATGAGGAACTCCTCCATTTCACGCTCGTCGCGAATGTACCGCTCCGACTTGCCGCGCGCGACCTTGTAGAGCGGCGGCTGGGCGATGAAGAGGTGACCCTTCTCGATCAGGACCGGCATCTGACGAAAAAAGAATGTGAGCAGGAGCGTCCGGATGTGGGCGCCGTCCACATCGGCGTCGGTCATGATCACGACCTTGTGGTATCGCAGCTTCTCAAGGTCGAACTCCTCGCGCCCGACACCGGCTCCCAACGCGGTGATCAGTGAGCTGATCGAATCGCTGGACAGCATTTTGTCGAAGCGCGCGCGCTCCACATTCAAAATTTTGCCGCGCAGCGGGAGAATGGCCTGAAAGCCGCGATCACGACCTTGCTTGGCGGAGCCGCCGGCCGAATCGCCCTCGACGATGAAGATCTCTGCTTTCGACGGATCGCGTTCTTGGCAGTCCGCCAATTTTCCCGGCAAGGACGCCGAGTCGAGCGCGCCCTTTCGTCGGGTCAACTCCCGCGCCTTGCGCGCCGCCTCGCGGGCCGCCGCCGCCTCGACGGCTTTTGACAGAATCGCTTTGGCTTCGGCCGGATGCTCCCCGAACCATTGCTGAAGCTGCTCGCCCACAATCGTCTCCACCACGGGGCGGACCTCTGAGGAGACAAGCTTGTCTTTCGTCTGGGAGCTGAATTTCGGGTCCGGCGCCTTCACGGAAAGGATGCACGTGAGCCCCTCGCGCGCGTCTTCGCCGGACAGGGCGACCTTCTCGCGCTTCATGATGCCCGACTCGGTCGCGTAGGCGTTCACCACCCGCGTCAGGGCGCCGCGAAAGCCTGAGAGGTGCGTGCCGCCGTCCCGCTGGGGAATGTTGTTGGTGAAGCAATGGACGTTCTCGTGATAACTGTCCGTCCACTGAAGGGCGCACTCGACCGTCACGCCGTCGCGTTCGCCCATGATCCGGATCGGTTCCTTTGACAGCGGCGAGCGCGAGCGGTCGATATGCCTTACATACTCAACCAAGCCGCCGTCATACTTCATCGTGATTGAGCGCGGCTCCGGGCCGCGCGCATCCGTCAGGGTGATGGCCACTCCCGAATTGAGAAACGCCAATTCGCGCAATCGTCGCTCGATTGTGGCGTGATCGAATTCCGTCAGGCTGAATATCTCCGAAGACGGATGGAACACCACACGGGTCCCTGTCCGCCCCTCGGACGGGCCGACGGCTTTCAAGGGCGACGTGGCGACACCGTTCTCGAAACGCACGTCGTGCATTTCACCATCCCGCCAAATGGTGAGCTCCAGCCAATCGGAGAGCGCATTCACCACGGAGACGCCCACGCCGTGTAAGCCGCCGGAGACCTTGTAGGAGTTCTGATCGAATTTCCCGCCCGCATGGAGCTGGGTCATGATGACCTCAGCCGCGGACACGCCCTCCTCCGGGTGGATCTCGACCGGCACGCCGCGACCATCGTCCTCGACGCTCGCGGATCCGTCGGGATGAAGGGAGACGGTCACCATCGAACAATAGCCTGCGA
>CAYPOX010000065.1:0-14376 GCA_964412525.1 uncultured Caulobacterales bacterium
TTACGGTCCCTACGACGCTTGTCCGCGATTTCAAAACCTGCAGCGCTGATGAGCGCCACGGCCACGCCAATCAAAAACACATAAGCCATCGAATGCTCCTCCACTCCTGACGCGCCGCCAGCCAGCGCGCCTGACCCATGAAATGGATGGGGGGCGTTAATGATGTCTGAAAGGCGCAATACGGTGCAAAGTCGCTGGATTTCGCACGCGCTTCAGGCGAGATTGTCGCACCAACGGGACATCACGATTCCGGTACGGGGAGACAAACGCATGGCGGATGCAAAAGCGCCCGACCACTTGCCGCCGCTGGCCTATAGCGCGCTCACGCCGATCTACGATTTGGTGGTGGCGTTCGGCACGATGGAGGCGGCCTGGCGGCCCAAGCTCGTTAAGGCGCTCGACCCGCAACGGGGCGAGCGCATTTTGGATGTCGGTTGCGGCACGGGCACCACGACCGTCGCAATCGCCAAAGCCGCGCCGGACGCCGAGGTGTTCGGCTTCGATCCGGACGCCCCAGCGCTCGACATCGCGCGGCGGAAGGCGTCCAACGCCGGCGCCAAAATCACATGGGTGCGCGGCCGCGGCCAAATCATGCCCTTCCCTTCCGAGCGACCCTTCGATAAGGCGCTCTCCACCTTGGCGTTTCACCATTTGACCCGGAGCGACAAGGCGGTCGCCTTGGCGGAGATCCAACGGATTCTCAAGCCGGGCGCGCCCTTCTTCCTGGTGGATTTCGGGCGTCAACGAAACTGGCTCGAACGCACAGGGTTCTGGTTCACCCAAGTCTTGGACGGATTTGAAACCACCGAACCCCACGCCCAGGGCGCGCTGCCGGTTTTGATGCGCGAGGCGCAGTTCGCAGATGTTCGCGAGGTGTTGGTGGTGCCGGCTCCAGGCGGCGCCATCTCGATCTATCGCGCCGAGGCGACCGGCGCGGCTTGAGGCGCTCAAACGTCCTGGCGGCTCCACGCGCCCTCGGCGCTTTGCCGCCAATAGGCCGCGTCCGCGCCGGCCTGCTTGGCGTTTCGCCACAGCGCCCGCGCATGACCGACCGCATGGGCGTCGCCGCCGTCGAACAGGATGCAGATGCGTGGATGGCGATGCCAATGGTCGGGGATCGCGCCGTCGAGCACAAACAAGACCTCGACCTGATGGTCGGCCGGCTCCGCCTCGCCAAGCAGGACCGGCTGCGCCGCGGCGTCGGACGCATCCGCCATGCCGTGGGGAAGGAACGAGTCGTCGCGATAAGTCCACAAATGACCGTCCAAGGACTGCAGTCTTTCCGGCACATCGCTCTTGATGAAGGCGCGCAAGCCGCGCGCGACCGCTTTCTCCAAGAGAGGCGGAAGCACATCCTCCAATCGGCTGCGCTCCAGATGGTAGAACCAAGCTTCCGTCGCCATGACCATCGGATCCGATCTGCGGGGCTCAAGGTCAAGCGGCCGACGGACATCCCATTTGATTTTCGACCACGATGCTCCTAGGCCTCCGATCGCCATCACGACCGACCGCGGCGTAAGGACATACATGGGCGCGACGCTCACCCTCTATTTGGCGCGGCAAGGCTTGGCGCCGTTCGCGGCGGCGACATTGGTGCTCGGCTGCATCGTTTGGCTCACCCAATCGCTTCAAATGGTGGATCTGCTGGTGAATCGCGGACAGTCGCTCGTTGACTTTCTGCGACTGACCGCCTTGGCATGGCCTGCGCTCCTGGCGGTCGTCTTACCTTTCGCCTTCGCGCTCGGCGTTCTTTTCGGCGTTTACCGTCTGGCGAGCGAAAGCGAGTTGATCACCGCGTTGGCCGCCGGCGGCGGGCGCGGGGCTTTCGCGCGCGCTTTGCTCGTCATGTCAGTCGCAGGGGCCGCCGCCACTTTGGCGCTTAACCTGTGGGCGATGCCGGCCGGCTACCGACAGCTCAAGTCCGAGATCTATCAAATTCGGGCCAATCTTGCGGCGAGTCTCGTGAGGCCCGGCGAATTCACGACCCCGATCGACGGGTTGACGCTCTATGCACGCCGCCTGGATCGCGGCGAAGAAATGACCGATCTGTTGCTCCATGATACGCGCGATCCGGCGGGGAACACGACCTACATCGCGCGAACGGCGTCCTTGCGCGACGACAATGGCCGACTGCTTCTCTTCATGAAGGACGGATCGATCCAACGGCGCATGCCAGACGGAGTCGTGAATCTTCTCGCCTTCGAAGACTACGCTTTCGACATCTCCCGATTCGCCGAAGCGCCCGAAGCGCGCGCTCGGGAAGCGACCGAGCGCTACATTCATGAGTTGCTGCGTCCGGATCCGGCCTCTCCCTATGACGTGGCCCATCGAGAGACGCTGATCGCAGCCGGACATGCGCGCCTCGCAGGCGTTTTGTATTACCCGGCGACCGCGATGATCGCCCTCGCCGCCGGCATGTTCGCGCCGGGCGGGCGACGCGGCTTGGCTTGGACGTTTCTCGGAGCCCTGGCGGCTGCGCTGGGCGTCCGGCTTGTGGGGCTGCTGATCGAAGCGCAATCGGTCTCAAACGCCATTCTGGTGCCGGCGACCTATGCATGGCCCGCCATCGCGGGATTGGCGGCTTGGCGCGTGGCGACGCCCCGCACGGCCAGAAACGTGGCGCCCCAATGACGCCGACCGCGAGCTTCTACCTGTTTCGCGCGACGCTGAACGGCTTTGCGCTGTTCGCGGCGATCGGGGCCTCCCTGATCGCCATCATCGACTTTGTGGAGCAGTACCGGCTGTTCGGCGACCAGACCCAAGCGACGCCGCTTTTGCTTCTCGGTCTGACATTCACGCGGCTGCCCGGTCTGTTCGAATCCGCGCTGCCCTTCGTCATTTTGCTCGGAGCGGTTTGGGCCTTCGCCCGATTGAACCGGCGCGCCGAAATCGTGGCGCTGCGCGCATCGGGGTTGTCCGTCAATCGGATGGCCGCGCCCGCGGTGGCCGCGGCGATCGTTTGCGGACTGACCGCGGCCGCGGTCCTGAACCCGATCAGCGCGGCGTTTCAAAGCTTGGGACTCCGGATCGTGACCGAGTTGGATGGTCGCGCGCGGGCGGAGATCCTTGCGTTTCAGGGCTCCGCGGTCTGGTTGCGTGAA
The DNA here is from genome assembly GCA_964412525.1 of uncultured Caulobacterales bacterium. Lineage (GTDB taxonomy): Bacteria > Pseudomonadota > Alphaproteobacteria > Caulobacterales > CAYPOX01 > CAYPOX01. The sequence continues at coordinate 3,102 of CAYPOX010000065.1, forward strand.
GGGCGCGAGGACGGACGCTCGGTGATCCGCGCGGATGCGGTGTCGGACGGCGGACGCCGTCTCGACGGGGTGCTCCTTTTGGAGTTTGACGCCGATCAGCGTTTCCGGCGCCGGATCGACGCCTCTGACGCGTCGCTCGACGCAGGCGCTTGGACGCTTCGCGAAGCCCTGGTGACCGAACCGGATAGGGGGGCGGAACGTCGCGATGCGATCCGTGTTCCGACCGCAATCACCCTCGCCGATCTGCGGACGGCGACCGCGCCGCCCGAGTCGCGCTCCATTTGGCGGCTGCCGGAATTCATTCGAAACGCCGAGCGCGCCGGGATCGCCGTCGATCGTCACCGCTACACTTTCCATCGCTTGATCGCGACACCCGCCTTTTTCGCCGCTATGACGGTCTTGGCGGTCGCCGTGTCCACCGGCCATCAACGATCGGGCGGCGCTGCGCGCTTGACCGCATTTGGCGTCGGACTGGGCTTCGCCTTCTATTTTGTCGTCACGCTCGCCGAAGCGCTCGCCGAGGCGGGCGCGGCGGCCCCCGCGCTCGCCGCCTGGTCGCCAGCCGCCGTGGCCCTCTTGTTCGGCGCTGCGGCGCTTCTGCATGCGGACGAACCGTGAACCCGCGCGCCCGCCTCGTCGCCGGCGTCGCCGCAGCCGCGCTTCAAGCCGGCCACGCCGTCGCTCAACCCTTGTCGGCCTCGACAGACAATGTGGAGGTCGTGTTCGACGCCGGGCGCATTCGCCGGGCCGCGGACGGCCGCGTCGTGGCGGATCGCGGCGTCCGTGCGCTTGTGGGCGCTCGGACCATGCGCGCCGAGCAAGTCATCTTCGATCCCGTCACAGGTTTGATCACCGCATCCGGCGACGTCGCCATCCGCGAGCCGGACGGGTCCTTCACCTTTGCGGAGTCCTTGGCTCTCACCGACGATTTGCGCGAGGGCGTGGCGATCAATTTCGCGGCCCTGTTCCCAAACGACGCACGGCTCTCCGCCGCCGCGGCCGAACGCTCCGGCGGAGATTCCCACAGCCTCGACCGCGTGACCTATTCGCCCTGCCCCGTCTGCTTGGACGAGAACGACAAACCCGGCGCGCCCTTTTGGCGGCTGCGGGCGCGTCGTGCGGAACAGCGCGCCGACGAAGGCGTGATCGTCTATCGCGACGTCTTCTTCGACATTTTGGGGACGCCGATCTTTTACGCACCGGCGCTGAGCCATGCGGATCCAAGCGTCAAACGCAAATCCGGCTTCCTCACGCCGCGCGTCGGCCAATCGACCGAACTCGGCGTCTTTGCGGAGATACCCTACTACCTTGCGTTGTCGCCCAGTTACGACGTGACGATCGCTCTGAACCCCACCACAGAGGCGGGCGTCGTGACGAAGGCGGACTGGCGGCATCGCCTCTACTCCGGCGACTATCGCTTGCGCGGCAGCTTCCTGCGTTTCGACGACGACCGCACGCTCGCCGAACCGACGCCCAATACGCGCTGGCACGTCTTCGGCGACGGTCAATTCCAAATTCGTCCCAACTGGCGATGGGGCTTCGACATTGAGCGCACCAGCGACGACACCTATGTCCGCCGCTACAACATTGAACAGCCGGTCCAAAGGCGGGGCGCGCCGGCCGTCGATCCGGGCAACCGGCTTGAGACCGACGTCTATCTCGAAGGCCAGAGCGAGAATTTCTTCTTTCTCGGCGAGGGCTTTTTATTCCAGAGCTTGAGGGCTGGAGACGAAGACGATGTGGCGCCCCAGGTTTTTCCTAATGTCACGCTTCAGCGCAGTTTTCGGTCGCCGGGCATCGGCGGTCGTGTCGACTTGAACGCCAATTGGCTGGCGCTGCGCCGGCCGGCTGGGTTGGACATGAGCCGTCTGTCTGGCGGAGTCGCATGGGAGCGTCGCTTTACGATCGGCCCAGGCGTGCGCGTGCGGCCCTTTTTGGAGGCGCGCGCAGACGTCTATTTCACCGAACCCGAAGACGCGGACAGCGACATTCTGGGCCGCGCCCTTCCGACGGTCGGGGTCGAGGCCAGTTGGCCATTTGTGAAGCGGGGACGCGCTGGGCGGCTCATCCTTGAGCCCGTCGCGCTGGTGGCGGCGTCGCCGATCGGCGGTGATCCGGACGGACTTCCCAACGAGGACTCCACGTTCATTGAGTTCGACGCGACGAATTTGCTTCGCGTCAGTCGCGCGCCCGGCCTGGACGTCTGGGAGGACGGGCAGCGCGTCGCGTTGGCCGTGCGCGCCCGCGGGCGCCGCGGCGGCCTTTCGGGGCGCGCGCTCGCCGGTCGATTGTTCCGCCTGCAAGAATCATCGCCCTATGCGGCGGAGACCGGCCTCGCCGACCGCGGTTCCGACTACGTCGCCCGAACGGAGGCCACGTGGCGCGACCGAATACGCTTGACCGCCGGCGCGCGCTTGGCTCCGGACGACTTCGCGCTCCGGCGTGCGGACGTAACCGCGCAGCTACGTTTCGGCCGTGCGGACCTTCGCGGATCTTATGTCCGGCTGGACGCCGACCCGACCGCGGGCGGCCTCAACGTCCGTGAAGAAGTGACCCTCGGAGGCCGCTTCCGAATCACGGATCGATGGGCGCTGACGGGCGATATGCGTCAGGATTTGGAGACGTCGACGCTGGTGAACGCGGTGTTCGGCGTCGAGTATCAGAATGATTGCGCGTTTTTCGCCTTCGGTCTGACGCGGGACGGCACGCGCGACCGGGATCTTGAGCCGGAAACCTCCGTTTTGTTCCGCGTCGGTCTCAAAACTTTGGGAGCGTTCGGAAATCGCTGAGCCCCACAGCTTGCCGCAGCGTCCCGCCTGGTTATGATCCGGCAGCTCAACGCATGCTGAAGGATCTCGGCCGCACGTGAAACGCTCCCTCTCTCTGATCGCCGCCGCAACACTGTTCGTCGGTCAAACCGCATCCGCGCAAGACGTGGATACGATGTGCGCCGTCGCCGCGACCGTGAATGACGAGGTGATCACGACGTTCGACGTGGATCAGCGTTTGCAAATGCTGGTCGGCTCCGCGGGCATCTCCCAGGCGAACCCCAACGCGATCCGGCAGTTGCGCCAACAGGTTCTGCAAACCCTGATCGACGACACCCTGAAGCTCCAGGAGGCGGAACGCCTTGAATTCGGCGGCGAGCCGGGCGACGTGGACGCTGCGGTCGAAGAGATCGCGACCCGCAACAACATGTCGCTTCCCGATTTGGAGCGCGACTTGGCCCGCATGGGCGTGCGCCTCTCCACGCTGCGCCGGCAATTGGAGGCGGAGCTCACATGGTCCCGCTTGGTGAGCGCGCGCTATGGTTCGCGCGCCCGCGTGGACGACGCGACCTTGGACGCGGAGATCCGCCGGATTGAGGAAAGCCGGCTTGAGCCGCAATATCATGTCAGCGAGATTTTCTTGGAGGCCTCCGACCGGCAACTTCGGCGTCAGGCTTACCAAGCGGCGACGCAGATGCGGCAACAATTGGTCGCTGGCGCGTCCTTCGCGGCCGTGGCGCAACAGGTGTCGGCTTTGCCTTCGGCGGCGCGCGGCGGCGACCTTGGTTGGACCGCTCTGTCCTCCTTGTCGGAGGAGGTGGCGGCGGCGGTGACGGAAATGCCGATCGGTTCCGTGTCCCCGCCCATCCAAACGAGCGAGGGCTATTACATCGTTTTCCTGCATGACATGCGACACGCCATGGACACTGCGAACATGGACGCCCTTGTGCGGTTGAGCCAGTTGGTGGTCCGTTTGCCCCAGGAAGCGGACGCGGAGTCCACCGACATTGCGCGCCAACGTCTGGCAGAGGCGCGCGACGCGGCGCAAACCTGCGCAGACGTGCCGCGCGCGGCGACCCGTTTTCCTGAGGTGACGGCTGCGGATCTCGGCGAGGTGAGCTTGAGCGACTTGCGCGCGAATTTCCGCGACGCGGTGGCGCCCTTGAAAGTCGGTGACGTAAGCCGCCCGCTCCGCACCACCACCGGTTACCACGTGATTTATGTCTGCGACCGTGAGGATCTGACGAGCGCGGCGCCCGCTTTCACAGCGCCCAATCCGAACCGCGTGCGCGCGCAGCTTGAGGACGAGCAGCTCGCTTTGATGGCGCAGCAATATCTGCGCGACCTAAGGCGCGACGCGAATATCGAACTCGTCGAGGCGCGACTCTGATCCCAGCGCCCTTAGCCCTCACCATGGGCGACCCCGCAGGGATCGGCGGGGAAATCGCGCTTAAGGCTTGGCGCGCCTTGCGGCGTGTCGGTCCCAGCTTCATCGCAATCGACCGTGCGGATCGTTTGCGCCGCCTCGCCGTCACCCTGGGAGTAGAGACGCCGATCACCCCGGTGCGCGATCTTGGAGACGCGGCGCGAAACTTTTCCGACGCTCTTCCCGTATGGGACTTGGACGTGGTCTGCGACGTCGAACCGGGCCGACCGACACCGGCCGGGGCCGAAGCGGCCTTTGCGTCGCTTTCCAGCGGCGCGTCCCTCGTGCGTGACGGGCTGGCCTCGGCCTTGGTCACCAACCCGATCCACAAGCGGTCCATGTATGATGCGGGTTTCGGTTTTCCCGGACATACGGAGTATCTGCGCCACGCGTTCGCCGGCGTGGTCGACCCGGTCATGATGCTGGCCGGGCCGGATTTGCGCGTCGCGCTCGTGACGAGCCATTTGCCCCTATCCCAGGTCCCCGAGGCGCTGACGCATGGGCGCATCGTCGAGGTCGGCCAGATCGTGGCGGACGCCCTTTCGCGTGATTTCGGACGGCCGCGCCCAAAGATCGCGGTGGCCGGCCTCAATCCCCATGCGGGCGAAGACGGGGCGCTCGGGACCGAGGATCGGGACGTGATTGCGCCGGCGATCCGTCGTCTTGCGGACGACGGCTTGGACGTTCACGGTCCAATGTCGGCGGATACGATGTTTCACGCCGCCGCGCGCGCGCGTTATGATGCGGCGATCGCCATGTATCATGACCAGGCGCTGATCCCTGTGAAGACGCTCCATTTCGACGCCGCCGTCAATGTGACGCTCGGTTTGCCGCATATTCGCACCTCGCCCGATCACGGCACCGCGCATGACATTGCGGGTCGCGGACAGGCCGATCCGTCAAGCTTGATCGCCGCCTTGAAACTGGCGAGCGACATGGCGGCGCGCCGCGCGAGCCCATCATGACCGATCTCTTCAACGAGCCTCTGCGCGATGTCGTACGTCGGCACAATCTGCGCGCCGACAAACGCTACGGGCAGCATTTCATTTTCGACGCGAATTTTCTGAGCCGGATCGCGCGCGCCGCCGGACCGCTCGAGAACGCCCATATGTATGAGATCGGTCCGGGTCCCGGCGGTCTGACCCGCGCGCTTTTGAACGAAGGCGCCGCCGCGGTCACGGCGGTGGAGACCGACCAACGTTTCATGCCGCATTTGGAGGCCTTGGCGAAGGAATCGCGCGGGCGTCTGGCGGCCATTTGGGGCGACGCGCTTGCGACCGCACCGCCGAAGCCCGCCCCGGGCCGCCTGCTCCGGATCGCCGCCAATCTGCCCTACAACATCACGACGCCGCTTATGGCGAAGCTTCTGACGCTCCGTCCCATCCCCTGGGAAAGCATGACGGTCATGGTGCAAAAGGAGGTGGGCGAGCGCATGTACGCCGATTCCGGCACCAAGAACTACGGACGCTTGTCCGTCCTCGTCCAAGCCCATACCCGTGTCAGCTATCTGTTTGATGCACCGCCTCAGGTGTTCACGCCGCCGCCCAAAGTCGACTCCATCGTGCTGCGATTGGAGCCGACCCGCATGGCCGACACGGTTCCGAGCCTCGGCTTGCAGAAAGTCACCTCGATCCTGTTTTCCCAGCGACGCAAAATGCTGAGGCAGAGCCTGAAGCCCTTGGCGCAGGAGCATCGCCGAAGCGTCCAGAGTTTTCTTGAAGAAATGGGGGCCGATCCCACGGATCGTGCGGATCAGGTTGAGGTGGACTCCTATATCAGGCTGGCGCACGCGCTGGCGCACTGACCGTTTTAGGGCGCGGTGAGTCCCTGGACGAAATCAGACAAGCCGATCTGACGCGTTCGTCGAAGCCGTTCCGCGGTCAGTATGGCGTCCAATTGGGCGTCTGCGCGGTCAAGATCGTCATTGACGATCACATAATCATAGGCGTCCCAACGGCTCACCTCGTCGCGAAACTGCGCCATGCGCTTGGCGACGACCTCGTCGGGATCCTGCGCTCGGGTGCGGAGGCGGCGCTCCAGCTCCACGCGCGAGGGCGGCATGACGAAGACCCGGACAACATCTTCGGCGGCCTTGGCCTTGAGTTGCTGGGCGCCCTGCCAATCCACGTCGAACAAGACGTCCCTTCCGCTCGAAAGCGCGGCCTCCACCGGTTCGCGGGGCGTGCCGTAAAGATTGTCGAACACCACCGCCCATTCGAGAAACGCGCCCTCATCCCGGCGTCGTTCAAAGGCCTCTCGAGTCAGGAAAAAATAGTCGACGCCGTCGACCTCCCCCGGACGCGGCGCGCGTGTGGTCGCGGACACGGACATGGTCATGTCCGGCCCGTGGCGGATCAGCAATCGGCGACAGAGCGTGCTCTTTCCGGCGCCGCTCGGGCTGGAGACCACCAGCAAGACGCCCCGCCTTGGAACCGCAACGCTCATCAACGACCGTCCCCGTCCTCGGCGCGTTCGATCTCACGCCACCGCGCCACATTGCGTTGGTGCTCTTCATAGGTGCGGGCGAAAACATGTCCGCCCGAACCATCGGCGACGAAATACAGGACGTCCGTATCCTCTGGATCGAACGCCGCCTCCAGGGCCGCCCGTCCCGGATTGGCGATCGGTCCCGGCGGCAAGCCGCGCACCCGATAGGTGTTGTAAGGCGAATCGATCCGCAGTTCCGACGCCCGCAGACCACGGCCGAGCGGATCGCCATTGTTCACCGCGTAAATGACCGTAGGGTCGGACTGGAGCCGCATACGCTTTTTAAGCCGGTTCACGAATACGGCGGCCACCCGACGGCGCTCCGCCGAGAGGCCGGTCTCCTTCTCGATGATCGAGGCCATGATGACCGCCTGATAGGGCGACGCATAGGGAAGGTCGGAATCGCGCGATCGCCACAGACCCATCAAGACCTCGTCATGGGCCCGGCGCATCCGCGTGAGCAATTGCATGCGCGCCTCCCCCCGCTCGAAAGCATAGGTGTCGGGAAGCAGCGAGCCTTCTTCCGGCGTGACGTCCACTGCACCGGAAAGATGGCGCTCCCGTCCGAGCAAACGGACGATCTGCCGGCTTGTGAGCCCCTCCGGGACCGTGATTCGCCGCAAATGCGTGCGACCCGACACGAGAAGCGCAAGCAGGTCTTGCGGCGAGGTTTCGGACGGCACCGCATATTCGCCCGCCTTCACGTCGCGATGGGCGTCGGTCAATCGCGCCGCCAGACGAAACAGCATGATCCGAGACAAGACGCCTTCCGTCTTGAGGATCTCGACGACGTCCGCAAATCCCGAACCGGGCGGGAGATAGACGAGGGTTTGCTCGCCCTGCTCCGCCGCAGGACCCGGCGCACCCCAGAAACGCCAGGCTTGCAGCGCGGCCCCGCCCGCGATCCCAGCCGCCAGAAGGACCCCGGCAAACACCAAGATGAAGATCAGCCGACGGCGTTTGCGCGCCGCGACGCGCGCGTCCGGCTGCGCCGGCGCGATGGCGTCTTCAGCGATCAATCTGCGAAAGGACCAGGGACGCGTTGGTCCCGCCAAAGCCGAAGGAGTTCGACAAGGCGACCCGAATGTCCTTTTTGACGGCCGCCTTGGCGGCGAGGTTGATCCGGGTGGCCACGGACGGGTCGTCGAGGTTCAGGGTTGGAGGCGCGACCCCGTCGCGCATTGCAAGCAAACAGAAAATCGCTTCGACCGCGCCGGCGGCTCCAAGAAGATGCCCGATCGCGCTTTTGGTCGAGGACATGACCAAACCCTCTGACGCCTCAGCGAAAAGCCGCTCCACCGCACCCAGCTCGATCTCGTCGCCTTTGGGCGTCGAGGTGCCGTGCGCGTTGACGTAATCCACGTCGCCGGGTTGAAGGCCGGCGCGCTTCAGAGCGGCTTGCATGGACCGAAAGCCGCCGTCGCCGTCCTCCGCCGGGGCGGTGATGAGGTGGGCGTCGCCGGACAATCCATCGCCGGCGATCTCGCCATAAATGGTCGCGCCGCGCGATTTGGCGTGTTCGTACTCCTCCAGGACGACGACGCCGGCCCCTTCCCCCATGACGAAGCCGTCACGTCCCTTGTCATAGGGGCGAGACGCTTTCTCCGGAGAGTCGTTGTATCCCGTCGACAAAGCGCGGCATGCGATGAACCCGCCGATCCCTAAGGGCGAGATCGCCGCCTCCGTTCCGCCGGCGACCATGACGTCCGCGTCGTCGAGCGCGATCAGGCGGGCGGCGTCGCCGATGGCGTGGGCGCCGGTCGAGCACGCGGTCACCACCGAGTGATTCGGTCCCTTCAGCCCGTAGCGGATCGAGATATGCCCGGAGGCCAGGTTGATCAGACGTCCAGGGATAAAAAACGGACTGAGCCGCCGGAGGCCTTTTTCCTTCAGCGTGATCGCGCCCTCTTCAATGCCGGGCAGACCGCCGATCCCCGATCCCACGAGCACGCCCGCACGGTTGCGGGCCTCATCGGTTTTGGGTTCAAAGCCGGAGTCGCGCATGGCCTGCTCGGCCGCGGCGATGGCGTAAACGATGAAATCGTCGACGCGCCGGCGCTCCTTCGGCTCGATCCAATCGTCCGGATGAAAGGCGTCCTCGCCAGCCGCCGCGCCGCCGCCAGACCCGTCGGAGATCGGCACCTGCGCCGCGATTCGGCATGGCCAGTCAGGGCATTCGAACCGATCGATCGGCCCGACGCCCGACTCCCCCGCCAAAATGCGGCGCCAATTCGCGTCCACGCCGACGCCCAAAGGCGTGACGAGACCCAATCCCGTGACGACGACCCGCCTCACAATAAGATCCGAGACGCCTACTTCTTATTTTCTTCGATGAATTTGACGGCGTCGCCGACCGTTTGGATGCTCTCGGTCGCTTCATCGGGAATCTCGATGCCGAATTCTTCTTCGAACGCCATCACCAGTTCAACCTGATCAAGGCTGTCCGCGCCCAGATCGTCGATGAAGTTGGCGTTCATCTCCACCTTGTCCGCATCGACGTCCAGGTGCTCGACGACGATCGCCTTCACCTTTTCCGCAACATCCGACATCGGCTTTCTCCTTGTTCCGAACCGTTACGAACGGCGCCGCGCCTTCGCGCGGCCCCAGCCCCCGTTCGCTTCGCCGCGTTCCCGACGGCGACCCAAACGTCCTATTCCACGAAGCGCGCATCCGCGGCAAGCCGCGCGCGCCGCGCTCACATCATCGCCATCCCGCCATTGACGTGCAGGGTCTGTCCGGTGACGTAGCGCGCCTCGGCGCTGGCGAGATAGGCCTCCGCCTCCGCCACGTCCTCCGGCGCGCCCATCGCGCCCATGGGGATCCGCGCCATGATCGCGTCCTTTTGCGCGTCCGTCAGCACGTCGGTCATCGCCGTGGCGATGAAACCGGGGGCGACGCAGTTCGCCGTCACCCCGCGGCTCGCCGCCTCCAGCGCCAGCGCTTTCGTGAAGCCCGTCATGCCGGATTTCGCCGCGACGTAATTCGCTTGACCCGGATTGCCCGTGTGTCCGACCACCGAGGTGATCGCGACGATCCGGCCATAGCGCCGTTTCATCATCCCGCGCAATGCGGCGCGCGCCAAACGGAAATAGGCGCTGAGATTGAGCGTAAGCACCGCCTCCCAATCCTCATCTTTCATGCGCAGGAGCAATTGGTCCCGGGTCGCGCCCGCATTGGAGACCAAAACGTCCAGGCCGCCCAGACGTTCCTCCACCGATGCGACCAAGTCCTTCGCCGCATCGGCGTCGGTGAGATTGGCCGGGATCGCCACCACACGTTCGCCCAACTCCCCCGCCACGGCCTCCAACACTTCGGCGCGCGTACCCGTGAGCGCGACCCGCGCGCCGCCTTCATGCAGCCGCCGGGCGATCGCTTGGCCGATGCCTCCGGTCGCGCCGGTCACCAGCGCGATCTTGTCCTGGAAATCTGTCATGGCGGCGCGGTCTATAGATCTTTCAGGAATGCGTCCACGTCTTCGGGCGTCTCGATGGCCCGCGCGGCGATCTCTTTGTCGATCCGTTTCGTCATGCCGGACAGCACTTTGCCGGCGCCGATCTCCACGAGCGTCTTCACGCCGTCGGCTTTCATGCGCAGCACCGACTCGCGCCAGCGGACCCGCCCGGTGACTTGGCGCACCAACAGGTCGCGGATCGCCTCCGGGGCCTCGACGGGTTCCGCGGTCACGTTCGCGACAACCGCGGGACGCGGCGCGCGGAACGACGCGTTCGCTAAAGCCTCGCGCATCGCAGCCGCCGCCGGCTCCATCAAGGCGCAATGGAAGGGCGCGCTCACCTGCAGCGCCATGGCGCGCTTGACGCCCGCCTCCTTGGCGGCCTCGACGGCCGCGTCCACCGCCGCTTTGGCCCCGGAAATCACGATCTGACCGTCCGCATTGTCATTGGCGATCTCCACGACCCCATGCGCCGCCCCCGCCGAGACCGCCGTCTCCGCCTGGTCGAAGGTCGCGCCAAGCAGCGCCGCCATGCCGCCTTCGCCTGGCGGAACCGCCGCCTGCATCGCCGCGCCGCGCGTTTGAAGCAGGCGCGCGGTCTCGCCGAGATTGATCGCGCCGGCGGCGCAAAGCGCCGAGTATTCGCCTAAGGAATGGCCCGCCACGAAGCGCGCCGTCTCCGAGGTCACGACCCCGCCCTCTTTTTCAAGCGTGCGGAGGACCGCCATCGACATCGCCATCAAGGCGGGCTGGGCGTTTTCCGTCAGGGTGAGATCCTCTGCAGGCCCCTCCCACATGAGCTTGGAAAGATGGCGGCCCAACGCGTCGTCCACTTCGCCGAACACGTCGCGCGCCGCCGCGCTCGACTCCGCCAAGGCGCGGCCCATGCCGACCGCCTGGCTGCCTTGACCAGGAAAGACGAACGCGATCGTCATGCATTTTCTCCGTATAGGGCGTCTTGAGCCCGGTCCGGTAGCGCGATCGTCGTTGATCGCGCAAGCGCGTCTTGCCAGAGCGGCGCTTTTCGTCTAACGGCCCCGCTTTCCGTGGCAGCGGTCGATGATCGGCGTCGAGGGTGTGTTGTGATGTGGGGTGCGCGGATCGATCCGCCGTCGGGCAGGAGCCGGGGTCGATCCATCGTCG
>CAYPOX010000066.1:0-13990 GCA_964412525.1 uncultured Caulobacterales bacterium
GGGATGGATGTCGCAAGCGATGACGTCGCAAACCCGCCGGATACGGGCGGCTTGTAAAGCGTCGTCAGGCCAAAGGCGCGGTTCAGGATACATGGCCTCGAGCCATTGGAGGATGGCCCCCGACTGGCCCAAGGCCTCCCCATTCGGAAGCACGAGGGTCGGAAGCCGTCTTTCCGGATTCACCTCGCCATAGCGGTCGGAGCGCTGCTCCGACGCGCCGGGCATAAGATTGAGCGGGTGGCGTTCATAGGGAACGCCCTTGATTTCAAGCGCCAGACGGACTCGATAGCCCGCGGTCGACCGCCAGTAATCATAGAGCTTAAGCGGGGCCGCCATAGCGCTCCACCGTCTGCTCGATGGTTCCGAACAGGTCCCGCCCGGACTCGTCGGTCATCCGGATGGCGACGCGATCGCCGAACTCCATGAAGGGCGTGGTCGCGGCGCCCTTGGTCAACGTCTCAACCGTCCGGATCTCAGCGATGCAGGAATAGCCGGCGCCGCCTTCGGCGATCGGCGCGCCGGGTCCGCCGTCGACGCCCTTGTTCGACACCGTGCCGGAACCGATCACCGCGCCGGCCCCGAGCGGGCGCGTGCGGGCGGCGTGCGCGATCAGCCGGGCGAAATCAAAGGTCATGTCGACCCCGGCGTCAGCCCGCCCGAAGGGCTCGCCATTGAAGATCACGTCCACGGGTCGGCGCAGCTTGCCGTCGCGCCAAGCGTCGCCCAAGGCGTCGGGAGTCACGGCGACCGGTGCGAAGGCCGAGGACGGTTTCGACTGGAAAAAGCCGAAGCCTTTCGCCAGCTCGCCCGGGATCAAACCGCGCAGCGACACGTCGTTCACCAAAGTCACGAGCGCCACATGTTCGAGCGCGCGCTCGGGCGCGATCCCCATGGGCGTGTCGGTTAGAATGACCGCGACCTCCGCTTCAAAGTCGACGCCCCACCCTTCTGTCTTCGGCATGAGGATCGGGTCGCGCGGCCCGAGAAATGCGTCCGATCCCCCCTGATACATCAATGGATCGGTCCAAAAGCTCTCGGGCATGGCGGCGCCGCGCGCCTTTCGGACCAGCTCCACGTGATTGACATAGGCCGAACCGTCCGCCCACTGATAAGCGCGCGGCAAGGGCGCGGCGCATTGGGCGGGATCGAAAGGGCTTCCGGCCTCAAGATCGGCTTCCAGAGCCTGCGCCTCGGCGGCGAGCTTCGGCGCGGCCTGCGCCCAATCGTCGAGCGCCGCCTGCATGGTGGGTGCGGCCTGCGCCTCGACGCAGCGCGTGAGATCGGGCGACACGACGAGCAGCCGTCCGTCGCGACCATGTTTTCGTGATGCGAGCTTCATCGTCGAGGACCGGTGCGCGACGTTCGATCAGAGAATGCGCATTTGGGACAACACGACCAGGAAGGCCAGTGCGCCGATCGCCAGGAACACGATCGATGCGATAAAAACGCCCAACCCCGCCACAAAGGTCGGGAATCGGCGTTGCACCTCCGCACGCGCAGCGTCCGCCGCCTCTTTGCGCAAAAGATCGTAATCGACGTAAACCGCCGGCGAACGCTCCAACATGCGGCGTTTCACATGGGAGACGAATTCCGCGTGATCGAAGGTCTCGCCCGCCGGTTCCCGCACCTTGTCATGGCCGAAAAAAGCGACCCTGCCGAACGAATCTTTCAAAGACAGCGCGCGGCTTGACGCGCTGAGATTGATCACCGTCACCGAAAGCGGCCCTTCATAGCCCGGATCCACGATCCCGCCGTCAAGCGCGAGCACCCCGCCATCCGTCAACCCTCGCGTCAGGCTGATCAGAAGGGTCATGTCGTCCGGGCACCGCACGATCTCACGGGAGACGATGGTGACGACCTCACGCGGCTTGAGTTCAAAGACGTCGGTCGCCGCGCCGGCCCCCGCATCTTCGAACAGGCTGAAGGTCGTGCCGCGTGGATCGACAACCTTGCCGACCAGCAACTCATGTACGGAACCGCGAAACGCTTCCCGACGGAACGGCGAGACCAAGCCCTCCGAACGAATGCGGCTTTCCAGAACGTCCCCAGCGAGCATGCGCTCCCCCCTGATGCCAGTGTGTTCGTCGCACCCTATGCGCGCATCGCACGGAACCCAAGCGCGCGGCGCCGACGTCGGGTCAGTCCGCCCGCCAGCTGTCCGCGTAGGCCGCGATCTCAATGTGGCCGGCCGTCTCCGCGACGTCCAACGGATCACGCGTGTCGATCATCACGGCGTATTCGTCCGTCGCCTCTTTCGATTGGCTCAGCATATTTTTGAGCGCCTTGGGATGGGGCCCATGGGTGAAGCCCGCCGGGTGAAAAGTGATCATGCCGGCGTCAATATTGTCTCGGCTAAAGAAATCGCCGCGATGGTAGAACAGCACTTCGTCGTAATCGTCATTGTTGTGAAAGAACGGCACCTTCAGCGCGCCCGGATCGGTTTCGAAAGGGCGAGGCGCGAATGTGCAGACCACGAAGCGGTCGCCGAGGAAGGTCGTGTGGGCGGAAGGCGGCAGGTGGTAGCGATGGCTCATGAGAGGGCGGATGTCGCGGACATTGAGCCGCAACACCGTCAGATCGCCCTTCCAACCGACGGCGTCGAGCGGATTGTACGCATAGGTGACGGACGACAACGCGTTGCAGCGTTTCACGCGCACCGTCCAAGCCCGGTCGTCCGGCTGGGCGCGAAAGGCCTCGTCCAGGCGCGGATGGTCCAGCACCGCCGGATCGAACACGGCGTGCGGCCCCACCATGCCCCGATCCGGCAAGCCGTAGCGCCCATTCGTGTTTTCGATCAGCAGCGCTTCGATCGGCGAAGACGGCTGCAAACGCCACATGGTCCCGCGCGGGATCACCACATAATCGCCGGCCTCGATCGGCAGACGGCCGAAATCGCAATAGAGATCGGCTGCGCCATTGTGAACGAAAAGCAAATCGTCGCCGTCTTGGTTGCGGGCCAGATGGCGCATCGGCTCCGCGCAGCGCCAGAACCGCACTTGGACCTGCCCATTGTGCAACACGAGGTCAGCCTCCAAGGGGCCGACGCCCCCGTCCAGCTTCGTGCAGTCAAAGGCGCGCGGCCGCAGAGGCCCTTCAAAAGACGTCCAACCGGTCGGCGGGCGGCGGTGATAGAAATGCGTCGCGGGACCGAAAAACCCTTCCGAGCCCATCTCCCGCTCAAAGGTTCCTTTCGGCATGTCCGCATGGGCTTGGCGCGACGCCTCGCCTTCCATGATTTGATGCGGAAACGTCTTCTTGTTGCTCATCGCGCATCCCTCCGCGTCAGGCGCTCTCTTTCAGAACCCCGCGCTGGATTTGATCCTCTTCGATGGACTCGAACAAGGCCTTGAAATTGCCCTCCCCAAATCCGTCGTCGCCCTTGCGTTGGATGATCTCGAAAAAGATCGGCCCGATCACCGTCTTGGTGAAAATCTGCAAGAGCAACTTCTTGGAAGGGCCGTCGCCGTCGACCAGCACCCGGCGCGCGCGCAACGCATCCACGGGTTCGCCATGGCCCGGCAGGCGCGCGTCGATCTTCTCATAATAGGTGTCCGGCGTGTCTTGGAATTCCAGGCCCTGGGCCTTCAATGCGTCGACCGTCTGATAGATGTCGGTCGCGCCGAGGGCGATATGCTGGATGCCGGGGCCGTTATACTCCCGCAGATACTCGGCGATCTGGCCGCGATCATCATTGTCTTCATTGATCGGAATGCGAAGCTTCCCGCACGGGCCGGTCATGGCTCTGCTGGTCAATCCGGTCGCTTTGCCTTCAATGTCGAAAAAACGGATCTCTTTGAAGTTGAAAATCTTCTCGTAAAAGCCCGCCCAGACGTCCATCTCGCCCTTGCCCACATTGTGGGTCAGGTGGTCGAGATAGGCGAGCCCGCCCACGCCGTCCTTCGGCGCGCCGGGGATCGGCTCGAAGTCGTCGTCATAGACCGCACCGCGGTCTCCATAGATGTCCACGAGGTAGAGCCGCGATCCGCCGATCCCTTCGATCGCCGGCACGCCGGCCCCCAGGGGGCCGTCCTCGGCGGTGGCGTCCTTCGCGCCCAACTCCAGAGCGCGTTGATGGGCGTAGGCGGCGTCCGCGACACGGAACGCCATGGAGCAGGCGCAAGGGCCGTGCGCTTGGAAGAAGCTGGCCGAAAAGCCTTCCGGCTCGCCATTGACCAGAAAGTTGACGTCTCCCTGGCGGTAGAGCGTGATCTTTTTGGTCTTGTGGCGCGCCGTCGCGACGAAGCCGAGTTTCGTGAACAGATCCTGCAGCACGGCGGGGTCGGCGGCGGCGTACTCCACCCACTCGAACCCGTCCGTTCCCATGGGGTTGTCCCAGGCGTCGCTCATGGCGATGGCCTCCCGTGATCGTGTTTTGCGTGGTCTGACGTTTGACTACGCCTCACGCGGTCGTGAAGCAACACGGACGCCGCCCGTAAGGATTGGCGGGAACGCGGGCGTTTGGACGCCTGCGCCCGTGCTTGCTAACTTCCCGATCTGCGTTGCGCCGTTCGCGCCGGATGGGAGCCCCACGCCATGACGTCGAAAATCGTCCGCCTCGTCGCTTGCCTCGCCTGCCTCGCCGCCGGCGTGCTCGCCGTGGGCGCCCAGGATCGCGGAGGCTCGCGCCCGCTGGTGGTGGCCTTGCAGATCGAGGGGCCGATCGGCCCGCCGCTGGCCGACTATATCGCGCGGGAGATCGACGACGCGAATGAACGCGGCGCCGACCTGATCCTGATCGAGATGGACACGCCGGGCGGGCTCGTCACCTCCATGCGCAAGATCAACAAGGCCATTCTGGGCTCCCGCGCGCCTGTGGCGTCTTACGTGACCCCCGCCGGCGCGCGGGCGGCGAGCGCAGGGGCCTATATCCTCTACGCGTCCCACATCGCCGCCATGGCTCCGGGCACCAATGTCGGCGCCGCCACGCCGGTTCAAATGGGCGGCGGCGGACTGCCCTTCGACCTCGGGCCGCAAGACGAAGGCGAGGGTGAAGGAGACGGCGATCCGGCGGCGCCGGACAATTCGGCGCCCGACAACGCCATGGAGGCGAAATCGGTGAATGACGCGGTGGCGTCGATCCGCTCGCTCGCGGAGTTGCGCGGGCGCAACGCCGATATCGCCGAGGCGATGGTGCGCCAGGCGGTGAGCCTGTCCGCGCGCGACGCGCTGGAACAAAATGTCGTCGACGTCCTGGTCGAAAACCGCAACGCGCTGTTCGCGGCGGTTGACGGCCGCACGGTCGAAACCGCGAACGGTCTCGTTTCAATCCGGACGGACGGCGCGGCCGTCGAGCGGGTGGAGCCGGGCTGGATCGACCGGCTGCTCGGCACGATTACCCATCCCAATGTCGCCTTCCTGCTGATGGGGATCGGCTTTTACGGGATCATCATCGAATTCTGGAATCCCGGCTCGATCCTGCCCGGCGTGGTCGGCGCCATCAGCCTGGTTTTGGGTCTCTACGCCTTGTCGGTGCTGTCCGTGAATTATGCGGCCTTGGCCCTGTTGATCCTGGGGGCCGCCTTGGCGGCGGCGGAGGCCTTCACGCCCACTTTCGGCGCTCTCGCCGCCGCGGGCATGGCGGCCTTCCTATTGGGCGGGCTGATGCTATTCCCCGAGGGCTCGGGCCAACTTGGCTTCTCCCGCTCCATCATCGTCGGCACGGCGGCCACATTCGCGGCGCTGCTGGGCATGTCGCTTTGGGTCGTGGTCCGCGGCCACCGCCGGCATGTGACGACCGGAGCGGAGGGCATGGAGGATGCCCCGGCGCGCGTGCTCAGTTGGACCGGCGAGTCCGGCTGGGTGATGATTCATGGCGAGCGTTGGCGGGCCCAGGGTCCGCGCGGCCTCCATCCGGATGACGATGTGTTGGTCGACTCAATCGAAGGACTGACGGCGCGGGTGCGGCCCTCGGAACGCTAGTGCGTCGCGGCGCACCTATGCGCCGAGCGCACATTGCTCCACCCAATTTATGTGCGCCATTCCACAGACGGCGGCATCCGTTCTAAAAAAGCTTCGTGCATCAACGTGCAATCATTTCTCAGTGTTTAAAGCAAGATGCGATCGGGCTGCGCCTTATCCTTTTGGCGTATTGAATAACAAACGTCCAGACTTGAGCATGCGTCTCAATTCTGACGCGGATCGTGAGCGTGTTACATAGAGTTTGAAAGCTTGTGATCCGTTGCCGTCGTCTTCTCTCTCCTCCTTGAGTACAGTGACTGCGTCATGACGAACCATGCCGATCAAAAGGGATCGTTCGCCCTTCCGCCGAATATCGACGCCTTTGCGGTACGTTCCGCGATCCTCGAAGGCGATCTGCGGGCGTTCTGCGTCACAGATGCGGACGGCCAATTGATCTGGGCTGATGCGGCGTTTTTGTCGATGTACGAGCACACGGAAGAAACCCTCGCGGGCCAGCATTTTTCCGTTCTCTTGCCGCAGAAGTTTCAAAAGGAGGCGCGCAACATCCACGACTTGCGGGCCCGCGGTGAAGTCAAAGGGTTGCAAGATCGTTGGCCCGCCATGTCCCGGAATGGCCGTGAGTTCATGGTCAAAGGGACATTCGCCCGCATCACCACGGAAAGCGGCGAAGCGTACCAAGTCACCGCCCTTCGACAATGCACCGAGGACGCATCGTCGACGCGCGATCCGTTTGAAACGGAAGACCGCCTCGCCCTCGCCCTCGCGGCCTCCGGCGACGGTGTTTGGGAATGGCGGCCAGACAGCGACGTCTTGGTCGTATCGGATCGCTTTCTGCAAATCGTTGGCCTAAGTCGCGCTGCTTTTTCGGGCAACGCTTCGGAGATTCGCGCCCGTATTCATCCCGACGAACATCAATTGTTTCGCGACGCGACCGCCCGGGTGCTACGCAACGGCGAAAAATTCTCCATCGCATTGCGGGTCTTGGGGACCGAAGGGGTTTACCGGCCAGCGCGCATCCGCGGACGGGTGATCCGCGATGAAGACGGCCGGGCGGCGCGGCTGGTGGGCCTTCTCACCGACGAAACCGAAATGGCGCGCACCCATGCCGAATTGTTGCGCGTGGAGCGGATCGCCCATCTCGGCCGCTGGCGTGTGAAGGTCAGCGACCACGACCCGCAATTCAAATTGTCGGACGAGACCACGCGCATTTTGGGCTTGCCGGCGGGCATGACCACGCCGGATCTGAAGACCGTGTTCGATTGCTATCATCGCGATGATTTGGGGATCGTGATGCACGCGGTTGAGCGCTCCAGGACAACCGGCGATCCTTGCGATTACCATGCCCGAGTCGTTCACCCGAACGGCGATCTGCGCACGGTGCGCGTGCGCGCCGAGGCGGAATTGAAACCGGGCGGGGCCGTCTACGCCTTGTTCGGCACCGTTCAAGACGTGACCCAGCGCGTGCAGCAAGCCTCCCGCCTGCAAGAGGCGAAGCGGCTTGAAACCATCGGCCAATTGGCTGGCGGGATGGCCCACGACTTCAACAACATTCTGGGCGTGATCATGGCCAATTTGGACGGCTTGGAGCGCACGCCGTTGTCCGAAGACGTGAAGCACCGGATCGAAGGCGCGATCAACGCCGCGGAAAAAGGCGCCGACCTGACCAAGAGCTTGCTCGTCTTCTCCCGGCGGCGAAAGGTTCGGCAACTGAATCTGGACTTGGTGGATTTGATCGACGGCGCTTTGCCCATGCTGCACGCGCTCGTCACCGACTCCACCAAGGTCGCCTTCATACGCCCTGACGAACCCGCCGGAGTGCGCTTGGATCCAAGCCTGTTCGACTCCGCCTTGTTGAATTTGGCCGCCAATGCGCGGGACGCCATGCCGGGCGGCGGCGAACTGACGATCCGAGTGATCACGACCGCAAACGAAGTGATCTTATCCCTCGCCGACAGCGGCCCCGGGATCGATCCGCGCATTATTGAGCGGGTGCGCGAACCCTTTTTCACCACGAAAGAGGAAAAGGGCGGAACCGGTCTTGGCCTCCTGCTGGTCGAGCATTTCGCATCCCAATGCAACGCCCGTTTCGACTTGGACAATGGTCCCCAAGGCGGATGCATCGCACATCTCTACTTTCCACGCTTGCCGACCAACGTTCTGCACACCTTCACGCAGAGCGCGCCGACGGAGCCCGAGCGCGTGACGCAGGACGGCCTCAGCGGCGTTCAAGTGATTTTGGTCGAAGACAATCAAGATCTGGGGCGACTCATTCGCAGCAATATCGAGATCTCCGGGGCCCGTGTTCATAGCTTCCAAAACGGACACAGCGCCTTGGAGGCGATCCGGGCGTCGGACGGCGTGGACCTTCTCATCACCGACATCGACTTGCCCGGCGGCGTCAACGGCGCGGCGCTGGCGAACCACGTTCCGACGGCGACGCCCGTCATCTCCATTTCCGGCCATCCGGAAGAGCCGTCACGGTTCAATGGGCGTACGCCCAACAACACCCGTTGGATGACGAAGCCGTTTCGGATCTCGGCTTTGGTGAAAACCGCCACGGAGTTGGTGCGGACGTCGCGCACGACACGGCGCTGAATTCAGCCGGACGAGGAAGCTGCGGGTCAGATTCGCCGGAAACGCCCTCAGATCCTTCATCTCAGGCCCTCAGAATTGGATCAGATTTCGGCGATCGGGCTGTTTTGGACCAGATTGCCGCCTCATGCCCCCCTGGGCGCTGACCCAGGCTCACGTGATGAAACAATGACAAACGCCCGTCGCCAAGGCGCGACATGCGCCGCAAGAGCCGGCTCGCGGGCCTCGTGAATTCTGAAACAGGGAATTTTCAGCGAAACCCCAGGACCTTAGGGCGGTCCGGGTGAATGGTGGAGCGGTCACCTCAATAAGGAGCCCGACCATGACCACCATCAACGCCAAAAAGGACGGCCCGCAAGCCGACGTCCTTTCTTATGAAGACACGTCCGCGTCGCATTCGAATGTCGAGACCTTTCTGGCGCTCGCCGTCGTGGTGGCGATTCCGCTTTTCGTCATCTGGTGGCTTTCTTAAGCGAACATTGCGCTTTGGCCGCAGCCGCTTGACCACGGGCGCGCTCACCACCGTTCGCAGAAGGGCCGAAGGTCGAGTTCGAACGTCCAAGCCGAGCGATCCTGCATGCGCAGGGTCCAGGCCGCCTCCGCAATGGCCGACGGCTTGGCGAAGAAATCCTCCGGCTTGTCGGGCATCTGGGCGCGGGCGCGCGGTCCGGCGACCACCGCGTCAATAATGACGAGCGCAACATGGACGCCGTCTGGCCCATAGGCCCGCGCCAGCGATTGCGCCAGCAAGCGCTGGGCCCCCTTGGCGGACGCGAAGGCCACGGTCTTCGCCCCGCCGCGTAGGGACGCGGTGGCCCCGACGAAGAAGACGGCGCCGGTTCCGGCTTGACGCATGGCCGGCAACACGGCCTGGGCGGCCGCGAAGGCGCCCAGGGCGTTCACGCGCCATGACCGTTCAAAATCCTCGACCTTGATCGAAAGCGCGTCGCCCCACACGCCCTGGCCCGCATTGTAGATCAGCGTGTCCACCGGACCGAGCGCATCTGCAGCCGCCCCAAGCGCCCGGCCGACCGCGTCCGGGTCGGCCGCGTCGCAGGGAAACGCGGCCGCATCGTCGATTTCCTGGGCGAGCGCATCCAACTTCGCCCGATCACGCGAGAGCAAAGCGACACGGTAGCCGCCCGCCGCAAAGCGCCGCGCGAAGGCCGCGCCGTTTCCGGGTCCGACGCCCAGAACGGCGCAAACGGGTTTGGCTTTGGTCATGGGGCGGCTCCATAAAGCTCAACCGCACCGTGTCGCCTCCGCGACGGTTTGCGCAAGATGGACGTCCTTCACAGAAACGTCACGCGCCTCTGCCACCAGTGAACGGCTTTGGAGGGGGCGCGATCGGGTCCCGACGGGACGGACGCGCATCGTTGGAAAGGCTGGTTGGGGTCTTGGATCGCCCGACGACCGTCTCGACGTCCATACCGCCGGTGACACGGCCGAACCTTCTATTACGACTGTTGAATGCGGGCGCGCCCAATGATCGGGAGTCGGCGCTTTGCGTGTCGCTGCTCAATGCGGCCATTTTTGCAACGATCGGCATCCTGGCCATCGACGCACTCTATGACGTCGCCGTCTATGGCGCGTTCAAGGTCATCGCCGTTTCGCCGTGGCCCGCCGTGTTGCGCAATGGCTCCATGGCGCTTCTCGCGATCGCCCTCTATGCCGGCTCGGCTTACGGCCAATGGCGCGTGGTTCGCTTCGCATATCTAACCGGAATCTTCATTTATTTCATTCCTTACAATCACGAACTCTTTCACGGGAACAATTTTGATTTTTTGCGGCTTATGCCGCTGACCTTGCCTTTCCTGCTTTTTCGCCGCGATGAGACGCGCCTCAGCCTGATTTTTTTCGGTCTCTACGTTTTGAACGCCGTTTGGGCGGGCGTCGTGGCGACCGCGGGATTTCCCGCCGAGTTCGCGCCTGGCGTCTTTGATGACGGCGCCTCGTCCGAGGCGGGCGCAGTGATCTATGTGAAGCAGCATTACAATTCACTCGCATTGGTCGGCTTCGCGATCGTCGCTTCGGTTGCATCGCTGCGGGCGATGTTGTCGCGCCAGATTCGGGCCGTGGAGCGCATCGCTCTGATCGACTCCTTGTCCGGCCTTTGGAACCGCAGGGGCGTGGACCGTCTGCTCGCGCGCGAGGTGGCCATCGCCCGACGCAACCAAACCGCGTTGGCCGTCGCGCTCTTAGATATCGACGCCTTCAAGAGCGTGAATGACGAGCATGGCCATTCCGCCGGCGACCGGGCGATCCGCGCGATCTCGCAATATCTGCTGAAAGCCTTGCGCTCCCAGGACATCATCGGTCGATGGGGCGGCGACGAGTTCCTTATCGTGTTGCCAGATTGCGATGGCGAGGCGCTCACCGGGGTGTTGCAGCGGGTGGTCGAAGGGACCGCGAAATGGCCCATCGCCACGGATGTGGCGACGATTTCGGTCACCGTCAGCATCGGCGCGGTGGCGGCCACGAAGCCGGTCATGCTGCATCCGGAAAAATTGGTGAACGCCGTGGACGACGCCCTGATCATGGCGAAGAAGGGCGGCCGGAACCGTTATGTCGTGGCGGACCAAGAGTCGGCGAGCGTACTCGGCGGCGCGCGGCGCCCCGGCGCGTCCACGCCGACCGAGGCCGCGGACGACTGATGGGGCGATGACGCCGCGGCGGCGCTTAAGCCGACGCCCAGTCGAGCGCGTCCTCCAACCGATCGTCGCCCCAGAAGAGCTCCTCGCCCACGGTGAAGCTGGGCGCGCCGAACACGCCGCGCGCGATCGCGTCATCGGTGTTGGCCCGCAAGGCGCTTTTGATCTCTGGCGACTGCATGCGCGTCGCGGCCGCAGTGGGATCGCCGCCCGCCGCCGCGACCAGGCGCGCAAGGGTCTGGGCGTCGGAAATGTCCGCGCCTTCCGCCCATTCGGCCTTGTAGACGGCGCGTGCGAAGGCCTGGCCCCAGCCCTCGTGAAGTCCCGCCAGGGTCAATCGGGCGGCGGCGAGGCCGTTTTGCGGAAAGCGATCCACGGCGTCTTCCGCCGGCGCCTTGAAGACAAGCCCCAGCCGCTCCGCCCGACGCGCCATATCCCGCCACATGTAACGGCCCTTCGCCTCATAGATTTTGAAGGGCGAGGTGTTCCACCCCTGGGCGGCGAAGATCGGACCCAAAAGAAAAGGCCGCCAATGCACGACCACCCCACGTTTCGAGGCCTCTTCCTCAATACGCATGGCGGAGAGATAGGAATAGGTCGAGGCGAACTCGAACCAGAAATCGACATGCGTGGTCATCAGCGGCGCCGCTCCCCTGTCGCCTCCACCCAATCTGCAACCGCCCGACGGATCGCGTCGACCCCGTCGGTCAGCGCCGCCGGCCCGGGCTGCAGAATCAGCGGCGACTTGATCTCATAGATTCGCCCCTCCGCAACCGCCGGAATCGCGTCCCAACCGGGCCGTGCGGCGATGCGTTCGGGGCGCGCCTTCTTTCCGCACCAGGAGGCGAGAATGATGTCCGGCGCAGCCTCGATCACCGACTCCGCCGTCACGATCCGATCCTTCGCGGCCTGGGCGCGGCCGAGATCTGCAAACACGTCCACGCCTCCCGCAATCCCAATCAATTCCGAGACCAAGCCAATCCCACTGATCAAAGGATCGTTCCATTCCTCGAAATAGACCTGCGGACGGCGGGCGGGGGCCGAAGCCGCGATGGCGGCCAATCGAGCCTCAAACCGCGCGGCCAACGCCTCCGCCCGTTCCTGCACGCCCACAAGGGCCCCAAGCGTGCGGATCATGGCTGAAATCCCGGCGACGCTGCGCTGGTTGAAAGCGTGCACGGCGACGCCGGCGCGGATCAACGCGGCGGCGATATCCGCCTGAAGATCGGAAAACGCCAGCGCCAGATCCGGCTCCAACGCCAGAATCTTCGGAATGTCCGCCGAGGTGAAGGCGGAGATCCGCGGCTTCTCGCGCCGCACCTGCGGCGGGCGAACGGCGTAACCGGACACGCCGACAATGCGGTCCTGTTCTCCCAAGAGATAGAGCGTTTCGACCGTCTCTTCGGTCAGGCAGACGATGCGTGTCGGAGGGTGCATCATGCGAGGTTTTCGCATGAAAACGGAGGATGCAAGCACGGCCTTTCGGAGCGATGTCGCGCTTGGCCAGAACCGAAGATGGGCGGGTTGAGGCATCCGACTCGACGCGACCTTGCATCTCACGGTCAGATCCAGGGCGCGGCGCCTGGTCTCGGCTTTGGCGGCGACCGCCGACACGCGAAGGGGAGGACGACATGACGACCTTGGCCAAAATCTTAGGGATGGCTCTCGCGACGGCGGCGGCGTTTTCGTGGGCGTTCGCTGAGGAACCGCCGACGCCGACGGACGACGTTCAGGTGATGATCATTGGGTCGTTCCACTTCCGCCCTAGCACTCAGGACGTGATCAGCACCCAAGCGGACGACATGCGTTCCCCGGCGCGCCAAGCGGAATTGGAGGCCTTGGCCGCTTCGCTCGCCGAATTCGCGCCCACGGTCATCGCGGTGGAGGACGTGGCGGCCGCCCCCGACTACGCCGTCGACTATTACGCGGATTTCGGACCCGCCGTGCTGCGGGAGAACGTCTCCGAACAGGTCCAAATCGGATGCCGGTTGGCGCGGCGCATGGGCCTCGAAACGGTCCACGGGATCGACGAGAAGCCTGGCGAAGGCGAGCCGGACTATTTCCCGTTTGATGCGGTCATGGCGCATGTGGCTGAGATCGGCCGCGAGGACGAGTTTCAGGCGATGATCGCCGAGATGCGGACGCGCGTTGAAGCGGAGCAAGAGCGGCTGAACGCTCTGCCGATCGGACAGGCCTTGCATGAGACCAACACCGGCCTCATCGCCCGTCCGGAATTTTACTATCGTCTTTTGGAGTTCGACCAGGGCGAGGCGCAGCCCGGCTCCGAGCTGAACGGCCTGTGGTTCACCCGCAACGCCAAGATCTTCGCCAAGCTTCAAGACGTGACGACGCCGGGCGACCGCGTCGTGGTCGTGTTCGGCGCCGGTCACGCATATTGGTTAAACCACCTTGTCGCGCAGACGCCGGGCTATGTGAGCGTGGATCCGAGCCCCTATCTCCTGGCCGCAACGCAAAAGGATTGATCCCGGCGCGCCCCGCGCCGTCACGCCCGCTTGACCTCCGCGGACGGCTGGTCGATCCACAGTCGTGAACCGCCGTCCGATTTCGGGGAGCCGCGCATGCCTGCGTCTTTGATCACCATCATCGCCGTCCTCGTGCTGGCGTTGGTCCTGTTGTTTCAGATCTTCAAGGTCCTTCGGGAGTATGAGCGCGCGGTGATCTACACGCTCGGCCGCTTCACGGGCCTCAGCGGGCCGGGCCTGGTCTTGTTGATCCCCGGCATCCAGCAAATGGTGCGGGTCGACAAGCGCACCTTGGTCGTGGACGTGCCCGGCCAAGACATCATCAGCCGGGACAACGTCTCGGTG
>CAYPOX010000067.1:0-13876 GCA_964412525.1 uncultured Caulobacterales bacterium
CAAGGCTTCAAAACGCGCCATGAAGATCGCCTGGGCTTCGTCCGGCGGCGACGGCGCAAGTTCGAGCGCCGTGCCATCGGCAGGTTTGCGAAAGAGCTTGCGGGCCTCGTCCGCCTCGAACCCGGCCAGTTGCGTCGCCTCCAGATAGGCGGCCGCCCCGTCCGCGTCTTTGATCATCTTGGCCACATGCGGCGGCGGCAAAGCCGGCAGCCCGAAGCGAATGTGGATCGCCGCCTGCAGCCGCGCCTCGAAAGCCTTGTAGTCCACCCCAAGCGCAGCCTTGAACGGCGAAATCATGTCGCCGATGACGTATTCGGGCGCGTCGTGGAGCAACGCGGCGAGCCGCCATTTGCGTTCCAAGTCCGGCCGCGCCCGGGCGACCAAACGCTCCACCAACACGCTGTGCTCCGCCACCGAAAAGGCGTGGGGCCCCAAAGTCTGCCCGTTCCACCTCGCCACACGCGCCAAGCCATGGGCGATGTCTTCGATCTCAACATCGAGCGGCGAAGGGTCGAGCAGGTCCAGCCGGCGTCCCGACAACATGCGTTGCCAAGCGCGCGGCGCCTTCATTGATCGTGCCGGCATATACGCTTCCTTGGTCATCGATGCGACAGAAAAAACAACGTGTGGCGTTAGCCTTTCATTAGGCGGTTTTTTGCATGGTCCACCGCGAACGAAGGGAGATCGTCATGAAGGCAAAGGCTTTTGCGCACGGCTCGAACACACCTGTTAAGTTTCAATCGCAGTTTTTATTGAAGCAGCGTGGTTCTCGCGTTCTCTTGGCGCTTTCCTCATTGATCGCGATCGCCGCGACCCCCCTCGCGGCCAGCGCGTTCGCCATCCACCAAGACGGTGCGGAGATGCGCGCCCGTCAAGCGTTGATCGTCGACGGGTGCCGGACCGGGGCGACACGCGCCTGCGGCTAAATCGCACAACGGGCGCCGGCCTGGTCGGCGCACCACCGGGCGGCCACGGACCGCGCGTTGAGCGCTTTCGGCCTGTTGGCGGTCGCGGCCGGCGCCGCCGCTGGCGCGTCGGGCGTCGGGCGCCGAAATCGCAAAGGTCAGGCCGCCTTGCGGACTGTCACCACGCCTGCAGAATAGCCTGCGCCGAATGAACAAATAATTCCCAAGTCGCCGTCAACCAAATCGGCGGAGTGGGAGTGGAAGGCGATGATCGAGCCGGCCGACGACGTGTTGGCGTATTCATCCAACACGGTCGGCGACTCGTCTGGCGTCGCCTCGCGTCCCAAGACTTTCTCAGCGATCAGGCGGTTCATATTGGCGTTGGCTTGGTGAAGCCACATGCGACGAAGGTCGGAGGCGGACAATTCAAGGCGGTCCAATTCGTTCTGGATCATGCCCGCCACCAAGGGCGTCACTTCCTTGAACACCTTGCGACCCTCTTGGACGAACAGCTTATCGGCGGCGTCGCGGGTCTCCGGGTCCTCCGCACGGTTGAGAAATCCGAAATTGTTCCGGATGTTGTTGGAGAAACGCGTCTTGAGTTTCGCGCCGAGAACCTCCCAGCCGGGGGCTGCGCGCTGATCGTCCGCCTCGACCAAAACCGCCGTGGCGACGTCGCCGAAAATGAAGTGGCTGTCCCGATCGCAAAAGTTGAGATGGCCCGAACAAATCTCAGGGTTCACCATCAAGACCCGGCGCGCCGATCCATTGGCGACGGCGTCGACCGCGTTCTGCAGCCCGAACGTCGCGGAAGAACACGCGACGTTCATGTCATAGGCGTAGCCGTCGATCCCAAGCGCTTCCTGCACTTCAATCGCGATCGCCGGATAGGGGCGCTGCATGTTGGAGGCGGCGCAGATCACCGCATCGACATCCGCCGGCCGCACATCCGCCGCTTTCATGGCTTGCCGGCCGGCGTCCACGGCGATTTCCGCGAGAACGCACAATTCCGTGTTCGATCGCGCCGGAAGGCGAGGGCGCATCCGCGCCGGGTCTAAGATGCCGTCCTTGTCGAGTACCCGGCGCGCTTTGACGCCGGACGCCTTCTCGATGAATTCGGACGAGGAATGGGGCTTGGGCGTCGCGTCGCCCGCCGCAATGGCCGCGGCGTTCGCCTCGTTCCAACGATCCGCCCAGGCGTTGTAGGCCGCCACCAATTCCTCGTTCGAGATCCGGTGTGGCGGGGTGAAAAGTCCGGTTCCGGTGATGTAAGCGCGGGTCATAGGGTCTCCGCAGGGCTGGGGCGCTGCGCGCCATCGCCGGCGCGACATGGTCGCATTCCATAGGCCGGTTCGCGCGACGAACCAAGACGCGTCGTCTCAGCCGGCGAGGGCCGCAACCTCGTCCCGTCGAAAGCAGTCGGTCAAATGATCGTTCACCATGCCGACCGCCTGCATAAAGGCGTACACGATGACCGGCCCGCAAAAAACGAAGCCATTCTTCTTGAGGGCTTTCGCCATGGCGATGCTGACCGGCGTTTGCGTCGGCACGTCAGCTGCGACCCGCCAAGCGTTTTGGACGGGACGGCCGTCGACAAAGTCCCACAAAAACCCTGTGAAGCCGTCGGGTCGGGAGTCCATGACGTTCAGATAGGCGCGCGCATTTTTAACGGCGCCTTCCACCTTGGCGCGCGCCCGGATGATCCCCGGATCTTGGAGCGCGGCGAAGATCTCGGGTTCGCCCCAGGCCGCCAGGCGTTCCGGGTCGAATCCTTCAAAACGCGTGCGCATGGTCTCCCGTTTGCGCAGAATCGTGATCCAGGCGAGGCCGGCCTGAAAACCGTCTAAGACGAGTTTTTCGAACAGGGCGCGACCGTCACGCTCCGGAACGCCCCATTCGGTATCATGATAGGCCACATAAAGCGGGTCCGCGCCGCACCAGGGGCAACGAGTGACCGGCGCGGTCATGCGTCGACCGAATCCGCCAGGTGCGGCGTCAACCAAGCGGGCGTGCGGATCTGCACATTGCGGCCGCTCGCCCAGCAAGGTTTGGCGGGTCCGCCGGCCTCCGCCAGGCGATCGAGGCGGATTGAGGCGAAGCCTCCGCCGTGCCAGGCGGCCACGACCTCGCCCAGTTTGTGGTCGCCGGAGGTGATCTCGGCGCCGGATTCCGCAACGCCTTCCGAAATGAATGGCAAAATGCGGCGACGGATCGCCTGCTTGCGCTTCATGCGGCTGGCGACTTCCTGACCGACGAAACATCCCTTCTGAAAATCGACCCCGCGCAGGGCGTCGTGGTTGGCTTCGAGGGGAAACACGGCGCCGCTGGCGAGCTCGGCGCCCATCTCTGCGACGCCAAGTTGGCGGCGATGCGCCGTGAAGGGCGCTGCGTCGTCATCCGCTTGCGCGCGCAGCGTATCCGCCGCGCAATAGGCCCGCCGTCCCAGATCCTCGATCCGCGGATCGCAGATCACGACGGCTGCGTCCGAGGGGGGCGCGCCTTCGCCCAGGAGGGAGACCGCCACCCCCATATCCTCATCGACGTCGATCGCGACATCCGCCCGGAGTTTGTAGAGCGACAGCTTCTTCATGAGATCGGCCGCCCCCGTTTCGTGAACGTCCATCCGAATCGTGTCGCCGTCTTCGATAAGAATGAAATCGTGCAGCAATTTGCCTTGCGGCGTCAGAAGCGCCGCAAAAAGCGCATGATCCGACGTAAGGCGCGTCACGTCGGCGGTCACCACGCCCTGGAGCAAGTCGCGCCGATCCCGCCCCCGGAGCCGGAGGACCCGGCGATCTGACAACATCATCCAATCCGCGCGGTCCATTTGTCCCCCTCATCGCGTGCGATCGTCATCTCTTACATTGGCGTGAATGGCTTTTGGGTCTACCGCTAGCGCGCAATGCGGATTCTGTTCGTCACGGCCAATCGCATCGGCGACGCGGTTCTTTCCGTCGGCGCGCTGGAGGCGCTGTCGCGTCGCCATCCGGAGGCGCGCATCTGGGCCGCTTGCGGCCCGGCGCCGGCCCCCTTCTTTGCGCGCTTGCCCTATGTGACGCGGACGATCGCCATGCCCAAACGGCGCGGGGGCCTCCATTGGTTTGCGCTGTGGCGCCGGGTCGTCGCGCAGCCCTGGGATCTGGTGGTCGATCTGCGCGGCTCTCTGCTGGCCTGGGGCGTGCCGGCGCGCCGCCGCCGGATTTTCCGCCGCACCCGTGAGGTGGTCCATCGCGCGGTCTTGGCGGCGCGGGTGGCTGGCGTTGATGCGGCGCCGCCGCCGCGCCTTCACGTCTCCGCAGATGATCGCCGCGCGGCGAAGGAAGCGATTGGAGACCGACATGGCGCGCTTTTGGCGCTTGCGCCGGCCGCCAATTGGGAAGGCAAGCGTTGGTCCGCCGAGCGGTTTGCAGAGCTTGGCCGCCGCCTGACCCGACCGGACGGCCCCATGGCGGGCGCGCATGCGGTGGTCCTGGCCGGACCGGGTGAAGAGGCGGTCGCGCAATCGGTGGTCCGGGCGTGGCCAGAGGCGCAGGATCTCACCGGCGCGCTCGGCTTGACGGGTATCGCCGCGGTGCTGGAGCGTACGGGCTTGGCGCTCGCGAACGATACGGGACTGATGCATGTGGCCGCGGCCATGGGCGCGCCGACCCTTGGCCTTTTCGGCCCGACGGATGAGCGCTTGTATGGCCCGTTCGGCCGTCGCGTCGCGTCGGTGCGCGGGGCCACCCCGCCGGAGATCGCGGCGGCGGCGAATGGCGACGACCGTGCGGCGCCGGCCTTGATGGCCGAGTTGTCGGTCGATGCGGCGGAGCGCGCAGCCGAGCGGCTGTTGAAAGAGGAGGGAGCCGCGCATGACGCAAACCTTTTCATTGGCGCTTAGAAACGGCGTGGTGGTCAATCAAGACGGCGCGGTCGCGCGGGATGTGGCCGTGCGCGACGGCAAGATCGCCATGATCGGATCCGTCCCGCCGGGCGCCGCCGAGGTCGAGATCGATTGTTCCGGCTTGCACGTGCTGCCTGGCGTGGTCGACAGCCAAGTGCATTTTCGCGAGCCGGGATTTCCGGCGAAAGAAGATCTCGAAAGCGGGTCGCGCGCCGCGGTTTTGGGCGGCGTGACGGCGGTGTTCGAGATGCCGAACACCAATCCGGCGACCATCGATGCGGCGGCGCTCGCTGACAAAGTGGCGCGCGCCTCCGGCCGGATGCATTGCGACTTCGCGTTTTTCATCGGCGCGAGCGCGGAGAACGCCATTGAGTTGCCGGCCTTAGAGGGCCTGCCCGGCTGTTGCGGCGTGAAGCTCTTTATGGGGTCCTCGACCGGCGATCTTTTGGTTGCGGAAGACGACGGCGTGCGCGCCGTGTTGAGCTTCGGAGAAAGTCGGGTCGCGGTGCATGCGGAGGATGAGGCGATGTTGCGCGATTCGCGCGACGCCGTTCGTATGGGCGATCCGTCAAGCCATCCGGACGCGCGCCCCCGCGCCGCGGCGATCTCCGCGACGCGGCGCCTTTTGGCGGCGGCCGCCGAGGCGAAGCGTCCGGTCCACATTCTCCATGTGTCCACCGCTGAAGAGGTTCCCTTGCTGGCCGACGCGAAAGGCTTGGCCACCATGGAGGCGACGCCCCAGCATCTGACTTTGGCCGCGCCGGACGCCTATGAACGGCTCGGGACCTTCGC
The DNA here is from genome assembly GCA_964412525.1 of uncultured Caulobacterales bacterium. GTDB lineage: Bacteria > Pseudomonadota > Alphaproteobacteria > Caulobacterales > CAYPOX01 > CAYPOX01. The sequence continues at coordinate 5,581 of CAYPOX010000067.1, forward strand.
TCAGATGAACCCGCCGATCCGCACCGAATCGGATCGCGAGGCGCTTTGGGCGGCCATACGCGACGGGGTTGTGGACGTGCTCGGCTCCGACCACGCGCCGCACACCAAAGAGGAAAAAGCGAAAGCCTATCCCGCCTCGCCCTCGGGCATGCCGGGCGTGCAGACCTTGGTTCCGATCATGCTGGATCATGTCAACGCCGGCCGGCTGAGTTTGGAGCGCTTTGTGGATTTGACCGCGCACGGACCCGCGCGGATCTTCGGCATGATCGGCAAGGGGCGGATCGCGGCGGGCTACGACGCCGACTTCACGATCATCGATTTGGCGGCGCGCCGGCGGATCGACTCCCGCGACATGGCGAGCCGCTGCGGTTGGACGCCCTATGACGGCATGACCGTCACTGGCTGGCCGATGATGACGGTGGTCCGCGGCGTGGTGGTGATGCGCGAAGGCGAGATCGTCGCGCCGAGCCGCGGCGCAACCGTCCGCTTTCAACATGGGCTCCGTTAGCCCGACAGACGCTGGATGAGGAGACGGCTTTCCGCAATGATCCGCAGGGTTTCCGACCACGCGACCATATACGGGACGTCTTCGATCGTGGCCCATGTGGCGTCGAGCGCGTCCGACGCGGCGGCCGGCTCGCCGGAGATCCAGAGCGCCGCAAAGTCGATCAACACGAAATGCCGTTCGATTTGACCCGCCTCGTCCGGAAGCAGCGCGTCCACCACGTCGACCAAGTCGACGATGCGTGCGATGACGCCAGTCTCCTCCGCCAATTCACGGAGCGCCGCGTGCCGGGTCGATTCGCCCCATTCGATTTTGCCGCCGGGCAGGCTCCATTCTCCGCGGCGCGGCGGCGTCCCTCGGCGGATCAACAACACGCGGTCGTCGCGCCAACAGGCGACCCCCACGCCGACGACCGGCCTGCCTACGCTCAAGGGGCGGCTCCCGCAGGAGCGGCGTTCTGATGTGCGGCCGTTATCTTCTCACCGCGCCCTTGGACGCCGTGCGCGCGGCTTTTGCGGTCGATCGCGGGGTGGAGGCGCTCGGCAATTTTCCGCCGCGCTACAATATCGCGCCGACCCAGACCGTCCCGATCATTCGCCTGGAGGAGGGCGAGCGCATTGTGGTCGGCGCGCGTTGGGGGCTCGTGCCGAGTTGGGCGAAGGACCTGAAGGGCAAGCCCTTGATCAACGCGCGATCGGAGACGGCGCGCACCTCGCCTGCCTTTCGCGCGTCCTTCGCGCGCCGCCGCTGTTTGGCGCCTGCGGACGGCTTCTATGAGTGGAAAGCGGAGCCGGAGGGGCCCAAGACGCCGTACTGGATGCGGCCTCGCGAGGATGGGCCGGTCGCCTTCGCCGCCCTCTGGGCGCGCTGGCGTGACGAGGATGGCGGCGTTCTCGATTCCATGGCGATTCTGACGACGCGGCCCAACGCGGAAACGGCGCCGATCCACGACCGCATGCCATGCCTGCTCGCACCCCAGGACTGGGCGGCGTGGCTCGACCCGGACACCGATCATGAGGCGGCGGAGCGGCTTCTTGGCCCAGCGCCCGATGGGACGTTCGAGCCTGTGGCGGTCTCGCGCGCGGTCAACAGCGTCCGAAATGACGGACCCGAACTGATCACACCGGCTCCGCAGGAGCCACGCCTTCTGTAGTCGGTCGAACCGGGCGTTTGCCAAGATCCAAAAAGTTCTTCTGGATATCGACGCTGGAGCGAACGCCGACCAGCTCGGCGTTCTCGCGCGCCCAGGCCGCCGCGGTTTTGCGGCCTTCGGCCTTCAGTTTCGAGAGGAACGCCCAATCCGTCCGAAACTTGCTCGCGACGGACAATTCGCATGTCAGCTCGTCCGCGCGCAGGGAATGCAGGCGCACGTCTTTGAGAAGGTCGCGATACTCATCCTTGATCATCCCCTGGGCCAGCAAATGCTGAACGAAGGCGATCGCCCGAAACTCCTTCAAAAGCGCGGCGTTGAAGGTGATCTCATTGACCCTGTTGAGAATGTCGCTGGCCGAGCGGGGTTCGTTCGGCCGCACCAGAGGATTGATGTGAACGATCAAGGTGTCCGCGCAGTCGCATTCATAGAAGATCGGGAACAGGGCCGGATTGCCCATGAATCCGCCGTCCCAGAACGCCTCGCCGTCGATCTTCACCGCCTGCATCAGATAGGGAAGGCACGCCGACGCCATAACCACGTCCGGCGTCACCTCCGCATTGTTGAAGATTTTCACCGTGCCGGTCGCCACATGGGTCGCGGAGATGAACAGCCTGATGTCGTCGCAGGCGCGCAGGGCCTCAAAGTCGACCGAGGCTTCGAGGATTTGCCGCAACGGATTGAAGTTGAAGGGATTGAAATCGTAGGGGCTGACCAGACGGCTCACCACGTCGAACAGGGTGAAGGCGAGGCCGCCCTCGCCCCCCATCATCTCCACCCACAAATCCATGGGCGTGCCTTCGAACGGGCGGGTCAACGAACCGGACGCGCACACTTCTTTCCAAAAACGCTCCAGGCACGCGCGCGCGCCGTCATAGCCGTCTTGCGCCCATCCTGAAGCGAGCGCGACGGCGTTCATGGCGCCGGCGCTGGTGGCGCTGACGCCATCAATGCGAAAGAGACGTTCTTCCAGGAGGTAGTCCAGGACGCCCCAAGTGAACGCGCCGTGATTCCCGCCGCCCTGAAGCGCCAGATTGATCGGTTTCGCGGTCTTCGCCTTCGCCATGGCGCACCCCCCTTGCGGCCCGTCGCGTTATAACTCACGCGCGGGCGGGCGCGACATCGGAATGGTCAGGCGGCCTTTTTTTCTGGCTGGCGTCGAACGAAGGTCCATGCGTCGCCCGACGACAAATCGGCGCGGAACGCATAGCCCATGCCATTGAACGCCTTCAGATCGTTGAGTGATCGCACGTCGCGCTCGACCGCCCAGCGCGCCATCTCCCCGCGCGCCCGTTTGGCGAAAAAGCCGAGCGCCCGCAGCTTTCCGTCTTTCTCGTCCTTGAAGCTGGGGGTGACCACTTGGGCGTCCAGCGTCCTGCGGTCCACGGCCCCGAAATATTCCTTGGACGCCAGATTCACGAGGATCCGGCTTTCATGCCCATCGAGATCGCCATTGAGGCGCGCCGCGATGCGGCTTCCCCAAAAATCATAGAGGTTCGCGCCGCGATCCGTGTCGAGGGCCCGCCCCATCTCCAACCGATAGGGCTGTATGAGGTCGAGCGGTCGGAGGACGCCATAGAGCCCTGACAGGATGCGCAAACGGTCCTGAGCGCGCTGGACGCCCTCGTCGCTGAGGCTTTGGGCGTCGAATCCTTGGTAAACGTCGCCGGCGAAGGTGAAGAGCGCTGGCTTGGCGCCCTCGGGGCGCGGGTCGTCTTGGAAGGTCTGGAACCGCTCATGGTTCAGCTTCGCAAGGTCGTCGGACAACTCCATCAAGCTCTTGATCTCTGCTGCACCCATGCGCCGGGCGCGTCGGATCAATGCGCGGGCGTCGTCCAGCATGCGCGGCTCCGTCGGCGGCGCGCTCCGTGCATAGGGCGCGAAGTTCATGTTTTTCGCGGGCGAAAGAAGAATCAGCATCGTCGTCTCCTGGTCGTGGCGACCGTCACATGGGTCGCCAATCGCGGTCAAAGAAGGACGCCCGGATTCATGATCCCGTGAGGATCGAGCGCAGCCTTCACCGCGCGCATCATGGCGTAGGCGGTCGGATCCTTCACCCGGGCGAGAAGATCGCGTTTGGCGCGACCAATGCCGTGCTCCGCGGAGATCGTGCCGCCCATCGCGAGCGCGACGCCATGGACCGCCTCCGCCATCGCGTCGCGATAGGCAAGAAAGGCGTCGTTGTTCATCCCCTCCGGGCGCGTGACGTTGGCGTGAACATTGCCGTCGCCCACATGACCGAAAAAGACCGGCCGACACTCGGGAACCACGGATCGCGCCGCCTCTTGCGCCTCTTTGATGAAGGCGACCACCCTGCTGACCGGGACCGCCACATCATGTTTGAGGCTCGCGCCCTCCGGCTTTTGCGCTTCCGACAAAACATCGCGCATCCGCCAAAGCTCATGCGCTTGCGCTTCGGATCGGGCGAGGATGGCGTCCGTCGCTTCGCCATCCTCCAGCGCGGAGGCGAGGCTGTTCTCCAAGGATTCAGCAAGGCCAGCCCCGGCGCCGCCATGGAGTTCGACCAAGACGCGCCATCCGCCGAAACCCTCCAACGGGTCGCGGACGGCGCCGTTCCGAACCGCCCATTGCGCGCCGACATCTGGGATCAATTCGAATGCGGCGACCGCGCCGCCGGTCGCACGCTGCAAACGGCCCAGCAATGGCAGGCACGCCTCGAGCCGCGCCAACGCGACCATCGCGCAGGCGTTTTCAAGCGGCCGTGGAACAAGCTTGAGGGTGGCGGCCGTGATTACGCCGAGCGTACCTTCCGAGCCGATGAAAAGGTGTTTGAGATCATAGCCCGTATTGTCTTTGTGCAGCGGGCTGAGGCCTCGAAAGATCCGTCCGTCCGCCGTCACGGCTTCAAGGCCCAGCGTGAGCGCGCGCATATTGCCGTAGCGCAGGACATGCACGCCGCCGGCATTGGCTCCGATCAACCCGCCGATCCGCGCCGACCCCTCCGAGGCGAGCGACAGCGGGAATAGTCGGTCGGCCGCGCGCGAAGCCGCTCGGACGTCCGCCAGGATCGCGCCCGCCTCCGCGGTGAGCGTGAAGCCGTCCGAATCCACGTTTCGGATTCGGGCCATGCGCCGCGTGGAGAGCACGATCGCGCCGCCCATAGGGAGATGGCCGCCCACCAGGCCCGTCGCGCCCGATTGGGGAACAATAGCGATCCGCTCTTTGGCGCACAGCTTGACGAGTTCGGCGGCCTCCTCGGTCGAGCTCGGCAGGCACGCAAGCGTCGTTTCGCCCCGCCACCGATCGCGCCAGTCCTCAAGAAAGGGGGCCAAGTCGGGTCCGTCGCCGACAACGCCCTGGGGACCTAGCAGGGCTTCGATCCGCGCAAGCGCCGCGTCGCTGGGCGAAATGGTGGACGACGTCATGCGTTTCGACATAGTGCCGACCGCAGGCGGACCCAAGCCGCGACGGGCGTCGTCGTCACAGCGGCGCCCCTGCCCAACCTTCGGAGGCGCGCTGATATGATCGAATGGGTCGGAGCCGCGGCGGGGGTGTGCACGACGATCGCCTTTCTGCCTCAAGCCCTTGCGTCCTGGCGTGATCCGGCCGCGCCGGGCCTGTCCAAAACGATGCTGGCCATTTTCACCACGGGCGTCACGCTGTGGCTGACTTACGGCTTGCTGCTTCGCAAGCCTGCCTTGATCGCCGCCAACGCCGTCACGCTCGCTTTGGCGCTCGTGATCGCCTGGTCTGTGTTGGTGCGCGCGCGCCGGATCAAGGCGCGGCGGCACGGCGAAGGCGATCATTGATCGCCTCTCCCAATCCTGTTTCCGGAATCGGCGCGACTGCGATTCGCGCGGCGCCGGCGGCGTCGAGCATCCGCATCATGGCGAAGAGATTGGTCGCCGCCTCGGCGAGGTCTTGGGTCGGGCTGAGATTGGCGACGGCGCCGTCATGGGGCGGGGCGTCTCCGAATGCGAGAAAAGCTTCGCCGGTTTCGGGCTTCCGGGCGTTCAGGCGGATCGGCGTTTGGGGGGCGTAGTGCTTCGTCGTCATGCCTGGCGCAGCGACCGCGCCGGTCGCCCCGGCGAGCGGCCCCAAAACGTCTTCGATCTCCGCGCGCGCGATCGCGCCGGGTCGAAGCATGCGCGGCGCGCCGTCCCCAAGAAATCCGATGATGGTCGATTCCAAGCCGTGACGGCAGGGGCCGCCGTCCAGAATCAGGTCCACGTCGGCTTTCAGATCCTCGGCCACATGTTCCGCGGTGGTCGGGCTTGTCCGACCGGACCGATTGGCGGACGGCGCGACCACGCCCTCGCCGAGCGCTCGCAGCACCGCGCGCGTCACAGGATGGGCGGGAACACGCACCGCAAGCGTGTCGAGGCCGGCCGAGGCCAAATCGGCGACAGGGGCCGTCGGTCGTTTCGGCGCGACCAGGGTTAACGGACCCGGCCAATGGCGATCGACCAAGGTCCGCGCCGCGGGCGGCAGCGCCACATGCCGATCGACCGCGTGCAAATCCGGCAGATGCACGATCAGCGGATTGAACCGCGGGCGCGCCTTGGCCGCAAAAATCCTCGCGACCGCCGCGCCGTCCGATGCGCGGGCGGCAAGGCCGTAGACCGTTTCCGTCGGCAAGGCGACAAGACCGCCGCGTTTTAAAAGATCCGCGGCGCGCGCGATTCCCGCTTCGTCGGCGGGCACGATGGACGGGCGCGTTTCGGCGCGGCTAGTCATGGGTCGGGCGCGCGGCGACGGAAGGGGCGAGACCTATGATACGCACGGCGGAGGATTTGCAGGCTTACTTTGAACGCGGCTTCCCGGGCATGTCGGCCATCATGCGGGCCGAAAACGTGGAAGACGGCGTGGTGGATCTGCGATTGTTCGCGTCGCCGATGATGATGCGTCCCGGCGGCACGATCTCCGGCCCGAGCATGATGTTGCTCGCCGACAGCGGGATCTACGCCGCGTGCCTCGTCGCGCTTGGCGCCGACGCGGACGCTTACACGGCCAATTTGACCATCAACTTCCTGCGCGTCGCCGGGTCGGGCGACCTGATCGCGCGGTCGAGGCTCTTGCGCGCAGGGAAGACGCTTCTGACCGGCGAAACGGTGATCCGCAACGCCGAGGCTCATCCCGAGGGAGATCCGGTGGCCCAAGCCACGGCCAGTTTTGTGAGGGTGGAGAAGGCGCAAGCCTAGTCCGCCCGCACGAATTCAGCCTCGATCCGCAACGCCACTTGGGCGCCCACATTGAACTGGGTCCAGACGTCGCGGCCCCATTCAGTGCGGTCCAGCGCGCTTTGGGCGGAGAATCCCATCACCCGTTTTCCGCGCGCAGAGGGCGTCGTCGCAGAGCCGTTGAAGGTGACGTCCAGGGTGACCGGTCGCGTCACGCCTGCGAAAGCCAAATCGCCGGTCACGCGCCCTTGATTTTCGCCGGTCACCTCAATCGACGTCGAGGTGAAGGTGATGATGGGATTATCGTCCGCGTCCAAGGCCTTGGTCGCGATCTCTTCGGCGAAATCCGGCTCCCAAGGGGGCGGCGTCACGCCAAGGCTGTCGGCGCGAATGGAGATTTCGAGCGCGCTCGACGCGGGATCGTCGGCGTTCCAGGTCAACGCGCCTTCGATGGCGTCGAAGCGGCCGACATAATTGGAGAAGCCCTGGTGCGAAACGCTCCAAATCACGCTCGTATGGCCGGGGTCGACCGTGTAGCGGCCCGACGGCGCCGCGCCGGGATCGCGGTCGGGCGCGCCGAAACACGCAGCCGGAAGCAAAGCGGCGAGCGCTGCGGCGATATGCGTGCGCATGTCGATCTCCTCATTCACCAATTCACGCCTCTCGGCTAGTATCGCATGCAAAGACAAAGATTGGGGAGTGCGCTCATGACCTACACGGCTCCGTTGCGCGACATTCGGTTCACGCTTGATCAAGTGGTGGGCTTCACGCGCCGCGTGATCGAACCGGGCTTATGGCCCGACTTGGCGGCGGACGACGTCGAGGCGGTCCTCGGCGAAGCCGGGCGAATGGCCTCCGAAGTTCTCGCGCCGTTGAACGCCGTCGGCGACCGCCAGGGTCTAGGGTTTCAGGACGGGGCGGTGACCACGCCCGATGGCTTCAAAGACGCGTATAAGCAGTTCGTGGAGTCGGGCTGGTGCAGCTTGGCTTTCAATCCGGACTATGGCGGCCAGGGTTTGCCGCGCACGCTCAACGCGCCCGTTCTCGAAATGGTGGCCGCCGCCAATATGGCTTTCGGTCTCTGCCCGCTCCTCACCGTGGGTGCGGTGGAGCTGCTGGACGCCCACGGGTCGGATGAACTGAAAAACACCTATCTGGCGAAGTTGATCAGCGGCGAATGGTCAGGGGCGATGTGCCTTACCGAGTCCGCCGCGGGTTCGGATCTCGGCGCGGTCCGAACCAAGGCTGCGCCCCATGAGGACGGGACCTATCGGATCGAGGGCCAAAAAGTTTACATCACATGGGGCGAGCACGACATGGCGGACAACATCGTCCACCTTGTCTTGGCGCGCATGCCGGGCGCGCCCGAAGGCTCCACCCGCGGCATCTCGCTCTTCGTGGTTCCCAAGTTTCTGGTCAATCCGGACGGCTCCCTCGGCGCGCGCAACGGCATGCGATGCACCGGCATGGAGCACAAACTCGGCATCCATGCGAGCCCCA
>CAYPOX010000068.1:0-13855 GCA_964412525.1 uncultured Caulobacterales bacterium
GGACCGTTGGACTTCGTCGGCGAAGACGACGACGAAACGACGCCCCTTCGATACGCTGGCGCGGACATTCAATGGACAGCGTCCAGCCATTTGGGGTTGGATGACAATGTTTTTGCCACAAATTTCGATCGTGAGGCGGACGCCATCCTTGGCGCGGCGGCGTCGATCGCCGTCGACCGGTCGGACTCGCGCCGAACGCTTAGCGTCGAAGCGGATGGTTCTTATGACCGCTATTTGCAGGCGCCGAGCCAGAGCCGCGCAAATGTCCGCGCGTTGATACGGACGGATTTTCGCGTCACGGAAGGTTTCCGACTGACGGCGGGCGGACAGGCGGTGCGTGGCCAGGAGGATCCTGGCCGGAGCGAATTTCTCCAGTCGGAGAACGCGTTCATCGTTCCGGAATCGCCAATCGAATTCGGGCGCCAGCGCGCCTTCGGAGGCCTCGAAGTTCTGGAAGGGCCTTTCCACTTTAAAGCCACGGGCGCGTTTTCGCGTTTGAACGTTGACGACGCACGCCTTCTTGGTGGGGACGGCCTTTTGGAGCAGGACGTTCGCGACCGGAAGGCTATCGGGGTGAGCGGCTATGTGCTGCGGCGCGGTCGGTGGGCGTCGCTCGGCGCCGAAGGCGAGGCGGAGTTGCGGCGCTTCCGCCTCGAGCGCGATGCAGAGGTCTTCGATCGCGACGGAACATGGTTTCGCGGCGGCGTCTTTGTCGAAAATCGCCCAGGTTCCCGGTTGGACTGGCGCGCTTTCTTGGGCGCGGACTCGGTTGGTGTGGAAGACTCACGTCTTTCCGACCAAATCATCGTGTCAGCGCGGACGCGCGTTCTTTGGGCGGCGACGCCGCTCATCACGGTGCGAATGCGCGCAGCGCGAGAATTGACGCCTGCGGCGCTTGGCGCCACGCCCTCCGTGCGCGGGATGTCGTGCAGCCTTGGGTTCCGCCATGAGGTTTTGCGCAACCTGGAATGGGGCGCGGACGTGGAATTGCTTCGATTGGTTCAAGTAGACACGGACCGGCGCGACATAAGAACGGATGTTACGAGCTACGCCCGCTGGCGTGTTACAAGACGGTTGGCGTTCAGGCTCAATTATGAGCGCCTCAATCTGAACTCGACTTTCGAAATTCGCGACTTCTCGAAGAATCGCGTGTTCCTGACTCTGGAGATTCGTCCATGACCGAATCGGAACCGGTGCTGCTGAGCGATGTCGCGAAAGATTTGAGCCGCCGATGGCGTCTGATGTTGGCGATCTCGTTGTCAGGGGCCGCAATTGCCGCGGTTATCGCATGGATGCAGCCGCCGGAGCATCGCGCTGTCACGCGTCTGCTCATCGCACCTGCGGACATGCGCGCCTTCGACGCGGATGCTTGGCTTTCCCGGACCCCGAATGATGGCTTCAGCATCGTTGAAGAGATCGAAGTCTTGCGTTCGCGGGGGTTCGGCGACGCTGTGCGGGAGCGGTTAGCCGACGATCCGGCTTACGCCTCGACATCTGTCGACGCACTGCTTCGTCGTGTGGACGTTTCCCGGGTCGGCGCGACCTCGGTCGTGGAGATCGTGGTTGCAGCGCCGACGCCCCCCGCCGCCCTTCGCGTCGCAAACGCGTGGGCGGACAGCTATATCGCCCAACGTCGTCAATTGGATCTCGAAGCGGCGCGCGCCGCTACGGCTTGGCTGGAGGGCCAATTGGAGACGCTGCGGCAGGACGTGGCGGCGGCGGAAACCGCCGTGGAGCGCTTCCGCGCCGACAATGCGCTGTTCGACGTTCAAGGCGATACGCTGACCGAACGGGAATTGTTGCGCGTGACCTCCGAACTCGTGGCCGCCCAGGCTGAATTGGAGGCCGAGCGCGCCAAGCTTCAGCGTTTAAGGGACATACGCGCTCAAGGCGGCGATTTGCTTTCAAGTCCGGAGGCGGAAGCTTCCCGAAGCGTTGCGGACCTTCGCCGCAGTCGAATTGAACTTCGTGCGCGCGCTGCGGAAATCGCGGCGCGTTACGGACCGCGTCATCCCGCTTTGATCGAGGCGGAGCGAGAATTGAGCGAATTGGATGACGAACTCGCAATCGAAATAGACCGCATCTTTCTCGTGGTCGAAAATCGCGTCATCGCGGCGCAGTCGCGCGTCGCAGCTTTGGAGGCGCGAATTGGCGTCCTCAACGCGCGCGCGGCGCGCGATGCGGAGGCCGTCAGCGCGCTCCGCGAGTTGCAACGCGAAGCGGAGGCGCGTCAAAGCGTCTATCAACAATATTTGCTGCGTCATCAAAATTCGATCGCCGCCGCCGACTTTCAGTTGCCCGCAGCGCGGATCCTTTCGCCGGCGGGCCTTCAAGGCGCGGCGTCTCGCGAGCCGCTCCTGATCGTCGTCGCAGGGACGCTTCTCGCCTTGACCGCCGGCGCAGGAACGGCCCTGGCCGCGGAACGGGCGACCGGACGCGTTCGAAGTCCCGACGACCTAGAACTCATGTTTCAGGTCCCGACCGCGCGCGTCACCAACTCCGAGCCCAAAGCGGCGGGAAGGGCGGTGGCTGCGGCGGTGCTCGAATCGGATGCGAGAATTGCGCTTCTTCTCAGCCTCGACGGCCGTGAGCCGCTTGACGCCATCGCTGGAGAAGCGGCGGAGGCGCTCCGTGAGGTGGGCCGATCGACGCTTGTTCTGGACGCAAGGATCGACGACGCGCATTCGCAGGCCGAGGGATCGCGCTTGACGGTCGAGGACGCGCTTTTTGAATTGGCGCGCGCGGAACAAGACGTGGTGATGTGTTGCGGCGGACCGATCACCGTTGACGCCAATGCGTTAACGATGGCGCGCAAAGCTGAGGTCACGCTCGTTTTTTGCCTTGGCTCGGCGCTCCGTCGCGACGTGCGAAGCGGCTGTGCGCGTCTCGTCGCGGCTCAGGCCTCCATTGATCAGGCGTTCCTTCTCGCAGGTTGACCCGCCTAGAATTGCGGGCTCGGTTTATAGTCCCAACCGCTTCCGCGCGCGCCTCCGTACGCCCGGGCGAGACTCGAATTCACATCAAATTTGATTCTATTCTCAAGAATAAAGGCGTGAATATTTTGCGCGCTGTTAAGAGCTTGTTGACCTGTCATTTGTAGCGTCCGTGATGAGAACGGACAAACATATTGAAACCTTTAATTAGGAGCAAGTTCGATGACGACTGTCAGCGGCGATTCAAACGACAACGTTGTACTCGGCGGTCTGGGCAATGATTTTCTCTTTGGCTTTGGCGGAGATGATCGGCTGGAGGGATTTGAAGGCTCGGACCAGATCAGCGGCGACGCGGGTTCGGACACGATCGTCGGCGGACCTGGCGCCGACATACTGACTGACGCCTTCTTCATGGCGGATGGCGCGCAAGACACATACGTCTTGGAGGCGGCCACGGATTCCCTTCATGGAGCGGCCGACCGTTTCACGTTTTTCGAGTTCGGCATCGATCAGGTGGATTTGACCGCGGTCGGACTGAACCCAGGATCGTTCACCGTGGTCACGCAGCCCGGGGCGGTGACCGGCGATCGAGCCCCAGGCTTTTTCCAGGGCGAAGAGTTCGTAGTGGTCGACTATGTCGGCGGCTTCCAGGTCCTTGGCGATGTGGATGGGGACGGCGCGCTGACAGTCGGCGTCGATTTGGCCTTCGTTTTCGAGTCGGGCTTTCATCCGACGCCGGAACCCGACGCCGCCAATCTTTTGCAGGTGATTACCGGCGTGGCGCCGGGAGGAATGCCCGCTTTTGAGAATCCAGGGACGTTGCGCGCGGTTGCGGACGTCGACGGCGACGGCGCGGGTGACGAAATCTACGAGACCAACACTGGCCGGACGGTGATTTTTCTCGAAGGAGATGAGACGAATTGGGTCTGGCTTGACCAACAAGGAACGTTGCAGGCGGTTGCGGACTTGAACGGCGACGGCGAAGCCGATTTGATTTTCGAGTTCTCAAGCGGCGGCGACAACGTGGTTCTTTCGGGGGATCCTGCACAAACGCGCTTCTTAGGTCAGCAGGGCAACTTCCGAGGCGTCGCGGACGTAAACGGAGACGGCGCCGACGATCTAATCTTTGAGTACAATGGTGGCGGTGAACACATCCTTCTTTCGGGTGATCCCGCGCAAGATCGCTTTCTTGGCCAACAGGGCCATCTGCGCGGAGTCGCCGACTTGGACGGCGACGGAAACGACGATCTCGTATACGAGTACAACGGTGGCGGTGAACACGTATTGTTTTCCGGCGATGCCGGACAAGACGTCTTCCTTGGCCAACAGGGACAGCTTGCGGCGATCAGCAACGTTGCGGGCGACGCGCGGCCCGATTTGCTGTTCGACGCTTCCGCCGCGGGCGGTCGCATCCTGCCGAACGGCGACGCGGGCGCCGTTCAGGTCGTGGCGTCTCAAGCGGATTTCGACGCCCTTGCGGCGCCAGCGGGCCCGCTCTTAGACTTTGGGCTGATCTAAAGGCGATTGTCTTCGCGCTTGAGCGAAACCTGCGGAGACCGAACGCTTGCCGAACAGAAAGCGGGTTTTTGGCGCCGCCACGTGTAACCGCCGGACATGCGTCGGATGGCGTCTTCGGGCGTTGTTTAGACTCGAGTCCGCCGTCGCCGTTGATCCGGCTTCGACCTTGAGAAAGTGAATTGATGCTGTCCGCGCTCGGGAGCCGCTTTCAAGGAGGATTCGCGCTGTTCGCCCGCCAATGGCGGCGCGGCGGCGGCGCGATGATCGTTGCCGGCGCGATCAAAGTGGGCGCGGCGGCCATGTCGTTCATCATGTTGCTCGCCATCGCCCAACTCACGGGCCCAAAGGCGTTCGGCCTTTACGCATTGGCGTTTTCGGCGGCGACATTGTTGGCTGTCGTCGGCGCTTTCGGTCAAAAACGATTGATCCAAAAAAGAGCCCCGGTCTATGCGGACGCTAAAGGCGAGGTGTCGTACCGGTCCTTTCTCGCATGGTCCGGAAGCGCCGTGGGCGTCGGCGTTTCGCTCGCCGCGGCGCTCGCTTCCGCCTATGTCGCGTTCGCCGTGGGCGGGTCGATCGGATTGGCGGCGGCGACAGCCAGCTTGACCATTTTTCTGATCGTGACGGATTGGTTTCAAGCGCTGCTCCAAGCGCGTGGAGAAACGTTGTGGGCGATGATCCCGCGCGAGTTGGTTTGGCGTTTGTCCGTGATCGTGTCGTGCGGCGTATGGGCAGTGGGCTTGAACGGACACGTCGGAGGCGCGGTCACGGCGGCCGAAGCCATGGCCTTCGCAGCGCTTCCGTTAGGAGCGATCGCCGCATTGATGGCGCGACGCTTCTTTCATGGCGTTGCATTCGGCGCAGAGCGATCCGCCGCGGCCGTTGACGCGCGTCGGACTTGGTTGCGGGAGAGCCTCGCTTTCTGCGGAATTTCGACCCTCAACACTGCGCTTGCGCCGGCGAGCGTCATGATCGTCGGCGGTGTTATGTCCGCGGAGGACGCCGGCGCCTATTTTGCAGCCAGCCGCATCGGTGCCCTCTTGGCTTTGCCGCTCACTGCGGCGAACCTCGTCGCCTCGCCTCTGATCGCGCGTCGCGCTGCCGCCGGCCATCAGCGCGGCGCGCAGCATCTATGTCGCCTGAACCTAGCAATCGCGAACACCTTAGCGACCACGGGCGCCGTTTTTATGATCGGATTCGGTTCGTGGATTCTGGGCACGTTCGGTGACGGTTACGCGCAGGCCTACCCAGCTTTGGTCGTGCTTTGCGCGGCCGGCGTCGCAAACGCTTCATTTGGCCCTACCGCGGCCGCCATGGCGATGTGGGGCGGCGAGCGCGCCATGTTCGTCTATCTAGGCTGGACGCAAGGAGGCGCGCTGATCGCTGTCGCGCTCGGCGCGGCGCAATACGGCACCCTGGGCGCGGCGGGCGCGACCTTCGCGGCGACGCTTGTATGGAATTTGTTGGGGTGGCGCTGGCTGCGTCGCCGACGCGGTTTGGACACCGCGGTCACAAGCCTTTTGAGAGGCCGCTTCGTCGATTGACCGGCAGCTCGAGATACAAACTTTGAGAACCGCCTCCGCCGAGTCATCCGACTATCAAAACCGGCTAGAGAAGCCATTAGCGGCTCTTTTTTATGCTCCCCGAACCGCACACATGCTGTGAACGTCGGTCTCCGACGCATGTGTGTCATCGCCACGTCGTGCAGCGGCGCTAAACGACCGGGTTGTTGTGGGTTGGGGGAGGCTTAGACCATGGTCATGATCGATCGTCGCGACGCGTTGAAATCCCTGCTCGGCGGAACCGCCGCCGTCGGCGCGACTTCGTGCGCGACCACGCCGGACACGACGCCGGCCAGTTTCACGCACGGCGTGGCCAGCGGAGATCCGATGCGCGACCGCGTCATTCTGTGGACTCGCGCCGTCCCCGAGGATGGCGGGCCGACAGCCAGCTTGACCTGGTCCGTCGCGGAGGACGCGGAGTTCACGCGCATCGTTCGATCGGGCGCGGCCGTCACGTCCGCAGGGTCCGATTACACGGTCAAGGTCGATGCGGACGGCCTCGAAGCCGGTCGCGCCTATCACTTTCGGTTCGAAGCGGCGGGCGGATCCATGGCGGTCGGCCGCACCAAGACCTTGCCTGCGGCGGACGCCCCCGAGGCGCGCTTGGCGGTCGTGTCCTGCTCCAATTTTCCGGCCGGTTACTTCAATGTGTACCGGGCGATCGCCGATCGGGACGATCTCGACGCGGTCCTCCATTTGGGGGACTACATCTATGAATACGGACCGGGCGGCTATGCGACACAATTCGGGGCGACCGTCGGCCGGGTTCCCGAGCCGCCCAAGGAGATCGTGACGCTGGAGGATTATCGGATCCGTTACGCCCAGTATCGCAGCGATCCGGATCTGCAGGCGGCCCATGGGACCCATCCCTTCATCACGATTTGGGATGATCACGAATCCGCCAATGACAGCTGGGTGAACGGCGCGGAGAATCATGATCCGAATACGGAAGGGGCGTGGGAAGCCCGCCGCGCCGCCGCTATACAGGCATATTTCGAGTGGATGCCCATTCGAGAGCGCGGTGCTGCGGGAGATCCGTTGACGCTGAACCGCACCTTCGAATTCGGGCGCGCCGCAAGCTTGATCATGCTCGAAACGCGTTTGACCGCACGGACGGAGCCGCTCGCCTATGCGAAGGATCTGCCCCTGGTGGAGGGCGACTTCGACATGAGCGATCCAGACAATCCGCGCTTGATCCCGCCGGGCGCCGCGGCGTCGCTCCCGAAAGAGACGGTCATGCGCCGGCCGGTTCCGTTTGACGTGTCCGAATTGCAGCCGCGCCCGATCACCGACCCGGCCAAGCTGGCCGCCATCGATCCGCGCAATCCGCCCGATGGCGTCGCCTTTTTGCCGGATATTGAGCGGTTCGAAGCCATGCGGCGAGATCCGGAACGGGAGTTGATGGGCGACGTTCAACGCGAACGCGTCGCCGACGCCATTCGCGACTCGCGCGCTCGCGGCGTGACGTGGCAGGTCCTTGGAAATCAGGTGATTTTGGCGTCCGTTACGTCTCCGGATCTCGCCGGCGCGTTGGAGGACGATCAAATCGCCGAAATCGAGCGCCGTTATCCGGGCGCAGGCCGCCTGGTGGCGCTCACGCGCTTCGCCCTGCCGTTCAACCTCGATTCTTGGGACGGTTACCCTGCGGCGCGATCGCGCCTTTTCGCCGACGCCATGGCGGCGGACGCAAACTTGATCGCCGTCACCGGGGATACGCACGCCTTTTGGGCGAACGAGTTGCGGGATGACGACGACAATCTCGTGGGCGCAGAATTCGGCACGTCCAGCGTGACGTCGCCCTCCGTCGGGGCCGTGTTGAATGTCGACGATTTCGACATCGGCCGCGCGGTGACGAGCCGGAACGACGACGTTTTGTTCAACGACGTCAACCGTCGCGGCTATCTCACCGTTACCTTGCGCGAGGACATCGCGATCGCCGACCTCATCGCGGTCAGCACGATTTATGACCGGACCTTCGAGACCGAGGTCATTAAGCGTTTCGCCGTGGCGCCGCGCCGCGGCGGCGCACCGGAGCCCGTGCGCGAGGTCAGCGTCTAAGACGTAAAAGGACGCCCGGCCGGCCGTGGCGCGGGGAGGGGGTGAACCGGCCGGGCGATGGACTACAACTATCCGATCAGGTCGAAGTCCATGACTTGGATCAATCCAAGCGCAGATCCGTCGAACGGCGTGCCGTCAAAGACGATCTCACCGTCTTGGACCGCGTCGCCGATCTCGGCCAATCGATCGCCGATCGGTTGTACGCCTTCCTCGTTGAAGGTGAAAAACGTTCCGTTCGCCTGGAAGGCTTCCGCAGCGGCGCCGTCCAGCGGAACGCCGTCGAGAACGGGTTGGCGAAGATCCATCTCAGGGCGAAGCGCGCTTAGATTTTCGCGCAACTCATCGCCATCGATCTCTCCGGCCTCGACCGCCTCTTCGATCGCCGCGCCGATGTCTTCGCGCGTCACCGGCTCTTCGCTGCCCAAAAGGTCGAGCAAGGAGTCGACGACCGGCGTGTCGACGTCCGCCGTCAGTTCGATCAGCGCGGCTTCGATGTCGTCGACAGCGGCATCGAGCCGGTCGACGTCATATTCAACCGTTTCGCCGTTCGCAAACGAGACCGTTCCGGTTTCCGGATCGATTTCGAAGCGCTGAACCGTGCCGATCACGCCGTCGAAGGCTTCGCCTTCGAATGCTTGTTCGACCGCCGCGCCGATTTCCGCGCGGGTCACGGTTTCATCGCTGTTCGAAAGGTCGAGCAAGGAATCGATCACCGGCGCTTCAACATTCGCCGTCAGCTCCGTGAGCGCGGTCGCGATCTCTTCGACCACCGTTTCGGCGTGGTCGACGTCGTAATCGATGGTCACGCCGTTGGCCGACGTGATCGTGCCGGTTTCCGGATCGATTTCGAAACGCTGGATCGGGCCGATCACCCCGTCAAAGGGCTCGGCTTCAAACGTCATCTCAAGAGCGTCGCTCTCGATCGCTTCAAGCGCCTTCGCCTGACGCTCCGCAACCACGTCTGACGAAATCTCATCGGAGATTTCAAACGTGAAGTTCTCGAACAGGGAAGACAGGTCCGCATCCAGCGTTTCGCCGGTGAACAAGGACAAGGGTCTGAGAGACATGGGGTCACCTTTCTGTTTGAACGCGCCGCTCTCGGCGACGCGTGTCGTCATCTACGACACGGCAATTTGCTTGTAAAGTATTTTTCTAACTATCGGGCCGCTTGATTCTCGTGCGGGATCACGCCATGCTCCGCCCAAGACGAACGGAGGATGACGTGGCGACGGTGACCGCTAAGGCGACGACGACGGTGGAGTTGCGGAAGGCGTGCGGGCGATGGCTCAAGGGCCTGCGCGAGACGGCCGGCCTGACGCAAATGCAGCTCGCCCGCGCGCTTGGCTATGAGTACTACACGTTCATCAGTCAGATCGAAGGCGGCAAAGGCCGCATACCTCCGGATCAGTATGAGGCGTGGGCCGAGGCCGTGGGCGCGGATCCGTCGATGTTTGCGAAACGTTTGCTGTCTTACTATGAGCCCTACGCCTATCGCCTGATCTGGCCCAACGAGCGGGATTCCAAGTGACGCATGTGATTTCGTTCGAGGCGGCGCGCCAGCGTCGCGCCTCGGTGAGCCTTCAAGACGCCGCGCGGGTGGCGGCCAATCTGCGCCGTCTCTTCGCGGAGCATCCGGCCGCGTTCGACGTCGAAATCATTCCGACGGACAGCGGCGATCACATCATCGCCGCCGAGATCGACGATGGCGTTGCGCAAACCTGGTTTCATGTGGCGCGGACGCCGCAGCACGGCTGGGTATTGATCGACGATCGCGGCCGTTGCGTGGGACATGGACCGGAACCGGAGAGCCTGGCCGCGTGGGCCGCGCGTCGCTTTGTCAAAAGGCTCGGCCCGCCCATCGCGCCTTTGGTTGAAGCGGTGCGGCGCAAGCCTGGCGATTGGTTCGGCTTCGCGCGGATTGCGGCGACGGTCGTCGCGTTTCTGATCGGCCGCGAAGCTCCTCGACTCGACATTCCCGTCGAACCGCGCGGACTTGACGAGGAACCGGATCGTCACGACCGGGCGCGTGAATCCGACATCGCGTCCGCAGAGCGCGTAACCTCGGAAGCCGATGCAGTCGGCGAGTTCCCAGTCCAAACGCCCGCGTCGCGCGCTAGGGCGCCCCGAGATGAAAGCCAGGCGGACGAGTTCGCCATCGCGCACGGCGACGCCCATGGCCAGGTGGCCACGAACCCCCCGCCTCCTGGCGTTGCGGCCCATCCGCGGCTTGTGGCCCATGAGGACGCATACGATGCGGAGGAGGCGTTCGGGTTCGACGAAGAGACGCCGTCGGCGGAGTCCGCCCCGGAAAACATCGCGATCGAGCGCGATGCGTTCGCCAGCCTGGTCGCGGCCCGCGCATCGCACCAGAACGGCGAGTTCGCACAGGATGCAGATCCCAGTCCGGACGAACATGGTTCCATCGTTTTGAACGGGCAACGCGGCGAGTTCGTGTTCATCGATCGCAGGGTCGACGCTGACGCGCCGGTCATCGTCCACGTTCTGAACGGCGTGCTTGACGTGACCGACGATATCGGGCGCGGAACCGTGGACCGCTCGTTTGAGTTCGTCATTTCCGACACCGGCTCGAACGACCGCATCAGCATCGTCAGCCAGATTGAGCGTCCAGCGCTCTTTGGATCCTCCGATTCCGCGCTGTTCGACGGCGCGCGCCTCCAACTCTTGGGCGAGATCGGCGCGGCCATTTTCGACGGCGTCCAAGTGTCCGGCCAGGTCGACGACAGCACGCCCCCGCCATTCGTCGATATTTGGACCATTTGATCGCGGTCACCGGCGTTCCGTCGCTTGCCCGCGTAAGGCCTTGAAAGCTACAATTCTCCCAAAGCGTTGCAAGTGCGACGTAGCTTTGGGGGGAGGCTGACATGCGTCGCCGTTCGATCGATCATTTTTCGCGTGCGGCCACATCGTCGCTTTATCTGACCACAGCCCTTTGCGGCGCGAGCGTCTTCGCCCTTGTGACCGCCCGGCCCGCGTTTGCGTCCCCAAGCTGCTCTCCCAACCCGCCGAGCGACAATGCGACGGTGACCTGTTCCGGCGATCCGGAAACGTCGATGAACGTTTTGGTGGATGGGGGCGCCGCGTCACGCGTTACGGTCATCGTCGACTCCGGCGACAATGTGACGACGAGCAACACAGCTGTGGAGCTTGGAACTGAGGGCATCGTCGACGTGGCCGGAACGTTGATCGGCGCGCCGGCCGTCGACGCGTCCAGCCTGATCGGCGTGTTCATCGGCGACGCGGGCCGCATTGAGGGCAGCTCCGGCGACGCCGTCGTCAGCCAAGGCGCGATCGGCGTGTTGGAGATCGACGGCCAAGCCGGCGACGGGTTCGTCAGCCCGGGCTTGCCGGACGCGAGCGGCGGCGGCGGAGGCGTTTTGCGCGCCCCGAACGGAGCTGCGATCCGCGCGGGCTCCTTCGACCTGTTGCGCAATTCGGGCACGATCGACGCTGCGACCTTGGCGATCGTCTCCGGCGGCGGCGGGGCGATCGACAATTCCGGTCAAATGACCGGGACCAACGGCGGCCTGTTGATCGGCGGTCGTCTTGAGCAATTCGCGAACGCCGACGGCGCCGTGTTGAGCGTGGACTCCGGGACGGCGTTGGAGACCGGCGGCCTCGGCGTGTTCGTCAATGCGGGCCAGATTCTCGGCCAGAACGGCGTGGTCATCAACGGCGCCGCGGACACGGTCACCAATGACGGCTTGATCAACGCCCAGGGCGGACCGGCCTTGGCGCTCCAAAGCGCTCAAGAGGTCACGATCGGTCCGGACGGCACGCTGGTCGGCGCGTCAGGTTTGCAGGGCGGTTCGGTTGGACAACTGACGATTGACGGCGTCGTTCTCGGCGCAAACCGGGCGGTGGACCTTTCCAGCGTCTCGACATTGATCGTGAACGGGTCCGTCGACGGCACGCAAACAGCGCTGTTCATTCCCTCCATTGGAGAGGCGTTGATCGGTCCCCAAGCGCAGATCCAGGGCGGCGACGGCTTGGTGGCGCCAAGTGGTGTCGGAAATCTCGATTTTCAGGGCTCGGTGGATGCGCGCAATGACGGATTCCGGCTCGCCGGCGGCGGATTTCTCACGCTAAACGGCGACATCACCGCCGGCCGAGACGGTTTCGTGATCGGCAATGTGCAGTCGCTGGACCTCGCGGGCGGCAAGATCGATGCCGGACGAGACGGACTGACGGTCGGAAACGCGCTCGGTCCGCTCACGATCAGCGCGCCGATCACGGCGGGACGCGACGGTTTTATAGGACGAGATCTGCGCAATGTGGCGATCACCGCGCCGATCACCGCCCAACGCAATGCGATCACGGCGGAGTCCGTTCTTGAACTCACCATCGCGAGCGGCGTGGAAGTGCGCGCCGTCGAGGGCACGGCGGTTCTGGTCGATGGCCGCGCCACCTTGCTTGACAACGCCGGAACGATCATCGCCGAAGGCGACGAACCCGCCATACGTCTCGGGGAGGTCGGCCTCTTCAACAATTCGGGGGTGGTTCAGGGCGATGTGACTGTCGACGTGCTGGTCGACTCGATCGTCAATACGGGCACGATCACGGGCGTCCTGACAGGAACGGAAGTCACGTCGTTGACCAACGCCGCCGGCGGCGTGATCGGGGCGGTGACGGTCACCGACATTGAGACCTTCAACAATCAAGGCGTCATTGACGGCGACGCGGCGGATATCGGCCTTTCCTTAAACAGCGTGGGCAACTTCTTGAACGGCGCCGACGCGTCGATCATCGGGACCAATGTCGGCCTCGACGTTCTCGGACCGATCACCACGCTGCGCAATGCGGGCCTTATCCAAGGCGGAGACGTCGGTTTGCGCGCCGGCGCCATTGACGGGTTGATCAATGAGGCGACGGGCGTGATCCGCGGCGACATCGCCGTCGATCTTCAAACCACCTCCCTCACCAATGATGGCTTGGTGCAGGGCGGCTCCGCTGGGGTGCGGGCGGCCGCGGCCTTCGTCGATCTGACAAACACGGGCGTGATCGAAGCCACCGCCGGCTCTGCGGTCGTGGGCGGCGAGAACGCGGACGTGGTCGCCAATAACGGTCGGATCGCTTCGACGGCGGAAGGTGGCCTCGCCTTGGATCTGCGGGGCGGTGACGACCTCGTCTTCGTCGATCCCGACTCCGATTATGGAGGCGGCCTCGACGGCGGCGAAGGCGAGGACCACGTCGAGTTTCGAGGCGCCTTTGAAGAGGCGTTCGACGTCACGCGTCTGACCTCATTCGAGAGTGCGAGCGCCTCCGGGGATGGGGCGAAGATCCTCACCGGGACCAACAGCTTTGCTCTTTCAGTGCTCAGCGGCGAGGTGCTGTTGGACGGCGCGACGCTTGGCGCAGTCACGGTCGCATCGGGCGCGACGCTCCGCGGCAACGGCACATATGAGGCGCTTTTGCTCAATGCGGGCGCGCGCTTGGCGCCTGGCGCGTCGATTGGCGCGATGAACGTTACGGGCGACGCCACATTCGCATCCGGTTCGATCTTCGAAGTGGAGATCGACATTGCAGGCCTGGCGGATCAATTGACGATCGCGGGCGTCGCGGTCGTTGAGAACGGCGCCACGCTTGATCTTGTCTTCACCGATCCCGCGGCGGACGTGTCCGGCTTGGGCGATCTCACGATCCTGCAGGCGGCGGAGATCCAAGGCTCGTTCGACGTGGTCGACAATCTCGACGCGGAAAACGCCTTCCAGCTTGTCCAGGATGAGGGCGCGCTCGTGGTCTCGTTTCAGGCGTCGCCGGATCCAG
>CAYPOX010000069.1:0-13844 GCA_964412525.1 uncultured Caulobacterales bacterium
AGGTCGGCGTTCATGTTCAGGTCCTTTCGAGCGGGGCGTTGCAAACTCATGCCCTTCATAAGGCACTCGCCGTGCCAGAACGGATAAACCTCAAATTTGTCAGTGGGTTAAGGAAAATGCGGGGTGGCGGGGCCGGCGTAACTTGGCGGCTTTAGCTAAGTTTTGGTAAACCCGCATTGGTAAAATTCGCCAACTATCGGCCGCGCCGTCGCGCCATAGGACGGTTTCCGGTTTAGGAGCCGCAGCCGCTGGGCTGCCGCAAAGCCTCGGTCAGCCATGGCCCCATGCCCGCCACGATCTCAGCCACGCCGTCCGCATTGGGATGCAGACCATCGTCAAGCATGAGCGCGGCGTCCGATGCGCCGGTCTCCGGATCGATGAGGCCTTCGAAATAAAAGGGGTAAAGCGGTGCACACGCTGCGTCCGCGACCTCCGCATAGATGCGATCAAATTCGGCTCGGTAGGATGCGCCGGCGTTGCGCGGAGCTCTCATGCCGATGAAGGCGATCCAGAGGCCGCGCTCCTCAGCGCGCGCGGCGATGCCATCAATGTCACGGCGAATGTCGGCGGGATCACGGCCCTGAAGCATGTCGTTGGCGCCGATTTCGACCAGGACGCCGTCGGCGTTGCGGGGGACAGACCATTCAAAGCGCGCCAACGCGCCCGCGGCGGTGTCGCCGGATACGGCGGCGTTTTGGATCCGGATTCCGTCAAGCCCCGCCTCGGTCAGGTCTCGGCGCAGGCCGTCGATGAGAAGGTCCGGGTTCTCCAGTCGAAATCCGGCCATCAGGCTGTCGCCCAATATGACGAGCTTGAACGAGTCTTGATCCGCGGGCGCAAAAGCGCCGGTCGTCAGGAAAAACAATGCGATCAGCGAGCGACGAAACATGGTGGGGGTCCCTTTACGGCCACAGCGCCTAAATAGACGGCGAAGCAGCACACGTCAGCGGAAAGGCGAAAGCGAGGCATGGACGCACCGACGCAGACTCCGGATCGGGAGATCGGCTCGCAGACGAGGCCGTTGGAGCTTCGAGACGTGACCTTGGCGCTCGACGCCGGCGCGCGCCGCGTCGACATTCTTAAGGGCGTCTCCATCCAAGTGGAGCCTGGGGAAAGCGTGGCGGTCGTCGGACCGTCCGGATCAGGGAAGTCGTCTCTGCTGTCCGTGGCGGCCGGGCTGGAGCGCGCCACGGGAGGCTCCATTCGGATGCTTGGCGAAGACGTGCGGGCCTTGGATGAGGACGGTCTGGCGCGCCTCCGCCGTGGGCGCGTGGGCTTCGTGTTTCAGTCCTTTCATTTGGCGGCGGGCATGACCGCTCTCGAAAATGTGATGACGCCGCTTGAGATCGCGCGGCGGGATCGCCCGCGGGCCCGGGCGGCCGCGGCGCTGGAGTCCGTCGGACTGGCGGACCGTATGACCCATTACCCGACTCAACTGAGCGGCGGCGAACGCCAGAGGGTGGCCGTCGCCCGAGCGTTGACGGTGGAGCCTGAGATCGTCTTCGCCGACGAGCCGACCGGCAATTTGGACGCAGCCGCGGGCGCACGTGTCGCGGACCTTCTCTTCGCGCTCGCACGGGAGAAGGGCGCCGCGCTGGTGCTGGTGACCCATGACCGCGATTTGGCCGCACGCGCCGATCGCGCCGTCACCATGGCCGACGGGCGGATCGTCTCGTGACGGCGCCGCTTTCCATCCGGCTCGCCTGGCGAGAATTGCGCGCCGGCGCGAAGGGATTTCGCGTCTTTTTCGCATGTTTGGCGCTTGGGGTGGGAGCCATCGCCGCGGCCGGATCGGTCGCGAAGGCGTTTTCGGACGGCCTGGCCTCCCAGACCCGCGAAATCTTGGGCGGCGACGTTGAACTCATCCTCTCCGGGCGGCTCGCGCCGGACGCGGACCGGGCGGTTATGGCGGACTATGGCGACGTCGCCGCCGTGATTGAGACCCGCGCCATGGCGGAGGGGCCGGAGGTGAGGAAACTCGTGGAGATACGCGCCCTCGGTCGCGCCTATCCGCTTGTCGGCGAAATGACGCTCGATCCTCCCGTCGCGCTCGACCAAGCGATGGAGCGCCGGAACGGCGTGTTCGGCGCCGCCGTCGCGCCTGAAATGCTGGATCAGTTCCGCATGGCTTTGGGTGACCGCCTTCAAGTCGGAGAGGGCGCGCTCGAATTGCGCACGGTGGTCGTCGAGCAACCGGACCGCATCGCGGCGGGCTTCACGCTCGGTCCGCGCGTGTTCGTCTCCATGGAGGGGCTTGAAGCCCTGGGGCTTCTCAAACCCGGCGCGCTTTTTCGCGCCTCTTATCGGGTCGCCGCCGAGAATCCGTCGATGGCGAAGGCGGCGTTGCTCGAGCGTCTGGCCCCGGAGGGCTATGAGGTTCGAGGCTCCGCCGACGCCGTGGAGGGCCTGAACGAATTGATCGGACAGGTGAGCGTCTTTCTTGCGGTCGTGGGGCTCGCCGCATTGGTCGCGGGCGGCATCGGCGTGATGCAGGCGGTCGACGCCTATATCGAGGCGAAGACGACCACCATCGCGGCCCTGAAAGCGCTCGGCGCCAATTCTGGACTGATCCGAGCGTCCTATGCGTCACAGGCCGCCGCGCTCGCCGTCCTTGGCGGCATGATCGGCGTCGGGCTCGGGGCCGCGGCTCCGTTATTGGTTTGGCTGGCGTTGGGAGACCGTTTGCCGATCGACCTCCGATTGGGCGTCTATCCGGGCGTATTGGCGACCGCCTTGCTCCAGGGCGTGTTCGCGGCCGCCGCATTCGCCGCGCCCGCCATAGGCCGCGCCCGCGCGACGTCGCCGAACGCGTTGTTCCGCGGGGCGGCCTCGACGCCGCGCCGTCCCCCGGCGCTCGAAACCGCGCTCGGCTTCGGGGCCGGCGCCGCCTTCGCGGCTTTGGCGATCGGGACGAGCCCCGCGCCCGTCATGACCGCCGGGCTCTTGGGCGGCGCGCTCGCCGCCTTCGCGCTCCTCTATGCAACCGCCCTTGGAACCAAGTGGCTGGCGAAGACGGCGGCCCAACGCGCGTCCGGCCTCGCGCGTCTGTCGCTCATCAATTTGGGCGGGCCGCAGTCCCTCGCGCCCATCGCGGGTCCGGCCCTGGGTCTCGGCGTCGTGCTCGTGGCCACCGTGATGATCACGGAGCGGAGCCTGATCACGCAGATCCGCGACATCGCGCCGGAAAGCGCGCCGTCCATGTTTTTTTCGGAGATCGCCGCGCGCGACGCGGAAGATTTCGACGCGTTGATGGATGGTCTTCTCGACGGTGCGGATGCGGACGTCTATCGCCGGACGCCGGTCCTCACCGGGCGGATCACGGGGCTGAAGGGCGCACCGCTTGATCGAGAGGCCGTGGCGGGGTCCGAGCGTTGGATCGTCGACGGCGAAATCGGCATGACGTTTCTTGGCCCCAAGCCGGAGGAATCTCCGATCGAAGCCGGATCCTGGTGGCCGATCGACTATGCCGGCCCGCCCTTGGTGTCGATTGAGGGCGATGCGGCCCGCGGCATGGGTTTGGAGATCGGGGATCGCGTCGGCTTCACCATTCTCGGCCGCGATGTCGAGGCCACATTGGCCAATATGCGCACGATTGATTGGGGCGGGTTCGGGATCAATTTCGCCATCGTCTTCGCGCCGGGGACCCTTGAGGCGGCCAATCCGCGTCACGCCGCGATCCTGAAAATTCCCGAAGAGGAGGAGCGCCGGATCGCCCGCGCGGTCGGCGAAGCGTTTCCTGAGGTCGGAATCGTGCATGTGCGCGAAGTGTTCGCGGCCGCCGTCGCGATCTTCGACGACATCGCGCTCGCCGTGCGCGCGGCGGCGTCAATCGTCGCCGTGTCCGGCGCGCTGGTCCTGGCCGGCGCGTTCGCGGCGGCGGCGCGACGACGGCGTGCGGCGACGGCGCTCCTGACGGCGCTCGGCATGTCCCGGCGCGAGGCGTTGGGCGTTTTCATGGCGGAGTTCGCCATGGCGGGAGCGGCTGCGGCGGCGATCGCCGTAGGCCTTGCGGTCGCCGCGGCCTATCCGCTTGTGGTGAACGTGTTTGAGGCGACCTGGCGGCTCGACTCGTGGCTGATCCTTGGCGTGGTGGGCGCGACGGCCGCCGCTTCAGCCTTCGGAGGCTGGCTCGCCGGACGCACGGCGTTGGCGGCGCCGCCCGCCCGCATCTTGCGCGAGGGTTAGCCGAACACCACCTCGTCGGCCGGCGACGGGCGTGCGAAGAAGTAGCCCTGGGCGCAATGAAAGCCGAGCCGACGGATTTCATTGGCCTCTTCGCGGGTCTCCACCCCTTCGACGACCGTCGTCATGCCCAAACCTTGGCCCAGTCGTGCGAGCGCCTGGAGCGTCGCCCGGCCGCTCGGCTCCTTGAGCGTCAAGGTTAGGCTGCGGTCGATCTTAAGGGCGGAGAAGGGCAATCGTCCAAGCTGAGCGAAAGACGAATAACCGGTTCCAAAATCGTCGATGGCCAGGCCCACCCCGAGATTGCGCAGACGTCGCAGACGGGCTTCGGCGCGGTCCAAGTCAACGGACACGACGGACTCGGTAAGTTCAAGAACGACATTCGCGTCATGCTCAATGACGTCCTCAATGGCTTCCTCAAGGCCGTTCCACTGGTCGACCTGAACGGCGGACACGTTGACCCCCACATAAACGTCGTCCGCGAGACCGCGCGCGCGCCATACGGCCTGGTCGATCGCGGCGCGCTTCAAGGCCCAGGCGCCGAGTTCGACGATCAATCCGCTTTTCTCGGCGATCGGGATGAAATCGCCTGGGGCGACGGCCCCACGGGTGGCGGAACGCCATCGCAAAAGCGCCTCGACGCCGCGGACGCCGCCGGCGCCGAGATCCACGATCGTCTGATAGTGCAGCGCAAGCTCGTCATTGGTCATGGCGCGCCGCAACTCGTTCTCCAACGCGACCGCATCCGCGCGTTCTTCCGCGTAGCGCGCACGAAAGGCGAGGCCGCGGCAGTTCGGCGAATCCGAACATCGGCTCAGCGCGGTCTTGGCGTTTTCAAGGAGGACGCCCGCATCCTCCGCATCCGCCGCCAACGCGAAGCCGACATGGGCGCGCAGCGCCACGCGGGACCCGGCGGTTGCAAAGGGGATATCGTAAAGCCGGATCAATTCGTCCGCCGCCTCTTGCGCGGCCGCCTCGTCGGCTACGTCATTGAGAAAAACCGCGAACCGCAATTGCTCGAAACGACCGGCGAATCCGCGGCCTTCCGCAAAGTGACGAACGCGCGCGCCTAAGGTGCGAAACGCCTCGACCGCATCATCATCATTGGCGATGGGCGCCCCCAAACGCACGGAGGCGGAATCCGCGACGAACAGCGCGCCGCGGCGCGCGCGCCGGGCGGTTCCGACGGCGCGCTCCAAGCGATCGAGGAAGCCGCGCCGATTGGAAAGACGAGAGATCGGATCGCGGCGACCATAGGTGATGGCGAGAATCAACGCGCCGGACATCAAGGCCATGGCCAGAATGCGCTCGATCTGCGCGCCGATCAGCACGCGATCGGACGTCATGTAATCGACAAAGCTGCGCGTCACGCCGTCGGGGCCGGCCGTGGCGCCGGCGTAGACGGTCAAAGCGGCCCAACCGGCTACTGCGAACGCGGCCGTGACGCCGATCAGCCGTGCGTCGAACAGGACCGCGCGCAATGCGATCAGGACGAAGGCCATATCGGCGGTCGTCGCCTTCAAATAGACGCCCGCCGCCGCGTCGTAATTGAGGTGATAGCTGAACATCAATGCATAGAGCAGCACGAAATCGGCGCCGGCCCAGGCATAGGGGAGAAGCGGATGGGTGCGGTCGCGCAGATCAATCGCCATTCGTGCGGCGACCGCAGCGATGAATAAAGTGAGGATCGCGGCGGTGGGGCCAATGAACGCACCGCCGACCGCGTCCGATGAACGCGGACTGAGCAGATAGAGGCACGCCAAAAACGCGAGCGCGACAAGCTCCGCCCCATCGGACCACAACAGCGCGGCGCGCCGTTCATCGCGGGCGAGGCGTATGTGAGTTGAGCCGGGCCGGCCCGGACGCCGGCGGGCCTCCGTCGCTGCACCGTCGCCTTTGGCCACACCGCACGTCCCTACCCGCGCTTCCGGCTTGGCGCCGGACGCTCACGCCGGTTACATCGCAGGTACGGCGCGTCGAGAAAAGAGGCGGCGCTGACATCTTTCGCCCTCGACTTACGGCACCTGACCATTCTCCATGACCGCTGACCACGCACGCCTCTTCGCGCTTGAGACGCGCCTTGCACGCCTGTCCGTGGAGGATTTGGCGGTGTCCCGCGGCGGGGCGATGATCGTAGAGGGCGTATCCTTTTCCGCACGCGGCGGCGATATGGTCGAGGTGGTCGGTCCGAACGGATCGGGCAAGTCCTCGCTGTTGCGGGCGCTCGCTGGCGTGGTTCGGCCGGAGCGCGGGCGGATCCGCTGGGAGCGGTCGAGCGACTTGCAAACCCAGGGCGGCGCCCCGAAAGCGCGTCTTTCCTATTTGGCGCACGAGCCGGGTTTGCGCGCATCCCGTCGTCTCGACGCGGAGCTGCGCTATTGGCGTTCGCTCAAGGGCGGCGGCGGCGCAACCAAGGCGGCCATGGCGGCGGTCGGCCTGGGTGCGGAAAGCCGAACGCCGGTGCGCAAATTGTCTGCGGGCCAGAAACGCCGCGCCGCACTCGCACGATTGTTGGTGGAGGCGCGCCCGCTTTGGCTTCTCGACGAGCCCCTCGCTGCGCTCGACACCGACGGATCCGAGCTCGTGCGTCGCTTGATCGCGTCATACCGTGGCGAGGGCGGTCTGGTGGTCGCGGCGACTCACCACGCCTTGGCGACGGACTCGATCCGCCTGGCGATCGCGCGTCCGGAGGCGGCGTGATCTCGGTCTTCGTCGCGCAATTGGCGCGAGATCTGTCGGATTTGGCGCGCGGCGGCGGCGGATGGGCGCAACCGGCCCTGTTCGCCACGCTCTACGCCGCATTGGCGGGTTTGGCCGCCAGCGGCTCCGCCGGTTCGGATCAGGCGATCGTTTTGGCCCCGGCGACCCTCTGGTTGGGCGCGCTCCTGGCGGCGCAGCTTGCCGGGGAGCGCCTGGTTAGGGCGGATGTGGAGGACGGATCGATCGACCAATGGGCTGCGTCCGACACGTCCTTGGTGGTCGTGGCCGCCGCCAAAACGCTCGCCCATTGGCTCGCCACGGGTGCGGCGGTCGTCGCGCTCACGCCCGCCTTGGGCGTCTTTTTAGGGGTGCCGCCGAGCCAGGGCTTGGTGGCGGCGGGCGCGTTGGCGCTTGGGACTCCCGCCGCCTCCGCCTACGCCGTCATGGCGGCGTCGCTTGCGGCCCGTGAACGCGGCGGCGGCATGTTGGCGGCGCTGATCGCCGCGCCCTTGTCCGCGCCGACCCTGATCTTCGGCGTCGCCGCCGTCGCGGACGCCTTGGATTTGACCGAAGCGCGCGCAGGCGCCTGGCGTTTGCTGGCCGCGTCGACGTTGCTGGCTCTGGCGATCGGGCCTCCGGCCTCGGCGGCGGCCTTGCGAGCCCAAGCGGATTGACTAGTTTGCATCCTATGTTTCACGCACTCGCCAATCCCCGTCGCTTCACCGCATTCGCAACACCCGCAAGTTGGGTGTTGGGCCTCCTGGCGGTCGTCCTTTTCGCGGCGGGCGTTCCGCTGTCTCTGATCGCCTCTCCGCCCGACTACCAACAGGGCGAGACCGTCAGGATCATGTATGTTCACGTCCCGAGCGCCTGGCTGTCCTTGTTCGGCTACACCGCTTTGGCGGTGGCGAGCCTGACGCATTTCATTTGGCGGCATCCCTTGGCGGACGCGGCCGCGCGGGCCCTGGCCTTGGTCGGCGCGGCGTTCACCGGTTTGACGCTCGCGACCGGCATGATTTGGGGGCGTCCGACATGGGGCGCTTGGTGGGCCTGGGATGCGCGCCTCACGTCGGTCTTGGTCCTGTTTTTCTTCTATCTCGGCTATTTGGCGCTTCGGGCCGCGATCACCGACGAGCGTCGCAGCGCGCGATTCGGGTCGATCCTCGCCATGGCCGGTTTCGTCAACGTGCCGATCGTGAAGTTCTCGGTCGATTGGTGGTCGAGCTTGCATCAACCTGCGAGCGTGAGCCGCTTGGGCGCGCCGACGATCCATAGCGATCTTTTGACCCCCCTCTTCGTGATGGCGGGGGCGTTTTTCGCGCTCTTCGGTTGGATCGTTCTTCAGCGTATGGCGGCGGAGATCGACTTTCGGCGCGCCGACACGCTGTCGCGCACTGCGCGCGCGCCGTCCAAAGCCGTCGTGCTGCCCGCGGACGTTCCCGCCCAATGATCGCAGGCGGATGGGCCTATGTCGTCGCGGCCTACGGCTTGGCGGCGTTCGTCGTTGGCGTACTGACGATTATGACCGCCATTCTGCGCCGACGCGCCCGGCGCGCCCGCGCGGACGCGGAGCGACGCTCCGGCGACGACTGAAATTTAACACAGATGTCACATTTCCTCGCTAGGTCGAATGTAACGACGTTCAATCGAGGAAAACCCGCCGTGAGAACTGTTTTGTCTTTCGCCGCGTTCGCTGCGCTCGCCGCTTGCGCCAGCGCGCCGGAAACCACGCCGGATCTGGCGGCCGCGGAAACGGCGCTCGCCGCTGCGCGCCGCAGCGAAGCGCCCGAATTCGCGCCGGAGCCATTGGCCCAGGCCGCCAACAAATTGGATCGCGCCCGCGCCGCGCTTGCGGAAAACGACGAAGAGCGCGCCGCCCTTCTCGCCTTGGAGGCGCGTGCGGACGCGGACTACGCCGCCGCCGCGGCCGAGGCGCGCGCCGCCAACCTGGCGGTCGAGGAATTGCGCGAAACCGTCGACGCCCTGCGCGCCGAAACGCGCCGATAAGGCCGATAAGCGAGAGAGATCGCCATGACGACGCCCATTCGCCAAACCACAGCCCTGGCCGCCCTGGCCGTGCTCGCCGCCTGTGCCACGCCGACCGATCCCTATGTCGAGGGCATCCAAACCCAATATGACGCGCTGGCGTCCGACGCGGCGATCGCCGGTCGAGCCGACACGGCGCTGCAAGAGGCGCGTCAGGCGGTCGACGATTTGCGCGCCGCGTTTGAGGCGGGTGCAAGTGAAACGACCTTGCGCAGCTATGGCTATGTGGCTGAGCGGCGCTTCGCGGTCGTGCGCGAACGCGCCCTGGAAACGCGCCAACAAGAAGCGCTCGAGGCCCTGCGCCAGGAACGCGAACAGATCTTGGTGGACGCGCGCACGCGGGAGACCGCTGAGGCGCGGGCGCGGGCCGCGCGTGCGGAAGCGGGACAAGCCGCCGCCGAGGCGCGCGCCCAAGCGGCCGAGCAATTGGCCGAGGAAGCGCAACGACAACTTGAGGCGGCGCTCGCGGAGCTCGATGCGGAGCGGGATGCGCGCGGCCTTGTCGTGACGCTCGAGGATGTGGTCTTCGAAACGGACAGCGCGGAATTGACGTCAGGCGGTCGCGACCGAATCCGCCGGGTCGCCGAGGCGGTCGCCAAGCTTGAAGGGCGGAAGGTCATCGTCGAGGGACACACGGACTCGACCGGCGAAGCGGATTACAATCAAGCTCTGTCCGAACGACGCGCCAACGCTGTGCGCGACGCCTTGATCGCTTCGGGTTTGGGCGGTGATGGCGTGACGGCTGTCGGACTGGGCGAAGATCGGCCCATTGCGCCGAACGACACCGAAGCGGGTCGCCAACAGAACCGACGCGTCGAGATCATCGTCCAAGACGCTTGATCCGAACGGATCAACGCAGCGCGTAGGACATGATTCGGTAGGCCAGCTTCGCCGCGGTGAAGTCGCAGGCGTGGAGACCCGGGCGCGGCGCGAGTTCATTCACGTCCGCGCCCACAATCACGCCCACCTCCGCGGCCGCCTCCAAAATCGGCATCACGTCGTCCCAAAACAGTCCCCCTGGCTCGGGCGTTCCGGTGGCGGGCATCAGCGAAGCGTCAAAGCCGTCCACGTCAAAGGTGACGTAGATCGATTTGCCCTTAAGGCGCTTTTTAATCTTGTCGATGGACCAAAGCGCTTTTTCGCGCGCCCAATAGAGTTTGAGACGCTTCTTTTTTCGGAACTTCTCGTAGTCGTCGATTTCTTCCGCGGAGATGTTCCGGATCCCGACCCCTAGAACAGAGACGTTTCCGAGGTCGAGGCAGCGGCGCATGGCGGCCGCATGCGAAAACCGCTCGCCATGATACCCGTCACGCAGATCGGCATGCGCGTCGAATTGCAGGACAAGGAGCTCGTCATGGCGGTTCGCGATCGCGCGCACGGCGGCGGGCGTGATCGCATGCTCGCCGCCGAAGATCATCGGAAACTTGCCGGCCTCGACCGTCGCCCAAACCATATCCGTCAGGCGATCCAGTGCGGGCTCCAACGAGGTCGGAATGTCGGGCGCCACCACGGTCGCCACGCCCCAATCTCGAACGGGCTCGCGCCAAAAGGCGTCGTCGAACAATTCGACCTGATGGCTCGCCGCGATCATCGCCTCGGGTCCGCGCCCCGAACCGCCTTCATAGGAAACGGTGGCCTCTAGGCCGAAGGGGATCACCCAAGCGCGCGCCTTTTGAGGTTTCGGCACCTCGTCGAAGGGCAGGCCCAAAAAACCCTCCTCCGGCGGCATGAAGTCGAAGGGCAGCTTCACGGTCATACCTCCAAGGCTTGCGCCAAGTCGTCGCGCAGATCATCGAACGCTTCGAGGCCGATCGACAATCGGATCAAGTTTTCCGGCGCGCCGTGCTCCGGACCTTCCACGGTTCGGCGGTGTTCGGCCAGGCTCTCCGGCCCGCCGAAGCTGGTCGCAGGTCGGAACAGCCGCAGACGCCGGATCACGTCAAGGGTTCGAGCCTCGTCCCCGTCCACCAGGATCGACATCATGCCCGAATAGCCGCCGCGCATCTGCGCGTTCGCCGCGGCGTGACCTGGGTGCGAGGTCAGTCCCGGATAAAGGACCTGGGCGACGTTCGGGACGTCTTGCAGCCAATGCGCCAAGCGCAACGAAGTTTCGCTCACCCGCGCCATCCGCAGGGGCAAAGTCCGTAGACCCCGCAGCAGAAGCCAGGCGTCGAACGGGCCGAGACACGCGCCCGCGCCGCGGCGTTCGTCTCTCATAAGGGCCAAACGCGCTTCCGCTGCCGCGCTTGTGCAGGCCGCGCCGGCAAGCACGTCGCTGTGCCCGTTGAGATATTTGGTCGCTGCATGGATCGCCATGTCCGCGCCGAGCTCCAGGGGTTTTTGGAGGACCGGCGTCGCCGCCGTGTTGTCGACGGCGACCGTCGCCCCCGCGGCTTTTCCGAGCGCGGCCGCCTCGGCGATGTCCGTCACGTCCCACATCGGATTGGCGGGGGTCTCAATCCAAAGGCCCTCAGCCCCATCGGCCAAGGCGGCGGCGAGGCTCGCCGGGTCTCCAGGCGCGTAACGCTTGATGGCGCGGTTCTCGGCGGTCGCCCAACGTTGCGCCCAACCGAGCGCGCCGTAATAGCCCCGCTCGGGCAAGACAATGCGCGCGCCCGGGGGGAAACTTCGAAACCATGCGGCGATCGCCGCCATGCCGGACGGAAAAAGAAGACAGGCCTCCGCGCCCTCCAATTGCGCGATGACCCGTTCCGCATGGATGATTGTGGGGTCGTCGTCGCGCTTGTATTCGCGCCCGTTTTGAAGTGCGTAATCCTGATCCCGCGGGAATGTGGTGGATAGCTGGATCGCGGGAATCACGCCGCCGGCGTCGTCATGGGCGAAGCCCGCTTGTGCGCAAATCGTCTCGGCTTGGGGCTTCAAAGGCCGTTCCTTCACGTGGCTCGGCTCCTTCGAACGCGTGGTCGGGCGTGCAGACGACCTGGGTCATCGGCCGTCGTCAAGCCGAAAGGCGACCGTGAGATTGTTGGCGGGCATGATTTGTATCTCCGCCGCAAGAAAACCTTGTCGCTGCGCCAGTCGCTCCACGTCTTCGAGGCGTCTCAGCCCCCATGCGGGATTTCGCGCCCGCAAGGACTCGTCGAAGGCTTCGTTGGAGGGCGCAGTGTCCACGCCGTCGCGCCGAAAAGGTCCATAAAGGACCAATCGCCCCCCGGGCTTCAGCACCCCAGCCGCGCCGCGCGCCAATCCCTCGGCCGCCGACCATGGCGCGATATGGATCATATTGACGCTGAGGACCGCGTCGAAGGGGCCGCGGGCGTGCGCTTCGGCCCAATCCCCGGCGGCGTTCAACACAATGGGGGCCGCGACATTCGAAACGCCTTCGGCGGCGATCCAAGCCGCCACGCTGCGCCGGGCGTCCCCATCAATGTCGCTCGGTTGGATCGTCCAGTCCGGCTGGGCCTTCGCGAAATGAACGGCGTGCTCGCCGGAACCGGACGCCGTTTCGAGGATCGACGCGGCGGGCGGCAGCAGCGATTGGAGCGCGCTGAGCAGGACGTCGCGGTTGCGCGCCGTGGCGGGGGCGAAGAGCCGGTGATCCTCGCTCACAAGGACCTGTTCGCCAGCAAGGCGCGAATGTAAGGCGGCAGAACAAGAGCGGCGTGGTGCATGTCTGGAGCATAGCATCGCGTCACGAGATCGGCGGCTTCGACATAGGCGCCCAGGGTTTCGGGCTTCGCCTCAAAAGGGGCGTCATCGTCGGACGCCATGCCGATCGCCATGACGCCGCCCGTATAGGAGGGCGCCGTCAGCGCGTAGAAGGCGTGCCGAAGGAAGATGTCCGCAAAGGCGCGGGACGTGTTTCGCAAGGTCTCCGACTGGATGAACGGCATGCCGGATTGCGTGACAAGCACGCCGCCGGGCCGCAGCCGCCGTCGGCAATCCGCATAGAAGCCGGGGGCGAACAACGCCGCCCCTGGTCCGGTCGGATCGGTCGAGTCGACGATGATGACGTCGAACTCCGACCCGCCGTCCGCGACATAAGCCGCGCCGTCAGCGATGACGATCTGCGTGCGGGGATCTTGGAACGCGCCGGCCGCGACGGCTGGCAGCCATCGCTCGGAAAACGCGATGACGTCCGCGTCGATCTCCACCAAGGTCGCGTTTCGAACGCTTGGGTGTTTCAGAACTTCGCGAAGCGCGCCGCCGTCGCCGCCCCCGATAACGAGAACGCGCTCCGCCTTTCCATGCGCAGTCACGGCCGGATGGACGAGCATCTCGTGATAGATGAACTCGTCCCGCTCCGTGACCTGCACGGCCCCGTCAATGGCGAGAACGCGGCCGAAGACCGCATTCTCGAACAGGAGGATGTGCTGGGCGTCACTGCGCGCCTCGTGCAAGACGCGATCCATCGCCAGCGTGGTGCGGAGCGCGAAATCCGGGCTTTCCGTGTACCAGCCGCCGGATGCGGCCTCAGTTTCGCTCACGCGCCTTCGCCGCGCAGCACTTCTTGAACGCGCACTTCGCGCGCCTCGAAGGCGTCACGCAGAATGTTGACCGCGCGATGCGGTTGCGCGTCGCCGCTCATGAAGACGTCGAAGGCCGCGTAGTCGCGTTCCGGCCAAGTGTGGGTCGAAATGTGGCTCTCCGCGAGCACGGCCACGCCTGAGACGCCGCCATTCGGACTGAAGACATGCAGATGCACGTGGAGCAGGGTGGCGCCGCAGGCGTCGACGCAACGCAGGATCGCGTCACGTATCCGGTTCTGATCGTCGACATGGCGCGCGCCAAGCAAGTCAATGATCAGGTGGCGGCCGGCGACCTCCATGTCGCCAAGTTGGATGAAGTGATCCGCCGCGAGTTTCGGCGCCTCCGCCGTTTCGGCCGAGGCGCCGGATCCACTTAAGGCGTGGGCCGTCATGTGCATGCTCATAGAACTCTCCTAATGATGAGCG
>CAYPOX010000070.1:0-13604 GCA_964412525.1 uncultured Caulobacterales bacterium
CGGCCAAATGATCCACCCCGCCAGACCTCCAGGCACGAAGGACCGGGCGATCTGGAGCACTTGCCGATAGCCCTCCGTGGTCACAAGGCCGACCCGCGCGACCTTGCTCTCCAAGACCGCGTTGGTGGCCACGGTCGTGCCATGCATGAAGTAACTGATGGCGTCCGGCGCCACGCCGGCCTCGGCGCAGGTCGTTTGCGCCCCAGCAAGCACGGCTTTCGACGGATCCGCCGGATTGGACGGCGTCTTTCCGCGATAGGTTCGCCCCGTCGCTTCGTCGATCACAAGCACGTCCGTGAAAGTTCCGCCGACATCGACGCCCACGCGATAGGTCATGCGTCCCCCACCGTCCCCCAAAGCCGATTTACGCCGCCGATGCCTGCGGGAATCCGCCGGCCCGGCCCACCATACCTGGCGTCGGCCGCGCCAAGTGTTCGGACAGCCAAGCAGCGCCGCCGATCAACGCCTCAAGATTCACGCCGGTCGAAACGCCCGAGCGCTCCAACATATAGACCACATCCTCGGTGGCGACGTTGCCTGTCGCCGCCGGGGCGAACGGGCAGCCGCCGAGCCCGCCCAGACTGGCGTCGATCCGCCGGACGCCGGCCCGAAAGGCCGCCCAAACATTGGCGACGCCCGTGTTTCTCGTGTCGTGAAAGTGCACGCGCAGAGGCGTGTTTCGAACGGCCTCCTGGACCGCCGCGATCAATTCCGCGACCCGCGCCGGAACGGCCACGCCGATCGTGTCCGCCAACGCAATCTCTTTAGGCGCCGCCTCTGCGAGATCGCGCGCCATGTCGACCACGCGCTTCGGGTCCACCTCGCCCTCAAATGGGCAACCCCACGCCGCCGAGAGCGTCACCTGCGCCGACATTCCTTCCGCGGACGCGCGACGGCAAATCGCTTTGGCCGCTGCGACGCTTTCCTCGGAGTTTTGGCCTTGATTGCGGATCCCGAACGTGTCGCTCGCAATGGCGACCGCGCCCACTTCGTCCACGCCCCGGACGCCGCCATCCCGCGTCGCCAGCGCTCGCGCCAGACCCCGTTCGTTCAACACCAAGCCGACATAGGTCACGGCCGGATCGTCCGGCAGTTCGGCGATCACCTCCTCCGCGTCCGCCATTTGCGGAACGCGCTTCGGGTTCACGAAACTTGCGACCTCGATCCGTCGCAGGTCCGCACGGCGTGCGCGATCGATCAACGAAAGTTTGTCCTTCGTCGAAAATATCACTTTTTCATTCTGAAGACCGTCGCGAGGACCAACCTCAATGATTTCGACGGCGTCATTACTCATGCTCGACTATCCACGATCCGGTCACAGATGTATGTTCGTGCGACGCTAGCACATCAGAACGCGAAGAGAAGACGGGGATCGATCAGACATGGCGCAAGCGCGGGGGGCGCTTCAGGGACTGCGCGTCCTTGAGGTGGGTCAGCTTTTGGCGGGGCCGTTTTGCGGACAATTGATGGCCGACCACGGGGCGGAGGTGATCAAGGGCGAGCCGCCCGGCAAAGGCGATCCCATGCGTCAATGGGGACGCGGCGCGCCGCTTTGGTGGCCGGTGATCGGTCGGAACAAAAAGTCGATCACGCTGAACCTCCGAACCGAGCAAGGCCAATCCATTTTTAAGGAGCTCGCGGCGCAAGCGGACTTCGTCCTCGAGAATTTTCGGCCGGGCACCATGGAGAAATGGGGCCTGGGTTATGACGTCTTGTCGAAGATCAATCCGAAACTGATTATGATCCGCGTCTCAGGATTTGGTCAAACGGGCCCCTATGCGAAGCGGGCGGGCTACGGATCGATCGGGGAGGCCATGGGCGGCCTACGCAACCTTGCGGGCGACCCGGCGACCCCCGCAAGCCGGATCGGCATTTCAATCGGCGACGCCTTGGCCGCGACCTACGCCACCATGGGCGCGCTGATGGCGTTGCGCCATCGAGAGCGAACCGGGCGCGGCCAAATCGTCGACAGCGCGATTTACGAAGCTGTGCTCGCCATGATGGAGTCGACGCTGGCGGAATATACGGTTCTTGGCGAAACCCGTGAACGGACCGGATCGATCCTGCCCGGGGTCGCGCCCTCCAACGTTTACCCGACTCAAGATGGCGACGTGTTGATCGCCGCCAATCAAGACACGGTCTTCCTTCGCCTGGCGGACGCGATGGGTCGACCGGAGCTCGCGACCGACCCGCGCTATGCGACTCACGAAGCGCGCGGGGAACGACAGGCGGAGTTGGACGAGATGATCGCCGCATGGACGCCGCAATTCACCAGCGAAGACTTGCTCGCCTTGATGGAGACGCACGGCGTGCCGGCCGGAAAAATCTTTAAAGCGCCGGACATGCTCGCCGATCCGCATTTCCGCGCGCGGGACGCGATCATCGACGTGGATCATCCGAAATTCCAAAACTTTAAGATGCAAAACGTCTTTCCAAAGCTCTCCGAGACGCCGGGCGAAGTCCGTTGGCCGGGGCCCGAGCTCGGCGAACACAATGATGAAGTCTATACGGGGCTGTTGAGCAAAACGCCGGGCGACATCGCCATGCTTCAGCGCGAAGGAATCATTTGATGGCCGGCCGTTTGGTCGAGGATCTCGACGACGATTATGCGAAAGCGGGCTTCGGTCGCCGCCTGGGCTTCGGCGCGCGCCCCGCTTTGCTGGTCGTCGATATCGTTGAGGCTTATCTCAACGAAGCCTCGCCGCTTTACGCCAAAGTTGAGGACGAGTTCGCCGCCGCCCAGCGCGTCTTGAAGGCGTGCCGTGAGGCGGCTTGGCCCGTCGTTTTCTCCAATGTCGAATATGGCGAGGGCTGCGTGGATGCGGGCTTCTTCTTCAAGAAGACGCCCGCTCTCGCTTGCTTCGTGAAAGGCAATCCTTACGGGCGGTTCCCAGACGGCATGAGCCCGGAAGCAGGCGAGATTTTGGTGACGAAACAGTATGCGAGCGCCTTTTTCGGCACGTCCCTCGCCTCCACTCTTCGCGCCATCGGTGTCGACACCTGCCTAATCGTGGGCTTTACAACCTCAGGCTGCATTCGTGCGACGGCGCTTGACGCGCTTCAGCATGGCTTTCGTCCGATCTTGGTGGACGAAGCCTGCGGTGAGCGGGATGTCCGCATCCACGACGCCAATATGTTCGACCTCAATGCGAAATATGCCGACGTGATCAAATTGGCGGACGCACTTGAGGCGATCCCAACGTTTTCGGGTCAAACGTCATGACCGGAACGTTTTGCGGGTTCGCGACGAAGTTGAGTTGACGGGGTTCGATCCGGATCTACTTTAATTAAAATTGTCAGCGTGCAGCCGTGAAGAGGGGGGGAGCACCGCCATGACGCAAATGATACCGCGCAACATCTTTCTGACCGCCAGTATGGTGGCGCTGTCAGCAGGGTCTGGCCTCGCGCAGGAAGCAGACTTGGTGATTGAAGAAATCACCGTGACGGCGCGTCGGATCGAAGAACGGGTCCAAGACGTTCCGGGTACGGTCAACGTGATTTCGGCAAGCGAGATCAAAAGCGCGGGCATTCAACGCGCGGAAGATTTCATTCGGCTGACGCCGGGCGTGTCTCTCGTTGACACGGCGGAAGTAGGCGACACGCAGATCAATATTCGCGGCATCAACGCGACGCGTGACGCGGAAGCAAGTTTTGCGTTTCTTGTTGACGGTATTCTTTACTCTAACCCGTCGTCCTTCAATCGCGAATTTGCGAACCTGCAACAGATCGAAGTCTTAAAAGGGCCCCAAGGCGCCATTTACGGCCGGAACGCGGCCGCGGGCGCGATCATCGTCACCACCAATCGCCCCGGCGACGAGTTTGAAGCGGATCTCACGGTGCAGGGCGGCAACAATTCCTTGATCGTGGGACGTGGCGCGATGAGCGGCCCAGTGATCGAGGATGTCCTGTTCGCATCCGTCGCCTTTGATTTCCGATCCACGGACGGCTTCTTCACCAATGAGTTCTTGGGCGAAGATGTGGTCGACGACTACCAGGGCTACAACCTCAATTCCCGCTGGATCTATCAACCAAGCGACAATTTCACGCTCGATCTCAAGACGCGTTACGGCGAGGTCGACGCGGCGGCCATCACCTTCAATTCAATCTTCCACCTTCCCGCGTTCACCTTCGCTAGTCCGGCCTTCGCGGAGGACGTGAACGACCACGAGTTTCGCTTCCTCGGGAATATCGATCCGCAAAACGATCAACGCACGATCGAAGTTTCAACCAAGGCGGATTGGGAGTTCGACTTCGCCACCCTCACCGCATGGTTTCTATACTCCGACGTCGATCAGTCCTTCAGCTCCGACGGCACGAGCGCCGCGTTCAACTTCTTTGTGGGGTCCGACCAATGTCGCGACACAACGGCGCAATTGAACGCAGCCGGCGTCGTGCTGCCCGCGCCGCAGATCCTCGGCGAGGTGCCGGATCCTCTGTTCGGCGGCGTTCCGAACGGATCGGTTTTCGGAGCCTACACGCCAACCGCCTGCGACGGCACGCAGTTTCAATTGCGAGACCAACGCGACTACAGCTTCGAGGTCCGGTTGTCCTCACCTGGTGATCAGCGGTTCCGCTGGCAGGGCGGCGCTTACTTCCTAAATATCGACCGTCAGGTGGCGGTGAATTTGGGCATCGATGACGGTTTCGGCGTCATTGAACGCCCCTTCGTTCCGTCCGGCCAACCCAATGCGACGGAACAGTTGCTGTTCGATCAATTCGACAACCGGGTCTTCGCCGTGTTCGGCTCGGCCCAATACGACGTCACCGATCGTTTCGAAGTCTCCGCGGCGTTGCGCTACGACAATGAAAGACGGGAGGTCGAAAGCCTCGTGCCCACGGAGGCGCGCACCCAATTCGTCGACTTTGACGGCGACTTCGTGTTCGCAGGCGGCGCGCCTTTGAATCCCGGCCTTGATCCGACGCTCAATCCGTCCGGCGTTTTGGGTGCGGATGAAGAGACGTTCACGCAAATCCAACCCAAGATTTCGCTCACCTACGATTTTAGCGACAACGCCACCGTGTTCGCCAGCTGGGGCATCGGCTTCAAATCCGGCGGGTTCAACAACACCGGCTCCGCCGCAACCGTGAACGTCTTCATCAATGACGCGATCGGCCTGTCAGGCGAGGACCGGGTGAACATTTCGGACACGTTTCGCGAAGAAACGTCCAGCGCTTTCGAGATCGGTCTGAAGTCGAATTGGTTCTCAAACCGTATCGGCCTCGAAGGCGCGTTCTATTACACGGACGTCGAAGATCTTCAGTTTTTTGAGTTCTTCGTGGGGCCGTTCGGTTTGCTTCGGGTCGTGTCGAACATCGACGAGGTTCGCATTTTCGGGTTCGAAGTGGGCGCCCGCGCTGAAATCGTCGACGGACTGGACCTCAATCTCGGCTTCAATTTCACCGACAGCGAGATCCAAGAGAACAGCTCCCGCCCCACGACCGTCGGCAATGAAAGTCCGGCGACGCCGGACTGGACGTTGAGCGCTTCCCTTCAATACGTCCGCCCGATCGTGGACGAGTATGAGGGCCTGCTTCGCGTCGACGCCAATGCGGTCGGTCCGACCTTTTTCCACACGGTGCAAGACCAGTTCACGAATACGATTTTCGGCGCACCCGCGGATAACAGCCTGACCGAGCGGGACACCCTGGTCACCGTCAACTTGCGGGCCGGCGTGCAAACGGAGCGATGGTCGCTTGTCGGCTTCGTGCAAAACCTCATGGAAGAGGAATTTCTGGCCGAGGTCATCAACGCGCCGGAATTCGGCGGCTCCTTCGCCGCGCCAGGCGATCGGCGCACGTTTGGCGGCGAGTTCACCTTCCGGTTCTAATTCCGTCGATGGGGTTTTTGGTCGGGCGCGTCACCTCAAGGAAGGCGCGTCCGTTTCCTTTTCTCCCGCGGCTGGGCCGCGGCGCGGTCTGACACGCCGTCCGTTCCATCGGCGCCACGTTCTCCACGACCGTTTTCTTTTGTCGCCGCAAGGCCTTAGAGCTT
Organism: uncultured Caulobacterales bacterium; assembly: GCA_964412525.1. Classification (GTDB taxonomy): domain Bacteria; phylum Pseudomonadota; class Alphaproteobacteria; order Caulobacterales; family CAYPOX01; genus CAYPOX01. The sequence goes on from CAYPOX010000070.1 coordinate 5,993, forward strand.
GTAGCCGATTCGAAAGCAGCCCCAATGCCGCCCGAACACCAGGATCGGGACAGCCACGTCCTTCATGACGATAAACCCATCCGCCGCCGCGCGCCGATAGGTCTGCAAGAGGAACGGGTCTTGGTTTTTCGCCGCCGCCGCGCCGACACGGTCGGCGTAAATCCGACGATGCCGCGCATTGCCGTCGTTCCACTCGGGCTCGCCTGGACGCTGCGGTTTTGACCACGCGGCGTTGTGGGTCGGAACGTAACCGTTGCGATCGACCGCCACGCAGGCGCGCACCCGCGGATCGGACTGCAAAATCGGCTCTTGCACATCCGGCAGAACGCGATCTGTGAAGGCCGTGAAACGAGTCATGTATTGGGTCGGATCCGTTCCCTCGACGGGGCGATAATCCTCGTCGAACAAATCGTCGAGGGTCAGATCCCCCGCCTTTATCGCCGACTCGAAAATCGCGCCGACCTCCGCAGCCTTGGCTTGCGCCTGACGGATGAAGGGGGTGTCCGGCGTTTCGACCTCTCCCGCGACGATCACCTTCATAAGCGTTTCGGACAAATCGATGAGGCCGCTGACGCGATCACGCGCATGGGCGAACGTCGTCTTGGAATCTTGAGCCTGGGCGGCCAAGGCGTCGGTCCGGTCTTTCACCTCGCCCGCCTGTCCCACGATCCGCCCGACATGCTCCCCAATTCCGCCAGCCATATCGCTCACGCGATGAACCGCTCCGTTCACATTTTCAATCGTTTCGGCGAAGGTCTGCGAAACGCCATGAACCGCCTCCGCGTCCCGCGCCGACTGCGCGGCCTCTTCGGACAAGGCCTGGGTCAACCCGTCCAAGGTATCCACCAAAGCGTCGATGCGGCCGGTCGCGTCCGTCGTGTTTCCAGCGAGCGACTTCACCTCAGAGGCGACGACGGCGAAGCCGCGTCCTGCATCCCCGGCGCGCGCCGCTTCAATCGTCGCATTGAGCGCAAGCATATTGGTTTGCCGCGCGATGGCTCGGATCTCGGTTGCAATCTGACCGACTTGGGCGATCGCAGAGGCCAGGCCGGCGACCTGCTTTTCCACCCCCGCAACCCGCGTCACGAAACTTTGGATCAGCGCCGCCGATTGCTCCGCCTTGACGCGAGATGATCCCAGATCGCTTAGGGCTCGCTCCCCCTCCAAGTGCGCATTCGTCAGCATGTCGCGAATGTCGCTCGTATGCGTCAAAACGGCGTCCGACGCGCTCTGCACACTTTGAAAGACTTCCATTTGCGCCGCGAGATGTGCATCGAACTGATCCACCGCCGCCGCAACGTCCACAATCTCCATGCCAAGGTCGCCAGCGTATTGAGCAACCTGACCAAGACAACGCTGCGCCGAATCCGTCACATCGTCCTCGGTTCCGGACGCCTGTGTTTCAAACTCCCGCGCCCCGCGTGGATCTTGGCCCGAAAAACGTTGTTTCGACAAATGAACGATCTTCGCAACGCTCATCGTGCTTGACCTTGGGAGAGAGGCTGAAAATCCACGGTTTCGATCCCCTTGCAACTCTAGGCCACCAAACAAGGCCGCAGCGTATCACAAGTATAACGTTTCGATGCGCAACAAATCAAGGGATTTGCAGAAGGTGACCGTCTGTTGGCAGTCAAGCGGTTAAGATGTGCGACGGTTTAATCAAAAATCATTCAAAATTTTTTATTTGGAACGGGTTCTGTCATTGCGTATGTCACTTCTCATGTATTAATATCGTTTTCATGATGATAAATGGATCCGCGTGAGTTCGGAGAAGGTCTTCGCATTTTTTGAAGCTATGGTGGCGAACTATCAACGTTGGCACCCTGATCATATCTGCTTCGAATGGCGGCGCGGGGACGGGCTCAAAGAGGGCAATGAGTTCTACTTTGAAGAACGCATCGCCGGTCAAAAATTGTGCAAGCACACGCGGTTTACAAAAATCAAAAAAGACTCCTACATTGAATTTACGATGAATAATTATTTCTTTAGATATTTTATTCCAAAATAAACATTTGAATTCACGCCAAAGGATGACGGATGTCGCTTTGCGGCGCAGCTTTACATGAACGGCGTTGGTCCGATTGGCCGCCGACTTCACAAACAACAATTCGCGGCCGTGCGCCAACATATGAAAGAGGAAGGCGAAAATCTCAAAGCGATCATCGAAGCGAATTCCACAGATCCATAAATGCCCACCTGCATTGTAGATAAAATTTCTAGAATCCCTAAAACTTATTTGCTGCGACAGCTCTTAAATTACCCGCTGGAAAGACTCCAAACTCAAACATGGGAAATACGAATGCGCAGCACATGCGGTCAGCCACAAGATTCGCGCGGCGGGCAGTGCTCAGCATGCGAATGAATTATCCTTGAAAATCCCAATGAGGATCAGCGCGCTTCCGAACTCGAACGGCGCGCTCGAAACACACTCAGGACTTCATTAAAGGCGGTCACCAATTCTTGCTCTTGGTCGACCGACTCATTAAATAAAGCATCGCGACGTGCATCATTGCCGGACGCGCTATCCAAGCAGTCTCGATACGCCGCCAAATCACGCTGATAGGATTTGACCGCATGAAAGGCGTTGAAAACGTCACGTTCACTCGCCGAGTTCACGTCGAGAACAATGTCCGGTTGTGATGGGGCGTCGCAGCGGTTGGCGGCGTTTGCGAACCCCGCGCTCAAAAAAACGGTCGTCAACAAAACAGCGAACAGCTTCATTTTCGGCCTCCAATGAGAGTCTTCGTGAGAAAACAAGACAACAAAGTCGTCAGGCGGATCGATCTCCGTTGGCGTCGACCGGCTCTCCGACCACATAATTGGCGCAGGCCCTCACCAAGGCCTCCTGAACACGGGCACGGCGAGGACCCGGCGCGACGGCCAGCCATGCGATCCGAATAGATCGGTAGTCGCGCGGCGCACACGCACTTTCGCCAAGGTGAAGCTGCACCGCGCCGTGCATGTGCCCTTCTTCGTCGCGCGCCATCAGCGAGACGGTTCCCGGGGTGCGATCCATATCGTCCCAAGCCTCGGACGGATTGCGAAACTTGTCGTAGATCACCGCGCGGCAGGCACGAACCAATTCGAAGTCTTCCTCGGTCCTTGCAATCGAAATCGACACGTCCAGCGGCCCCGGAACATCGTTTGCAGGCGTTCCCAACTCCGCATCCATCCTCTGTAAGAGGGGACGAACGGTCCGCACGGCCGACTTGCGCGCGGAAGACGTCGCTGCTTGGGCAGGGACAAAGGGGCGTATCACGCTGAGAGTCGCCATCGGTTTGGATCCTTTCGCCGCGTCGGGGCGCGATTTTTGAAACGCTGGGGGTCGCCAGTTCAGATCAAAGCGACAAGCGCCAGGAGCGGGGCGATCGCGAGAGCGACCAAAGCGGAGTTGATCACCCAATCGCTTCGGCGGTCCAACTCAAACTCAGTGATCATGGCTGCCAATTCGCTGCTGTGACGTTGCATATTTGATCTCCGTTCTCAATCTCATGGACCGGCGTTTCCGGCCTCAAAACTCACAGTCATTTGATTACGACGCACGGCTTCGGGGATCGTGAGAAGGCGGTGAAATCTTTATGGATCATATTTCGGTGACGACAATCGGCCCAAAGCCTTGGTTTTCCAGTTTGAAAGTCGCTTTTGACTGGCATTATGAGGGAAATATGAGAGCATCCTGAGGGTCGCGGCGGAGCGGAGATCATGATTCGTGCCGACGAATCTGCGGGCGGATCGCGCGTGGCGTTGAGCGACGCGCGCTTTTTGATCGCCGGCGAGCTTCGATTGGATAGGACGGACGAACGCGCTACCTTCCGTGGTCGCGACGTGGCCCTGAGCCCGAAGGCGTTTCAACTCTTTTCGACGCTGATGAGAGCTGAAGGCCAACTTTTATCAAAGGATGCGTTGATTGATGCGGTGTGGGACGGTCGCGCCGTGTCTGACGCCGTGATCACGACCACGATCAAAGAAATCCGTAAGGCCCTCAACGATCCTGCGCGCGATCCCGTGTTCATCCAGACCATCTATGGACGGGGCTATCGCTTTATTCCTGATGTCCAAGGGGAGTCGGAGCCGCCGTCGCGCACGACGTCGGTCAAGCCTCATTCGCAAAACGCTCCGACCAGCCCAACTTCGCCGACGCGAACCTCAATGAATGGCGGCGCGTTCTCCCCCGGTCGCGTTGCGTCCGGCCTTGTTGCGCTTGCGGCGTTTGGAATCTTGCTCGGCGCCGCGTTGACGTGGCGCGCAGGATGGTGGGACCCGTCCATCGACGTTCTGCAGGCCGAACGCGCATCGCCCGAGCCGCTGATGACCCCCGCCGCAAGCAAGGCGACGGTCGCGGTCCTGCCATTCGCCGATCTCTCCGCGGACAACTCGGAGGGGTATTTTGCGGACGGAATCTCCGAAGAGATCCTGAATGTGTTGGCTCAAATCGACGGCTTGGCGGTCGCTTCGCGCCGCGCATCCTTCGCCTTCCGATCGCGCGACGCCACGTCATCCCAGGAGATCGCAGAACGCCTCGGCGTCCGTTACGTCCTGGAAGGCAGTTTGCGGCGCGACGGCGACGCCATTCGCATTGATGCGCAGTTTATCGACACTCAATCCGATCTCACCTTGTGGTCGGACGCCTATGACGCCGAGCTCTCCGCGGAAAGCGTGTTTGTCGTACAGGATCGGATCACGGAGTCGATCGTCCAAGCCTTGGCGAAGACGCTTGGGTTCGGTCGGATCGGTGACGCGGCCCGAGCCCCTCGCGTCACGCAAAGCCTTGACGCCTATGAGTACTACCTCGAGGCACATGTGCGATTCATGCGCCGCGGCGCTGAAAATGTCCGCACAAGCGTCAATATGTTTGAGAGCGCCATTGCGCTTGATCCAACATTGGCGCGGGCGCATGCGGGATTGGCCGCAGCGGCGGCCGTGGCCCCGTCTTGGGGCTTGGCCGATCGCGATTACGACGCCATCGTGTTGCGCGCCGGCCAAAGAGCCATTGAGCTCGACCCAAGTTTGAGCTTGCCCTATGGGGCGATGGCCCTGGCGGAATCGAGCCGCCTTCGTCCGGATTTTGAACGCGCGATCCCGCTTTTTGAAGCGGCGATTGAGCGAAATCCCAATGATTCCTCGATTTATCTCTGGCGCGGGATCGCGCTCATGGCTTTGGGCTATTTCGAGCGGGCTCTCGCCGACTTTGAGACCTGCCTTCGGCTGGACATTTATGCATTGAACTGTCGTGCGCATGCCGAACGTGCGCTGTTCAACTTGGGAAGGATCGAGGAAGGCGTCGAAGCCTGGGAGACGAACCGCGCCATGGGTTGGACGGGCGCCTTCGACGCATTGCACCATTTCGCGCGGATCGGTCGGCATGACGACGTGCGATGGATCTTGGAGGAGTTCGCCCGCGATCGATCGATACCTGAGGAATGGTTCGTCGAGCCCACCTTTCAGGCTTTGACCAATCCGGACTTCGATCGTGTCGCCGCCTATCGCCAGCTTGTCGGTCGAATTGAATCCGCCGGCTTTCAATTGACTCAGGGCGTCAATTTGTCGTGGCGCGTCTGGTTTTCCTATGGCGTCTATGACGAGATGCGATATCTGGGCCAATCCGCGTTTTACTGGGGGCGAATCCTGCCGGACTATGTCGCCTCAGACGCGCGCCGTCGCCTGATCCGGTCGATCGGCCTGCCAGCCTATTGGCGCAAGCATGGTTTTCCCGATCATTGTCGCCCGCTTGGAGAAGATGACGTGATCTGCGAGTAGCGGTCGCGAGGGAACGCGCATCGGGCGCCGTAGGATGCACCCGCTTCGCATCCCTCCTCTCAAGGCGCCGAAGAACGTCGGTATCCGTGCGCCATGAACCGCGGCTCGTGAATCCCCTCCCGCACTCGACGTGGAGGCGGTCGGGGGCATGAATCATCGCACCGTCTTGGTCTATGGCTTTGCATCGTCTCGGTCTATGGCTTTGAAATGTCCAACCGCGTCCGTCACATTGCGCTCGGCGTCGCCGCCGTCTTCACGGTCTCCGCGCTGAGCGGCCTCGCCGCCTGGCGGTGGGAGCGGCGTCAATTGATCGCCGAGGCGGAAGCGGTCTCTGTGCAAGTGGTCGACCAGGTGCTTGACCAATACGCGTTTTTTCTCGAGTTCAAGCCGTCCCCTTTGATCTTTCTTGAAGACAATGAGGCGGGCGGCTGTGACCCGCGCTCTCTCGCCGTGATGCGTCACGTGATTTTCGATGCGCAATTGTTGCGCGACATCGCGATCATCGAAGACGACGCAGCCCAATGCACAGGCCTGTTCGGAGTCTTTGACAATCCGATCGAGCTGAATCCGCCGGCCGCGGTCTTTGAGAACGGCAACGCCATCCGCTTCCAAACGTGGTTATGGGATGACGATCGCCCGATTTTCAGTGTCCGCTTTGATCGTTACGAACTCTTGCTTTGGCTCGATCGCTTTGAGATCCCGACCCCGCCATGGATGACCACGAGCGTCGTCATTTTTGGCGAGGACGACGACCTTCCCTCCTTCGTGATCGGCCCGGTCGACGAGGTTCGCCGCGGCGAGCTCGATCGCACCTCAGTGCTCCAGGGCGACAACTTTTTGATCGGGACGTGCACCGCCAATGGCGGGCTCTGCGCCGCCGCGCGTGGTGATGTGGCCGCGCTCTTGGAGACCGAAAGGTTCCGCTTAATCGGCAGCGCCGGGACCGCGGCCGCCATTACGGCGCTTGGTTTCGGCCTCGTGATCGTCGCGGGAGTGGCTTTTGGACGGCGCGACGATCGCATCCGCCGCATTCGCCGCTGCCTATCCCGGCACGGCTACGAATTCTATTTCCAACCGATCATTGATCTGACGACGGGGCGACCTGTGGGCGCCGAAGCGCTGGTTCGATCCAGGTCCGATTATCACGACATCAGCGTCGGCGATCTCGTCGACGTCGCAGAACGAGACGGTTATTCGGGCGCATTGGCCGTGAACGCGATCGAGCAAAGCATGCGCGACCTCGCCGAGATCTTCGACTCAAATCCGTCGTTTTTTGTCAGCGTCAATTTTGCGCCTGTCGACCTATGCGACGGAAAGTTGCGTGAGCTGATCACAAACTACGTTGAAGAAACGAAAATACCGCGAAACCGCCTCCACTTAGAAGTCACAGAACGTGCGAACATGGATGACGCGACGCTGAAAAGCGCCATCGACGCGTGGCGGGCGGCTGGGTTCGCGGTGGCGATCGACGACTTCGGGACGGGCTATCAAAACCTTCAGCGTCTCTCTGAAGTGCACGCCGACACCATCAAAGTGGACCGTATGTTTACGGCGGCGATCGGGAAAGGCTCGCTCCAAGAGATCATGCTGGACCGCATCTTGGACATGTTCGGGCAATTGGACAAAGTCGTGATTGTGGAAGGCGTGGAAACGGAAGCGCAGGAAACGTTCCTCCGCGAGCATGGCGTCTCTTACGCCCAAGGATGGCGCTACACGCGGGCCCTTCCTTCAGATGAATTCGTGAAATGGACGCGCGACCACGTCGTCGACGAAACCGCTTGAGCGTCGTCGCGCGTCCCGATCTCACCAGCGATAGGCGAGCGAGGCGAACCAACGCTGTTCGGCTTCCTTCAAG
>CAYPOX010000071.1:0-13534 GCA_964412525.1 uncultured Caulobacterales bacterium
AACGCCACAATATTCTCCAACGGCGGGTCGGATTGGACGTGGTGAGAACTGGCCATGATGTAGCCGCCCCGGTCGCCCAAAACCCGAATACGCTCTTTGACTTCGGTCCGGACATCGGCCACCGTGCCTCGGGGCAAGGTCTTGATAATGTCGATGCCGCCGTGGAAGCTCAGCCGGTCGCCAAACTCCGCTTTGAGCCGCGCCGGTTCCCTTCCTCGGAAATGTTTGGACCGCTGTCTGGTTCGCGCTGCGCTGGCCGGCGATTTGGAAGCGGCTGAAGCCGTCAGGCGACCGCTAAAACGTCGCCTTCATCTGGGTGTAGAGATAGTAACTGTCGTCCTGTGCCGGTGCGTTTGGCGCGGCGTCTGAAAACCGACCGCCGACCTGCGCCGACGCTCCGACCTCGAAGCGTAAAAAATCCTCGACGACCCAAGTGCGCGCGCGGAAATCGAGAGCGTGACCCAAGAAGAGACCGGACTCGCCGGTCGGGTCAGTGAGCCGGGCGACGCGGTAACTGTCGGTCGGCGAGGCGAGAAACGCGGCCTTGTAAAACCCTCGCGCATCGTAGCGGCCGCGCTTCACGCTCCAACGCACGCCGAACGCTCGAAGATTTTGCCGGGTCAGAGGCCCGAAGATGCTGGTGTTGCCGAGATCCCGCCGACGGGTGCCGAACAGGCGCTCATAGGTTCCGATCCGGTCGTCATTCGGATCATCGTCGCCGCTCGCGAGATCCAACTCCAGGGCGAGACGCGGCGTGAAGGCCGCATCCCAGGTCCGGCCGAGCTCTGCGTGGATCATGTGCGCGCGCACGGAGAGGTCCCGCATGTCGCCCGGATCGCGCGTCAAGCGTTGGGTTCCCAATCGCGCGGCGACCTCCAACTCGCCGTCCCACCGGCCGATCGACGGCTTGCGGTGGTAACGCACCCCTGGAATCGCCAAGCGGCGATTCGACGTCGGCGTGTTGCGACGATCACCTTCGTGCAGACCAAAAACATACGCCTCCAAGCGGCCCCCGAACATGGCCTCGTTCTTGGCGAGCAGCACGCCGCCGATCCGTCGGTTCGGCGTTTCGCGATCAAAGACCGCTTCATTGCCCCCTCGTGCGTCACGATCTTGCGGCTCAATGCGCACGAGCAACGTGGCCAGAGCATCGAACTCCCAATCGCTGGACCAGCGCGCCTGGAACCGCGCGCCCGTGTAGGGGTCCATGGTGTTGCGGAAATTCGGGCGTTCGATGATCCGTCGGGATCCGATATCGACCGTCTGCCGTCCGATTAGAAGCGATGCGGTTTGCGCGCCGAAGACGCCGGTCATATCGACGCGTGCATAGGCTTGAAGAATGTCCGCCGGATTGACGAAACTGGCCGACAGGGGCGTGGCCGAATCGTCAGCATAGCTGCGGATATCTTGCGCCTCGACGCCGAGGGTGACGCGCCCGATGCGCGTTTCCGCCAATAGGAGCAGGCGTGTGAGAACGGCTTGGTCACTTCCGCCGGCGCCCGCGCGGAATTGCGGATCGACCGTTTCCGCGCGTATGCGCGCTTCGCCGGACAGCGTGAACCGCCCGCCCCAAATCGCGGAGCCTTCCTCGGCGACCGTCCAGGGGGCGACCAGAGACGCGCAGACCAGGACAGGCCGCAGGTATCGCGACGTTAATTCCATGATTTTCGGATAATCAGATTATATGACCGCCTTGTGAACGCCAGCTCCAAAATCAACCTGGCGTCGCGCGTTGCGGCGCTTGACCGTCCGATGATCACCGAATTACCGAAGCGGGATGAGTAAAGACCTTGTCCGTCAACTCGCCGCTTTGGCCCAGGAAGGTCGTCTGGCGGTGTTTCGAACTTTGGTGCGCGCCGGACCGGATGGGCTTCCCGCCGGTGAAACGGCGCGCATTTTGGACGTCGCGCCGACCACCCTGTCCTCGCAGCTTGCGGTTCTTGCGAATGCCGGGCTTGTTCGGTCCGAACGGCGCGGCCGATCGATCATTTATTCGGTCGACTTTGACATGATGGGAGATCTCATCACGAAGCTCGTCGAAGACTGCTGCGACGGTCGGCCGGAGATCTGTGCGCCTGTGCGCCACGCGATCAAGGAAGCGACGTTGGGTTCGTAGTACGGCACGCCGGCTCCGCATTGCGGCGTCGTGCGCGACAAACGCATCCAGGCCTTCATGCCTTTCCTTTGAGGTGATGGAACTTCACGGGGAGAGAAGACTCTAAGCGCGCCGCAAGCCCGCCTTTTGTGCCCGGCGCCGAAAGGGCGGTTCGCAAGGCGACCGTAAAGCCTGATCTCAGGACGGGTGGTTCTGAGAACAAATGCAAGCCGAAATCATCCAGCCTGTGCTCCGCAGGGCTTGCTTTGGTGCCGCTAACGCGCGTTATTCATTTTATGAAGCGGCTGACATTGCGAAGCATGGTTGGGGTTCTCTCAACGCTGGCTGGTCTCGCGCTCGTGGTCCCTGCGCTCTTGGCGCTGGCTGTGTGGGCGTTCTGGCCGCGCCCGGTGAATTGGGAGCCGGTTTTCGACGTGGCGGTCGCGGCGGGAGACTGCGAGAAAGCGAACGCCATCCTCGCCGCTGCGCGAGAGGCCAGCTATCGTCGCGCCATTGAAATCCACCTCGAGGGTCCGCCGGAGACGTGCGCCCATGCGCTTTCCTGGCCAGAGAGATATGCCGAGCCGGCCCGCGTGCTCCTCGCCTATGAAAGGGGCCGACAACGCCATGCGGAGGATGACGCCCAGCGGCGGATTTGGGCGCGCGAGAACCGCGCCATGCGGCGGGCGCTCTATTCTTGGCCGGAAAGGCTGATGGATCTCTCTGTGGATGATGTTTTGGAGCCGATCTGCGAACGGCCGTTTCGGGCCACATCGTATGCGCAACACGCGGAGATGAAACGGCGGCTCGCTGAAATCGAAGGCGGCCCGCTCTGGTTCGACGCCAACGCCTTCGCCCATGGCGCTTGCGGCCGCGCGATGTGGGCCTATGCCCGGTCGGTTTGCGGGACCATGTCCACGGATTTCACCCAGGATTGCCGCTACGCCGTCTCCGCGGCCGCCCGGTTCGACGTCCGCGACGCGGTGATCCAAGACGCCATCCATGCGCTGGTTCGCGCGTCGCGAGAGCCGGAGGGCCCAATTTCCGCGATACTCCTTGTCAGCTTGGAGAAAAACCACGAACTCTCCGCAAAAGGCGACCCGGATGCGCGATATGTTGAGCGTGCGTTCTTTTGCACGGATCCGCGACCGCCGCTTTGTGCTCAGATGGTGTCTCAGACGAATAAACCTCCTTACTTGTCGAAGGGTGAAGATATTCAGCAAGCGCCATCAATTTTTATTCGAAACCAAGTTGACCCTATTTCAAAAGCGCTTTGTGCTGACAATGAAAATTAATAATTGAAGCCTATTTGTCCGCAGTTCCACTTCGTCCAAGACTCATCCCAATGATCCAAATCAGTTTCAATGCGTTGCAACCTTAGACGCAAGGTTTCATTTTGAAATTCGTATTGCGCAGCAACGCGGCTTAACTTTCTGTGGGCGGCGGGGATATCCAAAAGTTCATTGACGAGGCTGGCTGCCGCCCGTATCGCCGCCACGTTCGCTGCCGGATCCAAGCCCCGTCCAGCTTCAGCTTCGATCGTAGAAAGCAGCGTATCTAAGGTCGCCGCTGCGGCCTTCCCGCAAGCTCCGAGCAATGCTCGTCGCGCGTTCAGGAAGACGCGCGGCGTCCCAGACCATCGCCGTCGATCTTGCGAACAGATGGCGAATAGCCTTCAGTGCAATTATGAAGCGATTTAAAATGCGAATCATCGGTCGAGCGCTTCTGGCGCTGGCCGGTCTCGCGCTCGTGGTCCCTGCGCTCTTGGCGCTGGCTGTGTGGGCGTTCTGGCCGCGCCCGGTGAATTGGGAGCCGGTTTTCGACGTGGCGGTCGCGGCGGGAGACTGCGAGAAGGCGAACGCCATCCTCGCCGCTGCGCGAGAGGCCAGATATCTTCGCGCCATTGAAATCCACGCCGAGGGTCCGCCGGAGACGTGCGCCCATGCGCTTCCCTGGCCGGAGAGATATGCCGAGCCGGCCCGCGTGCTCTACGCCATTGAAAGGAACCGACAATACGAGGCGAAGGATGACGCCCAGCGGCGGATTTGGGCGCGTAAGATCCGCGCTAGGCGCCGGGTGGTTTACTCCTGGCCCGAAAGGCTGATGGATCTCTCTGTGGATGATGTTTTGGAGCCGATCTGCGAACGGCCGTTTCGGCCCACATCGTATGCGCAACACGCGGAGATGAAACGGCGGCTCCAGCGAATCCAAGGGCGCCCGCTCTGGTTCGACGCCAACGCCTTCGCCTACGAGATGTGCGGCCGAGCGCAATGGATGCGCGCTCAAGCCGTCTGTGAGCCGTTTCGCCTGGATTTTTCAATGGACTGCTATTTCGCTGCGGGCGCGGCCGCCCGGTTCGACGTCCGCGACGCGATGATCTGGGACGCCATACACGGCCTGGCCTTAGCGGATCGCGGCGAACATACGGACATGGCCGTCCTCTACGCGACCGACCTTCATAGACTTGTCCCGTTCGCGGTCAAAGGCGACCCGGACGCCGCCCACATCTTGCAGGTCTTTTGGTGCCCCTCGCCACGAAGCGCAGCGTGGTCGCGGATCCGCAAGTTTGGTCCGGATCCGCAAACCTTTCCCGAGACGCAAGGGCCTGTCCGCGCCGAAGTCAAAAACGCGCTGGAAACTCTTTACGAACGGCAATGCGCACAGAAGGAATCGGGCCGCATTGACCCTTGGCGCGCCGGGGCGTAGAAGCCGCAATTCTCCGGGATTGACGGGTTCTATCCGGGATGACGGCGAGCGCCGGGGGCGCGCCGCCGGCCTGCACTCCTCGCGGCGGCGAACGCTCCGGGGAGCGTTTGGCGTTGTGCGATGGAGCGAGGCCGCATGTTCGACGGGTTGACCGAGCGCTTAGGCACGGTCTTCGACAAGCTGAAAGGGCGCGGCGCGCTGTCCGAGGCGGATGTGGAGTCCGCCCTCCGCGACGTGCGCGTGGCGCTTTTGGAGGCGGACGTCGCCTTGCCGGTCGCGAAGGACCTTCTGAAGCGCGTTCAAGAGCGCGCCGTCGGTCAAGAGGTTCTGAAATCGATCAAGCCGGGCCAGCAGGTCGTCAAAATCGTCCATGACGAGCTGATCGCCGTTTTGGGCGGAAGCGGGGAGCCGGAAGGGCTGCGCCTCGGCCCGGCGCCTTCCGTCATTCTGATGGCGGGCCTTCAGGGCTCGGGCAAGACGACCACCACGGCGAAGCTCGCCCGCCGTCTGGCGAAGCGTGAGGGCAAAAATGTGCTTCTCGCCTCGCTCGACACGCGACGTCCGGCCGCCATGGAGCAGCTTCAGCAATTGGCTGAAAAGGTAGAGGTCGGTTTCCTGCCGATCGTGCTCGGCCAATCCGCGGTGCAGATCGCCAAGCGCGCCGTGGAGGCGGCGAAACTCTCCGCGCGCGATGTGGTGATTCTGGATACGGCGGGCCGCACCTCCATTGATGAGCAATTGATGGCGGAGATCGCGGACATCCATCGCGAAACAAGACCCAGCGAAACGCTGCTCGTCGCCGACAGCCTGACCGGTCAAGATGCGGTGGAGACCGCGAAACGCTTCCATGACCGCCTGCCGCTGACCGGCTTGGTTTTGACCCGCGCCGACGGCGACGGGCGCGGCGGCGCCATCCTTTCCATGCGCGCGGTCACCGGCGCGCCGGTGAAGTTTCTCGGCGTCGGCGAGCGGCCGGAGGATCTTGAGGCCTTTGAGGCGGAGCGCGTCGCGGGCCGCATTCTCGGCATGGGCGATGTGGTCGGCCTCGTCGAAGCCGCCCAAGACACGATCGAAGAGGACAAAGCGAAGGCCATGGCGGAGCGCATGGCCAAGGGGCGCTTTGATCTTGAGGACATGGCCGAGCAGCTGCGCCAATTGCGACGCATGGGCGGCTTCGGCGCGTTCCTGAATTTCATGCCGGGCATGGGCAAGCTCGGCAAAGCGCTCCAATCGGCGGATGTGGACGACAAGGAAATCAAGCGACAGGAGGCCGTCATCACCTCCATGACCAAGGCTGAGCGCGCCAAGCCCGATCTTTTGAACGCCAGCCGCAAGCGCCGGATCGCCCGCGGCGCCGGCGTGCAGGTGTCGGAGGTCAACAAGGTCCTGAAGCTCCACCGCCAAATGGCCGACATGATGAAGTCGGTCGGGGCTTCCGGCGTGAAGAAGATGCTCGGCGACATGGGGGCGGGCGCGCCGGGCGCGGCGCCGCCGGCCATGCCGCCTGGCCTGGGCGGCCCCATGGGGATGGGCGGCGGAATGCCGCCCGGCATGCTGCCTGGTCTTGGAATGCCGGCGCGTGCGGGCCGCAAGGCCACAAAGAAGAAGCCCAAACCGCGTCGCAAAAAGTGACGCGGCGCATTTTCGTTTTCACCCAATTCAGGAAAGGACTCTCATGTCGGTGAAACTTCGTCTCTCCCGTGGCGGCGCCAAAAAGCGGCCCTTCTACTCCATCGTGGCGGCGGACAGCCGCTATCCGCGGGACGGTCGCTTCATTGAAAAGATTGGCGTCTACGATCCGCGTCTTCCCAAAGACAGCGAGAACCGCGTGCGCCTGGATCTCGACAAAGCGAAGGATTGGCTCGCCAAAGGCGCTCAGCCGACCGATCGCGTCGCGCGCTTTTTAGGGCAAGCCGGTCTGATGGAATGGAAACACGGCAACAATCCCCAGAAGGGCGAACCGGGCCAGAAAGCCAAGGAACGCGAAGAGGAGCGTCGCGAACGGGAGGAGGCGGCGAAGGCCGCCGCCGCGGAGGCTGAAGGCGGTGGCGACGACGCCGCGGCCGAGGCGACGCCGGCTGAGGATGCGCCGGCTGACGAGGCCGCCGAGTCCTGATGGTCGAAGGGCCGACGCGCCGCTTGGTCGTCGGCCGCTTCGGCGGTCCTTATGGCGTGAAAGGCGAAGCGAAGCTCGCCAGCTTTACGGACGATCCAATGACGCTCGCGGATCTGCCCGATTTGGAGACGGCCCACGGCCCGGTGCGCCTGCTGTCCGCCCGCATCCTCAAGGGCGCGACGCTCGCCGTGCGGGTCGCAGATGCGGGAACACGCGAGGCGGTCGCCGCCTTTCAAGGGCTTGAGGTGACGGCGCCGCGGACGGCGCTGCCGGCGCTTGACGATCCCGACGAGGTCTATGTTGAGGACCTGAAGGGCCTCGCCGCCTTCACGCCTGATGGCCGTTCTTTGGGCCAGATCTTCGCCGTTCACGATTTCGGGGCCGGCCCGCTGATCGAACTTCGCGACATTCCGGACGTGAAGGGCAGTCGGCTGGTCCCGTTTACGAAAGCGGCGTGTCCTGACGTCGACCTGGCGGCGGCCCGTATCGTGATCGATCCGCCGCCAGGGCTCTTCGATTGATCAGGTGGTGTGCCCCCCGTCCACCGGGATGTTCGCGCCCGTCACATAGGCGCTGGCCGGCGACGCCAGCCATCCGACGAGCGCGGCGATCTCGTTTGGCTGGGCATACCGACCCAATGGATTGAGCGAGCGGAGAAAGTCCGCGAATTCTCCGTCTTCCGGGTTCATTTCGGTCGCCACCGGGCCCGGCTCCACATTGTTCACCGTGATTTTGCGCGCGGCCAAATCCCGCGCCCAACCCCGCGTCAGGCCCTGAATCGCCGATTTCGTCATCGCGTAGAGCGAAAGCCCCGGCGCAAAGGCCGTATGGCCGTTGATCGATCCGATATTGATGATGCGACCTTCGTCGCTTAGAAGCGGGGCCGCCGCATTGGCGAGCACGATCGGCGTTTTCACGTTCCATCTCCAGAGACGATCCAGTGTGTCGTCATCGATCTGCCCGATCGTGGCCAGTGCGAACGTCCCGGCGTTGTTGACGAGGATGTCGAGGCGGCCAAACCGTTCCACGATCCTGCTCGGCAACGATGCATGGCTGTCGCTGTCCTGAGCGTCGATCTGAAAAGCTTCCGCGTTCACGCCAAGCGCCTTCAATTCCGTGACTTTGGCGTCGGCGGCGGATTGATTTCCGCCAAAGGTCACGGCGACGGCGGCGCCCTCTTCCGCCAGGCGTGTTGCGATCGCGCCGCCGATACTCCGCGTGCCGGCGGTGATCAGTGCGACTTTGCCTTGCAAGGTTTGCGTCATTTCCCATCTCCTTCATTAATGTTCCAAATGCTGGAACCCATGGTTCCGAAATGTGGAACCATGTTGCGGACGTCAAGAGGCCTGTCATGGACCCATGCGCCGAATTCGACCGGCCTGCGCCGGAGACCTTGCGCTTGGAGGAGGTGCTCAAGGCGTTGGGTGATCCGGATCGATTGGCGATCGTCCAGCGCCTGGCCGCGGCCCACTCGCTTAACTGCCGTGACGCGGCGCCTGGCGTGCCGAAGGCCACGCTCTCCCGACATTTCAAGGCATTGCGCGCGGCGGGCCTGGTGGAGACGCGAAGAGACGGCGTGAACACCGTCAACCGCCTACGCCGAGATTGTCTCGATCAGGCGTTTCCCGGCCTTTTGGACGCTATTCTGGCCGCCGCGCCGCATCTGTCGGAAACGGCGGCGTAAGCGCGTTCCGTCGCGCGCTCGCCTCCATTAGCGTGCGCCGCCATGGAGAAACGGATCCGATTCGACGCTGAGCAACCGCCCGCGCCCCCGATCGACGGGGCCACGCCGATGATGGCGCAGTTTTTGGAGCTGAAAGCCCGCCATCCAGACGCTCTGCTCTTTTATCGGATGGGTGATTTCTACGAGCTGTTTTTCGACGATGCGGTCCAGGCGTCGGCGGCGCTGGATATTGCGCTCACCAAACGTGGCAAGCATGGCGGCGACGACATCCCCATGTGCGGCGTGCCGGTGGAGCGGGCGGAAGGCTATCTTCACCGCCTCGTGGAGAAGGGGTTCCGGGTCGCCGTCGCCGAGCAGACCGAAGATCCCGCGGAGGCGAAAAAGCGACCGGGCAAGCCTCTCGTCGCCCGTGATGTGATACGCTTGGTCACGCCGGGAACCCTGACGGAAGACACATTGCTGGAAAGCCGCGCGCCTTCCTTGTTGGCGGCGATCGGCTGGGCGGAGCGCGGCGCGGCGCTGGCCTTGGCCTGGGCGGATGTCGCCGAAGGGGTGTTCTGGTGCGCCGCCGTCGACCGCGTGCGTTTGGATGCGGAGATCGCCCGCCTGGCTCCCAAGGAGGTGATTCTGCCGGACGCGCTCGACGCCGATCCCAAGGTGCGCGAGGCGTTGCAAGCCATGGCCCGGCCGCCCGCGGTCACGCCCTTGCCCGCCGCGCGGTTTGACCGGAGGTCTGGGGAGAGACGGTTGGCCGCCGCCTATGGAGTCGCGACGCTGGAGGGATTCGGGGCGTTCACGGCCGCAGAGGTCTCCGCCCTTGGCGCTCTGCATGACTATGTGGAGACGACCCAGGCCGGCGCGGACCCAAGATTGTCGCCGCCGCAACGGCAGTCTTCAGCCGATCATCTGGGCATGGATCCGGCCACGCGGGCCAGTTTGGAGATCGTGGAGACGTTAAGCGGGCGTCGCCAAGGTTCATTGCTCGGCGCCATCGACCGCTGCGTGACGCCGGCGGGATCGCGGCTTCTGCGCGCCCGCCTCACCGCGCCGTCCGCCGATCCGACGGAGATCCTTCGGCGCCAGGACGCGGTCGCCTATCTCCGCGATGACGACGGCCTGCGTCGGCGCATCCGCGAGGGTTTGAAAGCCGCGCCCGATCTCGCTCGCCCGTTGACGCGACTTGGTCTGGGGCGCGGGGGACCGCGGGACTTGGCGTCTCTCGCGCAAGCGATCCATGCGGCGGACGCCTTGCTGACGCCCTTGCGGGCGGACGACGCGCCGCCGGCTTTGATCCGCCAGGCGCAAAAAGCCTTGGCGGATGCGGTGGAGGGGCCGCCAGGACGTTTGGCCGAAGAGATCCGCGCAGGGCTTGTCGACGAGCCGCCGATCCATGCGCGCGACGGCGCTTTCATACGGCACGGCGTCGACCCGGAGTTGGACCGACAGCGCGCGCTCAACCGCGACGCGGATGCAGCCATGGCGGCGCTGGGCGAGTCCTATGCGTCCAAGACTGGCGCACGGGGGCTCAAGATCAAGAATAACGCGGTGCTGGGCTGGTTCGTTGAAACGCCGGTCAGCCAAGAGGAGCTGCTGCTCGATGCCCGCCATGGCGGGTTGTTCACCCGCCGCCAAAGCATGGCCAATGCGGTGCGGTTCAAGACCGAGGAGTTGACGGTCCTCGAGGCTGAGATTTTGCGCGCCGCCGAGCGCGCGCTCGCCATCGAAAAGGCTCGATTCGAAGCATGGCGCACCGACGTCATCGCGGAGGAAGCGAGGCTCCGCGCGGCGGCTGAGGCGTTGGCGACGCTCGATGTCGCCGCCATGAGCGCGGACCTCTCGGAGGATCGAAACTGGACCCGTCCCGAAATTGTCGAGGATCCGGCCTGGGCGATCGACGCGGGGCGGCATCCCGTGGTTGAGGACGCGTTGGCGGCCGAGGGCGCGCCCTTCACGCCGAATGACTGCGATTTGGATGCGGAGGACGGCCCGGCCCTGTTGATCGTCACCGGGCCGAATATGGCGGGCAAGTCCACCTATCTGCGCCAGAACGCGCTCATATTGATCATGGCGCAGGCCGGTCTCGACGTGCCCGCGGCGACTGCACGAATCGGCGTCGCCGATCGCTTGTTTTCAAGAGTCGGCGCGGCGGACGATTTGGCGCGTGGGCGCTCCACCTTCATGGCGGAGATGTTGGAGACCGCGGCGATCTTGCGCCAGGCGGGCCCGAAGAGTTTCGTGATTTTGGACGAGGTTGGCCGCGGCACGGCGACCTTTGACGGCCTCGCCATTGCTTGGGCGTGCCTGGAGCATTTGCACGACGTTAATCAATGTCGTGCTCTGTTCGCCACCCACTACCATGAAGCGACCGCTTTGGAAGGACGGCTCGCGCGCGCAAAAAATGTTTCCTTGCGGGCGAAGGAATGGAAGGGCGATCTGGTCTTTCTCCATGAAGTGGGGCCCGGACCCGCGGACAAGTCCTATGGAGTGCAGGCGGCGCGCCTGGCCGGCATGCCGGACGTTGCGGTGGCGCGCGCCGCAGAGGTGCTGGAAGCGCTGGAATCCCAGCAAGACCGCCCCGCCGAGCGCTTGGAAGCTCTGCCTCTGTTCGCCGCTGCGGCGGCGCGCCCGGCGACACCGGCCCAATCGGAGAGCGACCATCCAGTACTCGTGAACCTGCGTGCTCTGGATGTGGACGGCCTGTCGCCGCGAGAGGCCTTGGAGGCGCTGTACGAACTTAAATCGCTGGGCGAACGTTAAGCCGCGCCTGACGCCGCCGCAGTTTCCCGTTACACCCCGCCCCCATGCGCTTTCTCCGCTCCTTCGCCACGGTCGGCGGGTTCACCCTCGCCTCGCGGATTCTCGGCTTCGTGCGGGACCTTTTGTTTTCGCGCTTATTGGGGGCCGGCGCGGCCGCAGACGCGTTCTTCGCCGCCTTCCAGTTTCCCAATCTGTTTCGCCGATTGTTCGCCGAAGGGGCGTTTTCGGCGGCCTTTGTGCCTCTCTTCGCCCGAAAGTTGGAAGGCGGCGGGCCGCGCGCGGCGCGCACTTTTGCAGAGGAGTCGCTCTCCGCGCTTTTGCCCTTCTTGCTCGTGCTGACGGCCGCAGTGACCCTGTTCGCCGATCCGATCGCGCAGGGCATCGCGCCCGGTTTTCGGGACGATCCGGTGCGGATGCATTACACGATCGTCTTTCTGCGGATCGTGTTCCCCTATCTGCTCTTCATGTCCGCGACCGCGCTTTACGCCGGCGTGCTGAACGGTTTGGGCCGGTTCGGCGCGGCGGCCGCGGCGCCCACGATCCTGAATGTCGTTTTGATCACCGTGATCGTGACGATGCGAGAGCTGTTCGCGACGCCGGGCCATGCGCTCTCCATGGGCGTGTTCGTGGCGGGGATGCTCCAAACCTTGATGATGGCGTGGGCGTGTCGACGCGCCGGTTTTCCTTTGGCCGTCCGAATTCCCAAAATTACGCCAGAAGTGAAACGTTTGGCGGTTCTCGCATGGCCCGCATTGATCTCTGGCGGGGCGATTCAGATCAATACGGTGATCGGCGGGATTATCGCGTCCTTCACGGATGGGGCGCGGTCCTGGCTCTATTATGCCGAGCGTCTTTACCAATTGCCCCTGGGCCTTGTGGGCGTGGGGCTGGGCGTGGTGCTGCTGCCGGAGATTGCGCGGCGTCTCGAAGACGGCGACGTCGAAGGCGGGCGCGAAGCGATGAACCGGGGCTTGGAGTTGGCGCTGTTGTTAACCTTGCCGGCCGCCGCGGCCTTGGCCTTCGCCGCTGATCCCATCATTGCGGGTCTGTTCCAGGGCGGCCGGTTCTTGGAACATGACGTGGCCGCGACCGCAGACGCCTTGGCGATCTTCGCGATTGGTTTGCCGTTTTTCATCATTGTGCGGGTGCTTCAGCCAGGGTTTTACGCGCGCGAAGACACCGCGACACCGGCGAAGGCCGCTTTGATCGGGGTCGCGGTCAACACATTGGGAGCTTTGGCGCTTTATCCGCTTTATGGATTTTTGGCTGTGCCGATCGCAACCGGGTTGGCGATGGCCGTCAACTCCGCGCTTCTCGCCCTGGAGTTGCGCCAACGCGGCGGCCTGATCTTAGATGACCGACTGATCCGCCGCGCGCCGAGGATCGCGCTCGCCGCCGGGTTGATGGGCGCGGCGATTTGGGGCCTTTCGGGCGTCGTTCCGGTGGAGCCCTTTCCGGAGTCGTGGGCGCGCGGCGTGACGTTGTTCGTGATCGTGATCGTCGGCGCGCTTCTTTATGTCAGCCTGGCGACCGCGCTGCGCGCGGCCGATCCCTCGGAGTTTCGCGGCCTTGTGTTTCGCCGGCGCGTTTGACGGGGAACGGCGCTCGGCGTATCCGATCGCGCCGCGAAGGAGCATCGGACATGGACGACGCCGTCGACTACGGACGTTATGAGGGGCCCGAGCGCGTCTTCTCCGGGGTGCAGTCGAGCGGGGTTCTGACCCTGGGCAACTATCTTGGCGCGCTGGTGAAATTCGTTCGGCTCCAGCATGAGAAAGAGTGCCTGTTCTGCGTCGTCGATATGCATGCGATCACGGTCTGGCAGGAGCCGGTCGCACTGCGTGCGGCGACACGCGCGGTCGCCGCGGCGTTCATCGCCGCCGGCGTGGACCCGAACAAGGCGACGATTTTCGCGCAGTCCGCGGTGCCGGAGCACGCCGAACTCGCCTGGATCCTGAATTGCGTCGCGCGTTTCGGTTGGCTCAACCGCATGACCCAATTCAAAGACAAGGCGGGCAAGAACCGTGAAGCTGCTTCCGTCGGGCTCTTCGTGTACCCAAATCTGATGGCGGCGGACATTTTGGGTTACAAAGCGACCCATGTGCCGGTCGGCGAAGACCAGAAGCAGCATCTCGAATTGGCGCGCGACATCGCTCTGAAATTCAACACGGACTAC
>CAYPOX010000072.1:0-13496 GCA_964412525.1 uncultured Caulobacterales bacterium
CTTTTTGACGGCCTGCATCAGCCCCACATTGCCTTCGGAAATCACTTCGGCGATTGGAAGGCCGTAGCCGCGGTAGCCCATGGCGATCTTCGCCACCAAGCGTAGATGCGAAGTGACGAGCTGATGGGCCGCATCGCCATCCCCATGCTCCTGCCAACGCTTGGCGAGCATGTACTCCTCGTCCTTCTCCAGCATCGGGAACTTTCGGATCTCCGAGAGATACCGGCTCAATCCGCCGTCCGCGGACGGTGAGGGCAGTGCTGCGCTCGTGCTCATGGCGTCGCCTTTCCCGCGCGGTTCAAGGCCGCGCGCGTCGGTTGAAGGGCGGGGTTGTCAGAAAAGTCGGCCTTGGCCGCTCGTCGCGACACCCCCACGTCGCTCTTAGTGGATCCCATGCTTGCGGCGAAATGGTGACCGCGCGCGAACACTAAATCGTGTCCCGAAGCCGAGTTGCAAGGGCTTGCATGTCGGCGGGCGGTTCCGACCGGAAAAACAAGGGCGCGCCGTCAATCGGATGCGCGAAGCCCAGCTCGGCCGCGTGCAGCGCTTGGCGCGGAAATGCGAGGGGTCGGGCATGCCCTGTCTGGCCGTATATGGGATCGCCGATGACGGGCGTTTTCGCCACGTCGGCCATATGAACGCGGATCTGATGGGTGCGGCCCGTCTCCAAGACGCATCGGATGCGGCTGGCTCGGGCGGCCGCGCGATCGTCGTCCGTCATTCCGAACCGATCCAGCGTTTCGTAATGCGTGACCGCGCGCTTGGCGGAGGGATGGACAGCGGGCGACACCACCATCCGTTTGCGGTCCGGGCCCCCACGGCGCAACGACGCCTCCACCACGCCCGTCAGTGGAGTCGGAGCGCCCCAAACCAGCGCTTCATAGGCGCGATCCAGATCATGGGCCGAAAACATGTCCCGCAAGGCGCGATGTGCGGCGTCGGTTTTGGTGGCGACCATCACGCCGGAAGTGTCTTTGTCGAGCCGGTGCACGATGCCGGGCCGCGCGACGCCGCCTATGCCCGCCAAGCCTCCGGCGCAATGGTGGAGGAGCGCGTTGACCAGCGTGCCGGTCCAATGCCCTTTCGCCGGATGCACGACGAGGCCGGCCGGCTTGTCGATCACGATCACGTGTTCGTCTTCATAGAGCACGTTGAGCGGGATCGCTTCCGGCTTCGGCGTCGGATCGATCACCGGCGGCAGATCGACCGCATAGGCCTCGCCGGGGGTCACTTTGAGCGAAGGATCGGTCACCGCCTCGCCGCTGCGAAAGACCCGACCGGTTTTGACCAGCTCCTTAAAGCGCGACCGCGACATGCCCGGATGCAAGGTCGCCAGCCAACGGTCCAGGCGTTCGCCGGCGTGTTCGTCCGCAACGTCGAAGACGTCTTGGTCATTCATCGAATGCGAGACGTCCCCCTTCGGTCGCGCGTCGGTAGAAGCAGCTTCGCCGTCCCGTATGGCACGCGGCGCCGGCTTGGCGAACACGAAGCAAGACCGTGTCCTGATCGCAGTCGATCCGAACCTCAACCACATCTTGCGTGTGGCCGGACGTTTCGCCCTTCCGCCAGAAAGCTTGGCGCGAACGCGACCAGTACCAAGCTTGTCCGGTGGATAAAGTGCGATCGAGAGCTTCGCGGTTCATCCACGCAAGCATTAAGACGTCACCGGTCTCCACGTCCTGGGCGATCGCGGGGATCAGACCTTGATCGTTGAAGCGGGGCGCGAAGTCCCCGCCTTCCTCCAACGCGCGCTTGGCGTCGCTCGCCGTGCTCACCGGCCGGCGAGGCGCAAGAATCGATCTTGCATAGTCGTATCGTCCCGAAACGCGCCGGTGAACCGGGTCGTCACCATATCGACGTCGGTCTTACGAACGCCGCGGGTCGTCATGCACAGATGCTCCGACGAAATCAGGATCGCGACGCCTTTCGGACGCAGCACCTCATCGATGGTGTTGGCGATTTGCGCGGTCATCGTCTCCTGGGTCTGGAGACGGCGCGCGTAGATGTCCACCACGCGGGCGAGCTTTGAGATCCCGACCACGCGCTTTTCCGGCAGATAGGCGACAGTCGCCTGGCCCAAGATCGCCGCCATGTGGTGCTCGCAGTGGGAAACGAATGAGATGTCCTTCAAAAGCACAATTTCGTTGTAGCCCTCAACCTCTTCAAAAGTGCGGGCAAGGACTTCTTGAGGGTCAGCGGAGTAGCCGCCATACCATTCTTCAAACGCTTTCGCGACGCGCCGCGGCGTATCTTTCAGACCTTCGCGGTTCGGATCGTCGCCGGTCCAACGGATCAGCGTTTCAACGGCGCGCTCCGCCTCTTCACGCGAGGGGCGGCGGTCAGCATCCGCGGCAAGGGCCGCAGGGCGGGGGAGGGACTGGGCAACCATAGCCAATGTCCTTTCAGACTCTACAAATCGCGGGCGGCGCGTCGGAAGGCCACGCAACCAAAATTCGGTATACGTCGCCAAGTTCGGATCGGATGTCGCACCATGCGACGTGGCCGATCCGCCCGCGGATCCAGGGATCCGACACATCATTTAAAATAGGAGCGGTGCAGCGCGTGCGCAATGCGGCGATCACGCCGAGGGTGGCGACGCCGCGTGACGAAAGGAGCCAAAAAACGCTACGTATCAATAAGATTGATCTTGAAAATAATATCAGAATCAAAGAAAAACGTCTAAAATTTGTGCATTTCGTAAAGTGGGTCTGAAGGCCGTGACGTCACGATGCGTTGTTCTGATTCTGCATGGCATCGGCGACTTCGCGATCGACGCGCAGACGAAGGTCGATCCCTATTTCGATCGCGATCTGCGCGAAGGCGTTTTTGAACGACTGACCAGCGATGAGCGGCAGAGGGTCGATTGGCTGCCGGTCGTCTGGTCGGCGCCGGTTTTGGAAGCGGCGCAAACCGACCTGCTCACCAGCCGGAAACCGCCTTGGCCCTGGCGGCGTTTGTTTCAATTCGTCACCTCCTCGCTCGCTGACGCGTCCGCGCATCAGTTCTTCGGCATGGAGACCGTGAACGCACGTCGACGCCATTGGTCGTCCGCCTATTGGGTGCAGCATCGCGCCATTCGATCGGCGCTGGCCGGCGTGGAGCGCCGGCTTGAAACCGTGTCCGGGGCCGCCGCCGAAACCCCCGTGATCGCGGCGCCGCGTTCCATGGGTTGCCATGTGCTCTCGACCTATCTTTGGGACGCGCAGCAACACCCAGAACGGCTGCTCAGTGAGGCGGAATGGGATGCACGCCAAGCGGGCGAGGCCGACCCGCTGACCCCGTTCGTCCGCTTGGAGACATTACGAGCCGCGTTGTTTGTCGGCTGCAACATTCCCATCTTAAATGTCGGAACGCCGGACACGGCGAAAACGCCGATGCGCGTGGCGAGACAAGGCGTTGCGGGCGATGGCGTTTGGGAGAATTGGTACGATCCGGACGACGCCTTGGGATATCCGATCGAAAACGCCTATCGCGCTTACTTCGACGGGAGCCACGATCACTTTGTTAATGGCAGGCCGACCCAGCCAGAGCGGGACCCGAACGCCGAGACCGCGCCAACGGATCGTATCGTGGAGATTGGCGGCCCTTTCGGCCTCACGCCGTTGGCGCATACCCGTTATTGGCGAAACGGACGCTTTCGCAGTCGCTTGATTGAGGAAATCCGCTACCGCCTTTCGGCGTGAATGGGCGGCTTTTCGAAAGATGCAAGAGCGCGTATCCGAGGTGCATGACGCTACAGTTCCACGACACCGCCGCCCGCGCCAAGCGCGCCTTCGAACCGCGAGACCCGTCAGACGTGACGATGTATGTCTGCGGCCCGACGGTCTATGGCGATCCCCATGTGGGCAATGCGCGCGCCGTGGTGGTGTTCGACGTGCTGTTCCGAATGTTGCGTCATCGCTATGGCGCGGACGCGGTCCGTTACGCCCGAAATCTGACGGACATTGACGACAAGATCATGGCGCGGGCCATGGACGAGGGGCGTTCGTGGAGCGCCGTCGCGGAAGAGTATGCGCAGCGCTATCAGGACCAGATGCGCGCCCTCGGGAATTTGGATCCGTCCGTGGAACCTCGGGCGACTGAGCATGTCGCGGACATGATCGATCTGATTGCACGCTTGATCGCCCGCGACGCCGCCTATGCGGCCGAGGGCCATGTCTTGTTTTCCGTCGCGGCGCTTGAGGATTACGGCGCCCTTTCCGGCCGATCGCGGGACGACATGATCGCCGGCGCACGGGTGGAGGTCGCGCCTTACAAGCGGGATCCCGCCGATTTTGTGCTGTGGAAGCCGTCGACCGAGGATCAGCCAGGGTGGGACAGCCCTTGGGGGCGCGGTCGGCCGGGCTGGCACCTTGAATGCACGGCGATGATCGAGAACGTCCTGGGCGTACCGATCGACATCCATGGCGGCGGTCAGGATCTGGTGTTTCCCCACCATGAGAACGAACGCGCTCAAGCTTTGTGCGGTTGCGGCCCCGATTATGTGCGTTTCTGGCTGCACAATGGCATGCTCCGCTTTGGCGGCGGCAAAATGTCGAAGTCCGAAGGCCGGATCGTGCGGGTGAGCGATCTTTTGGCCAGCGCCGATCATCCCGTTTTGGGAAGCATGGCCGCATGGCGCCGCGGCGAAGTGATCCGGCTTGCGCTGCTTTCCGGTCAATATCGCCAACCCCTTGAATGGTCCGACGATTTGTTGGCGCAGTCGAAGAAGCGCCTGGATCGTTGGTATCGCGCGCTGGAGGGTTGCGAGGCGGTGGCTGAGGAATCCGCGCCCGCGGCCGGCGTCCTGCGCGCGCTCAACGACGATCTCAACACGCCTGGAGCCTTGGCCGCCTGCGATGGGTTGGCGCGTGATTCGAACGCGACATCCGATGAGAAAGAACGCCGGCGATTGGCGGCGGCGCTTTGGGGCGGCGGCCGCCTTCTCGGTCTTTTGCGCGTGACGCCGAGCGAATGGGCGAAAAACGCCCGCGACCTTCGCCGTGACGTGCGCATTCGCGGAGAGGGGCACGCGACGATCGTCCATTTGGAGACCGTGTCCGCATCCGCCGAACATGGCGGATCGCCGGAGGACGGGACGATCGAAGCGCGGATCCAAGAGCGCGCCGCGGCCAAGCAGCGCAAGGATTTCGCCGAAGCGGATCGCATTCGAGACGAACTTCAAGCGGAAGGCGTCGTCCTGGAGGACGGTCCGCAAGGCACGACATGGCGGCGGGCTTGAGCTTTGCCGCCCCGCGCCCGATATCCACGACATGACGGCGAACCTTTACAGCCATGATCTGCTCGCCCGCGCCGCCGGCATCGGCCGGATCGGCCGGCTCGCGGCGCCGCATGGATCCGCGACGGCGGTCAGCCGCGTCTGCGGCTCTGAAGTCGAGGTGGATGTTGAACTCGATCCGGGCGGGCGCGTGGCCGATTTCGCCCAAGAGGTTCGGGCTTGCGCGGTCGGCCAAGCCGCCGCGGCCATTGTCGCGGAAGCGGCGATCGGTGCGGCGATCAATGAAGTACGCGCCGCGCGGGACGCGTTTCGGGCTTTTCTCAGCGCAGACGGCCCGCCGCCCGACGGACGGTTTCGGGACTTGGCGGCCCTGGCGCCCGTGCGCGGCTATCGGCAAAGGCACGCCTCGGCGCAATTGGCGCTGAAGGCTCTTGATGAGGCGATGACGAACGCCCAAAAGCGGCCCGCAGCGGAGGTCGGCGCCGCGTGATGTCGACGGTCGCACGCATCATCTTTTCGCTTCCGATCCATGCCTATCGGCTGATCTTGTCCCCGATTTTGGGGCCGCGCTGCCGTTATGCGCCGAGTTGTTCCGAATACACGCTCTTGGCGATCCAAAAACATGGCGCCTGGCGTGGTTTTTGGCTTTCTCTGGCGCGAATCCAGCGATGTCGCCCCGGCGGCGCTTCGGGATTCGACCCGCCGCCGGATGCGCTGCCGGATCAGGGCTGGCGTTTTTGGCGCTATGGGGACTGGAAAGGTCCGCCGCCGGAGTCTAATCGAGACAAAACCCAATGAGTTGAGTGCGCATATGGCGGTTCGCATCACGCTTCCCGACGGATCCACGCGCGATTTTCCTGGTCCGGTCACCGGCTTTGACGTCGCGTCCAGCATCTCCAAGTCTCTGGCAAAGAAGGCTATGGTCGCCATTGTCGATGGCGAGCAATGGGATCTGTCGCGCCCAATCGAAACAGATGCGCGCTTGGAACTCGTGACGCGGGACGATCCGCGCGCCCTTGAGATCATTCGACATGACTGCGCCCATGTCTTGGCGGAGGCGGTGCAAGAGTTGTTTCCCGGCACCCAAGTGACGATCGGCCCCGTCATTGATGACGGTTTCTACTATGACTTCGCCCGCGATGAGCCGTTTCATTTGGACGACTTCGTAAAGATCGAAGCAAAGATGGCGGAGATCATCGACCGAAACGCCGCTTTTGAGCGGGAAGTTTGGGATCGAGACGTCGCGATTCAATTTTTTGAGGACCGCGGCGAAGGTTTTAAAGCTGAGTTGATCCGTGACCTTCCCGCAGATGAGACGATCACGATCTACAAACAAGGCGCGTGGTTGGATCTGTGTCGCGGGCCCCATGCGCCGACCACCGGCAAGGTCGGCAAGGCGTTCAAACTGATGAAGTTGGCCGGCGCCTATTGGCGCGGCGACTCCAACCGCGAACAGCTTCAAAGAATCTATGGGACGGCCTGGTCGAGCGATAAAGAACTCAAAGACTACTTGCATCGCTTGGAAGAAGCTGAAAAGCGCGACCATCGCAAGCTTGGGCGGCAGATGAACCTCTTTCATATGCAAGAAGAGGGGCCTGGTTCCATTTTTTGGCACGCAAGAGGTTGGACGCTTTTTCAGACGCTGATCGCTTACATGCGTCGGCGTCAGGAAAAGTCGGGTTACGTCGAAATCAACACGCCTGACCTTCTCGACTACTCCCTGTGGGAGACCTCGGGCCACGCTGAAAAGTTTGGCGAAAACATGTATTCAACGGTCACGCCTGATGAACGGAAGTACGCGTTGAAGCCCATGAACTGCCCGGGCGGCGTTCAAGTGTACAATCACGGCCAGCGTTCCTATCGCGAATTGCCGCTGCGTATGGCGGAGTTCGGCAAGGTTCATCGATACGAGCCCTCCGGGGCTCTGCACGGCATGATGCGCGTCCGGCACTTCACGCAAGATGATGCGCATATATTCTGCGCGCCCGACCAATTGCAGAACGAGTGCCTCAAAGTCGTGGATCTCATTTTGGATATCTACAAAGACTTCGGGTTCGAAGACGTAAGAATTAAGTTCTCAGACCGCCCGGACGCGCGCATTGGCGACGACTCAGTTTGGGATCGATCCGAGGCCGCCTTGAAAAACGCGCTCGATTCGACCGGTTTGCCTTATGAAACCAATCCAGGTGAAGGCGCGTTTTACGGGCCAAAGCTTGAATTTGTTTTGCGCGACGCCATTGGCCGCGACTGGCAGTGTGGAACGCTTCAGGTGGACTTTAATCTTCCGGAGCGGTTCGACGTCACCTATGTCGGAGAAGACGGCGACCGGCATCGTCCCGTAATGCTGCACAGAGCTTTATTTGGGTCCCTTGAACGTTTCACTGGAATTTTGATTGAACATTACGCTGGCGCGTTTCCGTTATGGTTGGCTCCGGTCCAAAACGTCGTGGCGACGATCACGTCCGATGCGGATGATTATGCCCGCGAGGTTGTGGCGGCGCTCCAAGACGCCGGGCTGCGCGTGGAAGCAGATCTTCGGAATGAGAAGATCAACTATAAGGTTCGCGAACACTCATCAGAGACCAGAGCGCCGGCGATCCTGGTCGTGGGGCGCCAAGAAGCCGAACAGAAGACCGTGAGCCTTCGGCGTTTGGGCAGCCAAAACCAAACCGTATTGTCATTGGCGGATGCGGTGGCGCAACTGTCTTGGGAGGCGACGCCACCGGATTTGCGTCCTGAGACGAGTCCTCTCGCCGCGGAACGGGCCGCTTGAGCCCCAAAGATGGGTCGCTGGCGGGCGCGCCGGCGGTGTCCGTCATCACGGTCGTTTATAAGACAGGGCCGGCGCTGGAAGAGTTTTTGAGAGCAGCGCTTACGCAAACGTCACCTGTTGAAGTTATCATCGTCGACAATGGTGAAGACCCTTCCGATCACCAAAGAATTGCGGCGTATGAGGGGGACAAGCGGCTTCGCGTTCTCTCGGGCCATGGCAATATAGGCTTCGCCGCCGGCTGCAATCGGGGCGCGGAGGCGGCGCGCGCGCCCGTCCTATGGTTCGTAAATCCGGATGCGGCGCCGCCTGTGCACGCCGCAGCCCGCCTCGCTGAAACTCTCAACGATCTGAAGGGTTTGGTGGCGGTCGGCTCGACCTTGGTGGACGGGAGCGGGGCTGTCGATCCGGCCTGTCGAAGGGCGCCTTTGACGCCGGGTCGGGCGATTCTTCAAGGACTTGGACTTCACGAAACTTCTTTTGGACGCGCTTTGCTGGGAGAGAGCGGTGCGCCGCAACCAAAGTCGGATCGTGGCTCCAGGAACTTTGTGCAAAGACGCGGACGCAAACCCGACTCTGACCCGATTTAGGCCACGCTCAAGCACGATCCAAACCGGAACGACGAATCTGTGGGGGCTCTTTCCGGCGACTGCATGATGATGCGGGCCCGCGACTTCGCCGATTTGGGCGGATTCGATGCGCGATACTTTTTGCATGTCGAGGATGTGGATTTGTGCCGGCGCATCCGATCGGCGGGGGGCTTGGTGCTGTCGGTCGATGACGTGCGCACGCCCCACGCCCGTTCCACCAGCGGCGCGTCCACCGCGGCGGTCGAATGGTCGAAAGCGGCGGGCTTTGATCGCTATTTCCGGACCCATTTCGCCTGGTGGAACCCGCTTGCCCTTTTGGCGCGACTCGGCGGCTGGGCGCGCTTCGCGGTGCGCGCGTTGCGGTCTTGAAAAAAAAAGCGGGCCCGGAAGGACCCGCTTTAAAGGGCTGAATTATGAAGGTTTTAGAAGGTTTGGCGCAGACGCACATAGACGATGCGGCCGCGCGGATCGTGCACCCGGCTGTCGAAGCCGCCATTGGTGATCACGGCCGGCGGCTCTTCGTCCGTCACATTGATGACGCCGGCAGTGAGGGTCGGCCCTTCGAAATCATCTGAGAACGGATTGGGCAGCTCGACATTGCCTTGCAGGTCCAGGGTGATCTGGCTGTCCACTTCGGTGAAGGCGACATTGTCGATGCCGACTTCATCATCGTCATAGGAGCCGATGTAACGCAGGAAGGCGTTCAACGAATAACGCTGATAAAGCCAAGCGACGCCGGCGTTGAAGCGCAGCTCCGGTGCGGAGGTGCCGAAATTGGTGAAGTTTCGGCTGCCGGCGCCGTCGATCGAACCCGCTTGGGGATCTTCCAAGTCGTAGCCCAGAATGTAGGTGCCTTCGAATTTCGGCTGGAAGATGCCGAATTTGGTGTCCACCGTGTAGCGCACCTTCCAATCGATCCCGTCAGTTTCGAGCGAGGATGCGTTCGCGAAGTTGCTTTCGATCAAGACGATGGAGTTCGACGCCGGATCAAATTGGACTCGCGGATCATCGAAGACGCCATCCGCCGCGTCCGCATTCACGATCGCCTGGGGGTTCTCCTGGATGATGATGTCTTGGAAATCGAAGCGCCAATAGTCGACGTCGATCACGAAGTTCTCAAACGGCTCCCAAGATCCGCCGATATTGAAGGTGGTCGCCTCTTCCGGCTGAAGTTCGGTGTTGCCGAGCGTGCGCACGCCGAGGAAGGTCGCGCCGCCGCCCTGGAGAGGGTTGGTGATGTTGACCAAGCTGGTCTGCACGCCGAATTGTTGGAACACGGTCGGCGCCCGGAAGGATGTGCCGGCTGACGCGCGGAAGGTCAGTCCGTCATAGGGCTGCACCAGGACAGAGACCTTCGGATCAAAGGTTTCGCCCACATCGCCGCCATAGGATTCATAACGCACCGCCGCGTTCACGGTCAGCCACTCGGCGACGGGCATGTCGACTTCCACATAGCCGGCATAGACATCTTGCGCGCCCTCGAAATCGACGCCGCCAACGAGAAACAGAAAATCCTGTTCCTCTGAAACGCTATCGTAGTCGTAGCCGAAGAACTCGTCGCGGTATTGGGCGCCCACGGCCATCGCGATGGGTTTGTCCGCCCATGGGAACTGGATCGGCAACTCGCCCGCAAAGTCGAAATTCATGACTTCCAGAGTCGAACGACCATTGATGGTCAGCGTGCCAAGAACGTAATCCAGCACCTCGTCGCTGTTGATCGTCGGGATGTCGATGGTGACGGGATTGCCGGCCGCGTCCGTCGTTTCAAACGGTGTCGTCGTCGGCGCCAGTCCGTTCTCCGCCAGGAAGGACGAACCGGTGAAATTCAAGAAGAAACAGTCGCCTTGGCCCGGGAGATCGCCGCCGTCGCAATTCACGCCTCCGAAACCGGCCAGGGAGTTGCGATAACGGCTCTCGATGGCGTCCACTTGGGTCACGTCATAGTCGGCGCGGCCGTAAAGATAATTGACGTCGTAGGTCCAGCCATTGAGGAACGCGCCGGGCAAATCATCGAAATTGCCCTTCACGCCCACGAGGAAGCGGAACGTGTTGGATTCGAAGGTGTTCGGCACGCGGCCGCCGCCCGCCGCGACAGGTCGGGACAATTGAACGATCGGCACGTCAAATGCGTTGAACGGGTTGTCCGCCGCGACGGGGAAAGGCGTGGTCGCCGGGAAGGACGGCGAGACGCTGCGCGTCACGTCGAAATGGGCGAAGCCGAACTCGCCGTAAACGGTGGCCCAATCCGAGACTTCATAATCGCCCTGGGCGAAGCCCTGCCACTGATTGGTCTCCGGGATCAGCGAGTAGAACTCTTGGAACTGGAACTGGCAGAAGCCGACGATGCCAGCAGGAATGCCGAAGGCGTCAATTCCTGGAGGCGGGATGATGTTGTCGTCGAGTTGGCTTACAGGGCCGCAGGTCGGATCGGCGAAGGCCGGCGTTTGTCCGGCCCCGATCAAACCGTCGAAAACCGGCTGAAAGGGGCTGCCATCTGCCGGCCGCCCCAAAAGAATCGACGTGCCGGGTTGGCCCACATTGGAGATGTCCGCCTGCTCTGCAGAGGCGAACACCCGCTCTCCGGTCGTCAACTCCGTACGATCCAGATAGGAGCCCGCGACGATCAAGCTTCCGCGCTCGCTCTGGGCGCCGAAAAGACCTTCGAGGCGATACGTGGTGGAGCCGTCGCCCACATTTTCATATTCGGCGACGAATTCCGCGCCCTCGAAATCGCTGCGGGTGCGGAAGTTCACCACGCCGGCGACAGCATCCGTGCCGTAAATGGCGGCGGCGCCGTCCTTGAGGATCTCAAGGCGATCGACGGCGATGAGCGGCACCAAGGAATTGGTGTCGACGAAATTGTTGCCCGAATTGG
This sequence comes from uncultured Caulobacterales bacterium, assembly GCA_964412525.1. Classification (GTDB taxonomy): domain Bacteria; phylum Pseudomonadota; class Alphaproteobacteria; order Caulobacterales; family CAYPOX01; genus CAYPOX01. The sequence goes on from CAYPOX010000072.1 coordinate 11,454, forward strand.
TGGTCGCGGCGGAAGAGACTTGGCGACGACCGTTCAGCAACACCAAAGTGGAGGCGACGCCCAGGCCGCGCAAATTGAATTGTGACGTGCCGACATTGAAGTTTTGGGTGAAGGCGTCCGGCGAATTCTGAGAGCCGGTGTTGATCGTGAGGGTCTGAATGATGTCCGCCGGCGTGCTGGCGCCGATGGCTAAGAGATCGTCCTGGCCGATTTGTTCAAGCGGCGAGGCGGAGTCGAATTGGCTGGTGCGGCGAATGCGCGAGCCGGTGACGACGATCTCTTCCGAAAAGGCGTCGTCGCTGAGATCAACCTCTTGGGCGCGCGCATCGGAAAAGGCGAGACCGCCGGCGCACGCGGTCGCGAGCGCAAAAATGGACGTAGTTCGAGTGAGGTTTTGACGCATTTGACTTCCCCCTGATTTGGCCGCGCGTTAGCACGCGGTCCGATTCTTAGGCATTCGTGGGGACGTATTTGGCGCAATTCCGCCGTGATCCGCAATCCTGGCGCGGCGTCGCATCGGTTTTTTTATTGGGTATTCAAGCGTTCAGCGTCGCGATTGTGGCCGAAACGCGACGGATATAAGCGCGATCGATCGCGCGCTTCCAAGCCCACGCCCATCGGCCCTCGGCGGACCATGCGCCATAGACCGCGACGCCCCGACCGGCTCCGACGCCGACAATGCTGAGCCAACGCCGCTGGGGCCGAAAGCGCGCAAGGGGCTGACCGGCGATGAGCGCTCGAACATTGCTGTCGACGGCCTTGCCCGAGCGCACGGCGAACACGCCGGCCTTGCTGGGAACGCCTGGCGGCGCGGCGACGTCGCCGGCGGCGAGGATCCAGGGATGGCTGACGGATCGAAGCGTCCGGTCAACCGCCACGAAGCCCGCCGGGTCGACCGCCAGTCCGCTTTCGGTGACCCAATCGGGCGGTCGCACGCCCGCGGCCCAGATCGCGAAATCGGCCAGCTCTCGGGCCCCGTCTCGGGCGATGACGGCGTCGCGCGCGACGCGCACCGCTTGAAAATCGCCGCGAAAAGTCACGCCCGCGCGGGCCAGCGCCCGCGCCAGGCTGCGTCGCGCGCGCGGGGGCAGACCGTCTCCCGGCTCCGTACCGGCCCCGATCAAGGTGACCGCATCTGCGCGGCCGCTCGCGGCCAGGGCGCAGGCCAGTTCCGCGCCGGCGGCTCCGGCGCCCAACACAGCCGTCCGGCCGAGCCGGGCCCCTTCGGCCCATCGGCGGGCGAAGGCCTCCAAGGGGCGCACCGGCGCTCCGGCGTCGTCCGGCGCGATCCCGCCGGTCTCGCCGCCCACATTTAAGACCGCCAAGTCGAAGGAGATTTCGACGCCGTTCTCAAGCACGACTTTCCGCGCCCTTGGGTCGAGCTGGCTGATGCGGCCGCGGACAAATCGCGCCCCGGCCGCCTCCGCCAAGAGGCGGGCATGCACCGTAATCTCGTCGCGGGCGTAGTCGCCGGCCAGCCAGCCCGGCAGCATGCCCGTATAGGGCGATTGGTCGGCGCGATCGACGGCGACGACCTCCGCCCCGGGCAACGGCGTGCGCGCCAGACGTTTCAGGACAAAGGCGTTGGCGCGGCCGCAGCCGGCGAGAAGGATACGCGTCCGACGCACGTCTTAGGAATCGGTTGGCGTCGGCGCGGGCTTGAGGACCGCCTTGGCGGCGTCCTCCAGCGAAAATGGAAGCACGATGGTGTTTGTGCGGTCATTGGCGATCTCAGTCAGCGCGCTCAGATAGCGCAACTGCATGGAGCCCTCCTCGGTCGCCAGGATCTTGGCGGCTTCGGAGAGTTTTTGCGCCGCTTGTTGTTCGCCCTCCGCGGAGATGATTTTGGCGCGCCGCTCCCGTTCCGCTTCGGCTTGCTTGGCGATCGCCCGGACCATGGAGGGATCGATGTCCACATGCTTGATCTCGACGTTTGAGACCTTGATGCCCCAGCCCTCGGTCTGCTCGTCCAAGACCTGTTGAATGTCGCCGTTCAGCTTGTCCCGCTCCGCGAGCATCTCGTCGAGATCGTGCTTGCCGAGC
>CAYPOX010000073.1:0-13485 GCA_964412525.1 uncultured Caulobacterales bacterium
TCGTTTTCCGAACGCGCCCGCCCCGCCAATTGAATCTTGGACATCGCCCACCCCTGGTCGGTCCGCGCAGCTCTAACGACGGCGCGCACCGCGTTATTACAGCATCCGAAAATTCAGGTCGACGTTGGCGGCCGAACTCAGTCTTCGCCCAATGAAAGCTGCTGACCCTTTTGCCGACGAGTGATCCTGTTCAGAAAAAATAGACAGGGGTTAGGCCGCCTTTTCGAGGCAGGATCAGTTATCAACCAATGCTGTTCGTCAACATGATTGACAGCATGACGCCGACATAACGCAGTGTTTTGGCGCTGTAGCGCTGGTACCGGCGGCTTTTGGGCGTTGTGAGTTGAAGTGCATGGTCATGCGCCGACTGCGGCGCGGGAAACCTTAAACGTAGTATGGGGTGACGACACGAAAGTTGTGAGATTGTCCGGTTCGCGGGAACAATCAGGCAACTCATGCGGCGATGAAGGAGCGGACGCGGCGCAGGGGCCGTAGCTCGCCGGGTTCGGGACGCTTGTCGGCGGCCCAGATGTAGTCGCCGGTCAGTCCGATGTGGTCCCAGGCCAATGGGGCGACATGCCGGATCAGGGTGGCAGGAACCGGGGTGCCGTCGGCAGCGAGGGCGTCGAACGCCGCCTGCAGGTAGCGCGTATTCCATAGGATGATCGCTGCAATCAGCAGGTTGAGACCGGAGGCGCGGTACACCTGGTTCTCGAAGCTGCGATCACGGAGTTCGCCGAGGCGATGGAAGAATACGGCCCGGGCCAGCGCGTTGCGAGCTTCCCCCTTGTTCAGCCCAGCGTTGGCGCGGCGGCGCAGATCGGGCTCGCGGAGCCAGGCGAGCGCGAACGACTTAAAAGCCACTCACAGGTGACGTTCTACGGTAACCGTCCGCGTGCACGGACCCTCCTATGGACGCTCGCCGAACGGGTTGAGGCAGGCGAACGAGGGTATCTGCTCGACCAACACATCCTTGCAGTGAACCTAGGCTCGATTGAGCTTCGCGATGCGGGCGAGGGGTCCGCGTCGATATGGAGGAGTTCGTGAGCGTTCGGTGGTGACCGCCGCGCGCTTACGAACGAGGCGTGACGCCGTTAGAACGTCCTGCACCGCGCTGGTCGGGTTACGTCACGAGCCTGCGCCGTCCGGGTTTGAATTTCGAGACGGTGAAAAAAAACGCACATCAGACGGTTTCCCGGTCTCCATGGGTGGACCTAGGTCCGTAAGCGGAAGGTGGGGAGGTTCCAACGTTTACTTAAGAAAGAAATTTACACGCAATGCCGAAATTTGGATTGCGCCCAGCAACGCGGAGCCCAGACCATGTATTAGACTATGGTTGTTCTATGGCTGTCTGTCCAACGATTTGCTAATAGACTCTCTTTCCATCCATGGCTCGACCTCTTTCAACATTATCGAATACGGCTCAAGCAAGCCTTTATAAATAAGATTGTCCGGTAGCGTAGCCGTCTTATTCCTATAGCAAAGATCTAAAGCATGCCCCGGCAAGACTACGTGGTTCCATTCGTAGCGGCTTTCCAAAAGCGGTAGTAAGTTTTCAAAGCGACCGGGTCTACGCGCCTCGAGTTGGATAACTGCCTCGACAAGCGCTTGATTTGAATTGTTATATACAATAATTACGATTGGTGAATTGCTTGAGCAAGGGCGCTCTTCTTCTGAATCAGAAAACTCGTCTCGATGTTTGGCGACGACTTTAATCTGTTCGCGTGGATTTTCTGGTTCTGGAGTTAAAAACTGGTATAAAAAAGCCCCTAGAACTATGAGCGAAAACACAAGAGTAACACTCACAACAAATGTGATAAAAATACGAATCGCGTTTCCAAAAACCCTTAAGAGGGTCTGGAGGTTGTTTTCTGACAGTTGAGGCTTCGCCCATAGCCAACGAAGCATCCAATGCCTTTTCATTTGGCCAACTAAGGTCCTTAGGTTCGTTAATCACACATTGCGACATCATGACATGATTGACGCTTGCAGTCGAGAAGGGCTTGAACTAGGGCTGGCAGATATCCGCACAAAAAATGTATTTTAAAACAACGCGTTGTGTATCGGGCTGGCGGAGAGGGAGGGATTCGAACCCTCGGAACGCTTGCGCGCTCAACGGTTTTCGAGACCGCCCCGTTCGACCACTCCGGCACCTCTCCTGGCCGACCCGTTCCGGGAGCGCGCTTCCTAACCGAGACGTCCCTCGGCGCCAAGCGTCGCGGCGCGGTTGACCAGGCGCGGTCCAGACTTTCAAGTGCGGACGTCGCTGCCTTCCGGGAGGACCGCCGATCATGCGCTTCGCCACCTTCGCCCCGCGCGCCGCCTGCGCGCTCGCCGTCGCCGCCATCAGCGCCCTACCCGCCGCCGCCCAGGAGGACGAGGAGGACGCCGTCGCATGGGCGGACGCGGTCGAAGGGTTGGAGCCCACCGACGGTTTGTTCGATTTTTACCGCGATCCGGAGACGGGCGCGTTGAAGATGGTCATCCGCGACGACCAACTGGACGAAGAGTTCGTCTACGCCAGCTTCACCCTGGACGCGCCTGTGGAGTCCGGGCGATTCCGCGGCGCCTATCAATCCAATCAGGTCTTGGTGATTAAAAAGGTGTTCGACCGCCTTCATCTGGTGGCGCGCAACACCGCCTATCACTTCGACCCGGATTCCGCCCTCGCCCGCGCCGCGGACGCGAACCGCTCGGATGCGCTGATCGCCTCGATCGCGATCGAAGCGGAGGACGCGGAGACCGGCCTCTATTTGATCGACGCCGATCCGCTGTTCAAATCCGACAAGCTTGAGCGGCTGAAGCCCGCAACCCCGCCGGGCGCACGGCCGGACGAGGTGTTCGATCTGGGATCCCTGTCCGACGACAAGACCGTGGTTGAAGCCGTCCGCGGCTATCCGGACAATGTCGACGTCATCGTGGCCTACAGTTTCGAAAACTCCAACCCAAAGAACACGGGCTCGGAGGCGATCGAAGACGCCCGCTACGTGACCATTCGGCTTCAACACAGCTTCGTCGCCATGCCGACGGCGCCCTTCACGCCGCGTCTGGACGATTATCGCGTCGGCTATCTCACCGAGCGCGTGACGGATCTGACCTCCAAAAGCGCCACGCCCTATCGAGATATCGTGAATCGCTGGCGTCTGGAAAAGAAGGACCCCGAGGCGGAGATCTCCGAACCGGTGACGCCGATCACCTTTTGGATCGAGAACACCACGCCCGTCGAACATCGCGAGACCATCAAGGACGCCGCCTTGGCCTGGAACGCCGCCTTTGAGGCCGCCGGGTTCCGCAATGCGATCGAGGTCAAGGTCCAGCCGGACGACGCCGAATGGGACGCCGGCGACATCCGCTACAACGTCCTGCGTTGGACGTCGTCGCCCTATCCGCCCTTTGGCGGCTACGGCCCAAGCTTCACCAATCCGCGCACGGGCGAGATCCTCGGCGCGGACATCATGCTGGAATATGTCTATTTGACGAATCGTTACGACTACGGCGAGTTGTTCGTCGAGGATCTGAACGTGGGCTCCGCGCAAAGCCAGCGGCAGGATTGGAGCCATAGCGGCCACGTTCATCGCCAAACCTTGTTCGGCGTCATGGCCCAGAACGTTCGAGGCGCAAGTTTGGAGGAACGCGCGCGCTTGGTCCGCGAGGGGCTCTACGAACTCGTCCTGCACGAAATCGGGCACACGCTCGGCCTCATGCACAATATGCGGGCCTCCCAGCTCTACGGACCGCGGGAGATTCACGATCCGAACGTGACCGGCGACGCGCTCATGGGATCGGTCATGGACTATGCGCCGATCAACCTGGCGCCGGACGGCGGGCCCCAGGGGCGCTATTTTTCCATCGCCCCAGGCCCCTATGACATTTGGGCCATTCGTTTCGGCTATGATCCCCGCCTGGACGACGCGGGGGCTCGCGCCGCCCATCTCGCACGATCCCTCGAGCCGGAACTCGCCTTCGGCAACGACGCCGACGACATGCGCTTTCCCGGAAAGGGCACCGATCCGCGCGTCATGGTCGACGACATGTCGCGGGATGCGGTGACCTACGCCGTGCAACGCCTGGCGTTGGCGCGCGGTCTGACGTCACAGATCCTGGAACGCGTGGCGGAGCCCGGCGGCAGCTATCAACGGTCGCGCGACGCCTATCTGATCCTGACCCGCCAGCAGGCCGACCAGGCGGACGTCATCTCGCGCTATGTGGGCGGCGTCTATGTGGAAAGGGCGGCGGTGGGCCAGGAGGGCGCGACGCGTCCCTACACGCCCGTGCCGGAGGCCGAACAGAAGGCCGCCATGCAGGCGCTTGCAGCCCATGTCTTTGCGCCGGACGCGTTCCCGACGCCTGAAACGGTGCTCGCCCATCTCCAGCCCCAGCGGCGCGGGTTCGATTTTTGGGGCGATCCCGAAGACCCGGCGCTCCATGCGCGGATCGCCGCCATTCAAGGCCGGGTTCTCGATCACCTTCTGCATCCGAACACCCTGCGGCGGATCACCGATTCCGGCCTCTATGGCAACAGTTACACGGCGGCGGACATGATCGACGATCTCACCCGGGCGATCATGACCGGAGACCCCGTCGGCGGCGCGCCCAATTCGGTGCGCCGCAACCTTCAGATCGCCTATGCGCGGAAACTGGCGGCAATCGTGACCGCCCGACCCAGCCGCAATCCGACGTCGTCTTTCGATCCGATGGCGCAGTCGGCGGCTTTGGGCGGCCTTCGTTTGGTCGGTCGCTTCAGCCGGCCGAGCCTGTTCGGCTTCGACGACGCGGCTGCGGCCCATCGCGCCCATATGCGCCGGATCGTGTCCGACGCCTTAGAGGCCGCGTGATCGGTCGAAACGTTCAACATTCCGACATGAACCGCGCCTAGACGTCTTCGCTATGACGGACGACGCCTTTCTGCCCTATGGGCGCCAGTGGATCGACGACGACGACGTGGCCGCGGTCACGCGCGCCTTGCGCTCCGACTATCTGACCACGGGGCCGGAGGTGCCGGCCTTCGAACGCGCTTTCGCGGAAACCGTCGGCGCCCGCCACGGCGTGGCCTGCGCGAACGGGACCGCCGCCCTGCATTTGGCGTGTATGGCGCTCGGATTGGGTCCGGGCGACGACGTGGTCGTTCCGTCGGTCACCTTTCTCGCCACCGCCAACGCGCCAAGCTTTTGCGGCGCTCATGTGCGCTTTGCGGACGTTGATCCGGAAACCGGCCTCATGCGTCCGGAGGACGTGGAGCAAGCGATGGCGCGCGGCGGCCGGACGCGCGTGCGCGCGGTCTTTGCGGTCCACATCGCCGGACGGCCCGTCGACATGCCGGGGATCGTCGCGGCCGCCACTTCCGTCGACGACATTCCCGTGATTGAAGACGCATGCCACGGCTTGGGCACCACATGGACGGACACAGACGGGACCGTGCGCCGGATCGGCGATTGCTCCCACGGCGCGGCGTCCACCTGGTCGTTTCATCCGGTGAAGACCATCGCCTGCGGCGAAGGCGGCATGATCACCACCAATGACGACCGTTTGGCGGAGCATATGGCGCGCGCACGCAGTCACGGCATGGTCCGCGACCCGGACGGATTCACCCTTGGCGACATGGCGTTTGACGGCGACGCGCCGAACCCATGGTTCTATGAAATGCCGGAACCGGGATACAATTACCGCTTGTCGGACGTGCAAGCGGCGCTGGGCCGGAGCCAACTCGCCAAACTGTCGCATTTTGCGGACCGACGTCGGGCGCTTGTCGCGCGCTATCGTCAGGCCTTGGCCCCGCTCGCGCCCCAGGTGCGCATTCCGAACGACCCGCCGCACAGCGATCCTGTCCACCATTTGATGGTGGCGCTCATCGACTTTGAGGGCTTGAGCGTCACCCGCCGCCAAGTGATGGAACGGCTGCGGGCGCGCAGGGTCGGCAGCCAAGTCCATTACATTCCCGTCCACCGCCAGCCCTATTATCGGGCGATCAACCCAGCCCTGTCTCTGCAGGGCGCGGACGCCTATTACGCACGATGCTTGGCCCTTCCGCTGTTTCCCGCCATGGCGGATACGGATGTGGACCGGGTCGCGGAGGCCTTGTCCGAAGCGATTGGCGGCGGCGCGTAAGGAAAGCGCGATTTCGCCATTGACCCCGAAGCGCGAGCCGCTATAAGTCCGCGCTTCGCGCAGCAGGCGAACCCTTGCGCGCATGCAATTCGACGGAGACGCACGCATGTATGCGGTTGTGAAGACCGGCGGCAAGCAATACCGCGTCGCCGAGGGCGACACCTTGGCGGTGGAGAAGCTTGACGCCGAGGCCGGCGCCAAAGTGACCTTGTCGGACGTGTTGATGGTCGGCGACGGCGAAACGGTTAAAGTCGGCGCGCCCGCGCTGGACGGCGCCTCCGTCGAGGCGGAGGTCGTGGAACAGTTTCGGGATAAGAAGATCCTGATCTTCAAGAAACGACGTCGGCAGACCTACCGCCGGACGAAGGGGCATCGTCAGTCCAAGACGATGCTGAAAATCACCAAAATTTCCGCTTAGGGAGACGCGACATGGCCCATAAAAAAGCAGGCGGCTCCTCGCGCAATGGCCGCGACAGCGAATCCAAACGTCTTGGCGTGAAGAAATATGGCGGCGAAGCCGTCATTCCGGGCAACATCCTCGTCCGTCAGCGGGGCACGAAGTTCTATCCCGGCGAGAATGTCGGAATGGGCAAAGACCACACGCTGTTCGCGCTTGAGCCCGGCCATGTCGGATTCAAAATTCGGCGCGGTCGCAAGCTGGTGTTCGTGCAGGCGGTGGCGGAAGCGGCGGAGTAGCCACTTGCGGCTCGTCTAGGGATTGAGGGGAGGCTTTGGCCTCCCTTTTTCATATGCGCCGGATGTTCGACGTTTTTTTCGCCGCCTCCCACACGCCCGCTCTTGAGGGACGGAAGGTGGCGTTGCGTCGCGCGGATCCGGACGACGCCGCCGACATGGCCCGATTGATCGGCGCGCCGGACGTGGCGCGCATGCTGGGCGATTGCCCTTTGCCTTTCACCGAGCGAGACGCCGTGCGCTGGCTGCACCGGTCGGTCAAAGACGCCCGGCATGGTCGGGCTTTCATATGGAGCGTCATGTGGCGCGGCGGTTTCGTCGGCATGACCAGCCTTGAGCGCGCGGACGACGACACGTGGGAGCTCGGCTATTGGATCGGAAAGCCCTATTGGAGCCGCGGCTTGGCGACCGACGCCGCCCATGCCACTTGCGCCCACGCCTTTGCCGCGATGGGGGTCGAGCGCCTGTTCGCCGGACACTTTTTCGACAATGACATGTCCGCCAAGATCCTGACGCGGCTGGGCTTTGAGGCTTTCGCCGAGGATGAGCATTGGTGCGCCGCGCGCAACACGCACGTCCCTCAGCGTCGGCTCGCGCTCGCGCGGGCCCGGTGGGAAAGCCGCTCCTCGAGAAGTTTCTCGACCGCGCGAAAATCTATCTCCAGGCGGGCCATGGCGGCGGCGGCTGTCTCTCGTTCCGGCGGGAGAAATACGTCGAGTTCGGCGGGCCGGACGGCGGCGACGGCGGCGACGGCGGCGACGTCTGGGTGGAGGCGGTCTCGAATCTGAACACGCTGATCGACTACCGTTACCAACAGCACCACCGCGCCCAGCGCGGCGGCGGCGGCATGGGCCGTGACCGTTCGGGCGCCCGGGGGAGCGACTGCGTGATCCCCGTGCCCGTCGGCACCCAAATCTTTGAAGAAGACGAGCAAACCTTGATCGCCGATCTCGATGTGGAAGGCGCCCGCGCGCGCCTGGCGAAGGGAGGCTCCGGCGGTTGGGGAAACGCACGTTTCAAATCTTCCACCAACCGCGCGCCGCGGCGCGCCAATCCCGGTTCCCCAGGAGAGGCCCGCACGGTGTGGCTTCGCCTCAAGCTGATCGCGGATGTGGCCGTGGTCGGATTGCCCAACGCCGTAAAATCCACCTTTTTGTCTCGCGTGCCCGGGGCGAACCCTAAGATCGCGGACTATCCGTTCACGACTCTCGCGCCGCAACTGGGAGTCGTGGACCGTCCAGGCGCACGCTTCGTCATTGCGGATCTGCCTGGATTGATCGAGGGGGCCGCAGAGGGGGCCGGTCTCGGTCTGCGATTTCTCGGGCATGCGGAACGATGCAAGGCGATCCTCCATTTGGTCGACGGTCTGGCCGAGGATCCGGCGGCCGATTACGCCACCATCCGCGAGGAATTGGCGGCCTATGGCGAGGTCATGGTCAAAAAGCCCCTTGTGGTCGTGATGACCAAAATCGACGCCATGTCGATGGAAGAGGCGGAGAATCGTCGACGCGTCCTTTCCGAGACGATCGAAGCGCCCGTCTTGGCCATATCGTCCGCGTCGGGCGCCGGGGTGGACGAGGCTCTTCGCGCGGCGGCGACGCTGATCGGCCCCCAGGACAAAGACATGGCGGCCGAAGCTGCGGACGCTCCGTCCTGGACGCCGTGACGCGCACTTTGGCGACGGCGCGCCTGGGCAAAGGCGCCGGCGGACAGGCTTTGGGGGTTTTGGGCGGCACCTTCGACCCGGCCCATGGCGGACATTTGCATGTGGCTTTGACAGGCCTGAAACGGCTGGGCCTTGACCGGGTGTGGCTCCTTGTGGCGGCGGGCAACCCGCTCAAGCCCGACAGCTTCGCCGAGCGCTTCCCCTTACGCCTGGCCTCCGCGACAGCGTTGGCGGCGCGCCGCCCGCGGATCGACGTCGCGCCGTTTGAGGGCGACATTGCGCAACGCTACACCGCGGACGTAATCGCCGCCTTGCGCCTTCGGCGGCCCCATGGGCGATTTGTCTGGTTGATGGGATCGGACAGTCTGCTAACCCTGCACCGTTGGCGTAATTGGGAGTCCATCGCCGCGTCGATTCCCCTTGGCGTGGTGGCGAGGCCCGGTTCGATCGACGCGGCCATAAAGGCTCCCGCGGCGCGCGCTTTGGCGGCGCACCGGCTCCCGGAGCGATCCGCGCGGCTTCTGGCGTCCGCCCGACCGCCCGCGTGGGTCTTTCTGCATGGACCGCTGGATCGACGTTCGTCGACCCGTCTGCGTCGCGAGGGCGCGGACGGACCATCGTAAGCCGACGCCTCAGGAGCATCCGACATGACCAGCGCACCAGCGGCCCGCAAGGGCGACGCGCACGCCGTTGCGCGCCCATTCTTTATCGACCTTGATCCGCCGGTCGCGTCTTTCCGTGACGACGCTTTGGCGGGGCTGTCCGAACGGCAACCGACGCTCTCGCCCAAATATTTCTACGACGCCGAGGGCTCGGCCCTCTTCGAAGCCATCACGCGCTTGCCGGAATATTATCCCACACGCACCGAACTCGGCATTCTCGACGCGAATCGGGATGCGATCCGCGCCGCGGCCGGATCCGGCGCGGCCGTGGTGGAGATCGGATCCGGGTCGGATCTGAAAATCCGCAAGCTGTTGGATGCGCTGGAGGCGCCGACGGGCTATGTGGCGATCGACATCTCGCGCGCAGCGGTCTCAGAGGCGACCAATCGGCTGGCGAAGGATTTCCCGGCTTTGACCATTGGCGGCGTTTGCGCGGACTTCACCCAATCCATCCCCGGGCAGGCCTTGGAGCCGCTCGGCGACGCCAAGAGACTGGTTTTTTTCCCTGGCTCGACGATCGGCAATTTCGAACCGGACGCCGCGGATGCGGTCATGCGCACGGCGCGGACCCTGGCCGGGGACGACGGCGCCCTGCTGCTGGGCGTCGATCTTCGCAAAGACCCGGCGGTGATCATTCCGGCCTATGACGATGCCGAGGGCGTCACCGCGCGTTTTAATCTTAACGTTCTTAAACGCTTAAAGAACGAATTGGGTGCAAAGCTTGAGCTTGACGCATTCGCGCACGCCGCCATTTGGGTTGATGGGGAGAGCCGAATCGAAATGCGCTTAGCGGCGACCCGCCCGACCCGGATCGTCTTGGGAGGGCGGAGCTTCGCGTTCGACAAGGGCGACTACATCCACACGGAGAACTCACGAAAGTTTCAGCGCGCGGAGATTGAGAGCCTTGGGGCGGCCGCGGGATTCGAAATCCGCACGTTTTGGACGGATCCGGAGGCGCGCTTCGCTTTGTGCTGGTTCGACGCCGCATGATCTCGATTTCATGCCCCGACTCGTGCTAGCTTTTAGCCGTTCAACAGTCATGGGAGAGGATCGCCCTGCTCGATCCAACGCCGTCGGCGGACCGCGCCGACCACACTGACGACCGTTCCTCGGACACTGTCCGAGATACGGTTCTCGCGGTCTTAAGCGACGACAAAGCGCAAGATGTCGTCGAAATCCCTCTCGCTGGGAAATCGTCCCTCGCCGACGTCATGGTGATCGCCTCGGGCCGGTCCCAACGCCATGTGGCGGCGGTCGCGGACCATTTGGCGCGCCGACTGAAGGATGCGGGCCATGCCGGCGTGCGAGTCGAAGGCCTGCCGCAAGCGGATTGGGTCTTGGTCGATGCGGGCGACGTGATCGTTCACGTGTTTCGGCCTGAGGTGCGCGCCTTCTACAATCTGGAGAAGATGTGGGCGCCGGAACTCGCTTCGACCCAGGCCGTCTGACGTTTTGCAGGTCGTGCTGACGGCCGCCGGCCGCTTGAAAGCGGGACCGGAGCGCATGTTGATCGATCGCTATTTCGAACGGGCCCGCGGCTTGGCGCGCGGGCTGGGCGTTTCCGATGTGGCGGAACGCGAGATCGACGACCGACGCGGCGACGCCCTGGCGCGTTTGGCGGACACGATCCATCCTGACGCCGTGACCGTCGTGTTCGACGAACGCGGCGCGGCTTGGACCAGCCAGTCCGTGGCCGAAACGCTGGACGCGGGGCGCGCGGAAGGTCGCGACGTCATGTTCGTCATCGGCCCGCCAAACGGCTTGGACGAGCGGTTGCGGCGCGCGGCGACCCATGTGGTGGCGTTCGGCGCCATGACATGGCCGCACGAATTGGCGCGGGTTCTTGCGGCTGAGCAGATCTACCGGGGCCTCAGCCTTTTGGCCAATCACCCCTATCACCGCGCCTGACTCCATGCGTCTGTCCGTCGTCGCGTTTCTGGCAGTCCTGGCCGCATGCGCGGCCCATGCCCAGGAGCAGCGCCCACAGGCTGCCGAAGACGCGCTCGCCACCCTTCGGCGGGAAGCGGCGACGGCGCTCGAAGAGGCGGAGCATCTCATGGCGGAGGCCCAGGCGGCAGCCGACTTGGCCGCTGAGCGGCGGGCCGAACTCGCGACCGCCGCCGCAGCGGCGCGCGCCGTGGAGGCGGACGCTTTGGAGGCGACGATCGCCCTGCGCCGTTTGACGCTTGAGAGGCGCAACGCGGAGGCCGCGCGCGATTCCGCGGCGCATGAGGCGCGCCGGCTCGCGGCGGCGCTGGCGGTCGTGGCCAACGCCCGCTTGGGATGGGCCGCATTGGCGAAGCCGGAGAGCGCCGTGGATGCGGCGCGCGCCGCCCTTGTCGTACGCTCGTTGTCGGAACGCCACGCCGACGAGATGCGCCGTCACGCGGATGCGGCGACAGCCTTGGCGGATATCGAAGCCCGCGCGGAATCCCGTCGCCGCGCCCTCGCCGCCGCGGCCGAACGCGCCGCCGAGGAACGTGCGCGGATCGACGCCCTGGCGGATGACGCCAATCGCCGCCGCGACGCCTTGGACAACGCCGCACAGGCGGCGCAAGCGCGTGCGGAGGCGGCCGCCTCGGAGGCGCTCACACTGACGGAGTTGTTGTCCCGTCTCACCCGGCCGGAGGAAGAGGCCGCGCCGCCATTCCGCGTCCGTTTGAAAGCGGAAGCGCTGTTGGAGCGGAAACTGCGCGGATTTCGCCCCCGGCCCAGCCCCCGTCGAAACGCGCCCAGCGGTCTCCCGGAGAATGGCGACCTGCGTGCGCCGGTGGTTGGGATCTTGGCGACGCGTTTCGGGGACCCGACGCCCAGCGGCCTTCCAGCGCGGGGCATGACGCTGGAGGCCGCAGCCGGGGCCCAGATCGCCGCTCCGGCCTTTGCGCGCGTGCTGTTCGCAGGACCCTTTCGCAACTATCGCCAGGTCGTGATCCTGGACGCGGGCCGCGGCGGGCATATTATTCTTGCAGGCATGTCCGAACTCTACGCCAGGGTGGGTGATCTTGTTCGACCCGGCGTGGCGATCGGTCGACTCGAAACTGGAAATGGGTCAAGTCTTTATCTGGAGATAAGGCTCGATGGTCGGCCAGTGGACCCATTGAGTTGGTTCCGCCAAGCTTACGCCATAACCGGCGGTTAGCAGAGATGCGGAACGCGAGAGAAGGATTGAATTTTATGAAGCGGAATCCGGTGGGCGCGGCCTTTTTGACGATCGCCTTCGCGCTTGGCGGGCTGGGGGGCGCATCGCTCACCGCAGCCGCTTCGTCGGCGGGTCGGGACAACGATTTGCCGTTTGAGCAGCTCGATTTCTTCGGCGAAGTCTTTGAAAAGGTTCATGCCTTTTATGTGACGGATGTCGACGACGACGAGTTGATGAAATCCGCCGTCGACGGATTGCTCCACTCCCTGGATCCCCATTCGAGCTATCTCGATCCGACGAGCTTCGAGACGATGACCGAAGAGACGCGCGGCGAGTTCGGCGGTTTGGGCATCGAGATCATTATGGAGAAGGACGCGGTTAAGATCGTGTCGCCCATCTCGGGGACGCCTGCGGACGAGGCCGGGTTGAAGACCGACGACCTTATCACCCACATCGAATCCGAACCGGTCGCGGGACTTTCGCAGAACGAGGCCATCGACCGCCTGAAGGGCGAACCCGGCACCCGTGTCGTGATCACGATCGCGCGCGAGGGCGTCGCGCCGTTCGACGTGGAGATCACCCGCGACATCATCGAGGTGAACCCGGTCGATTGGGCCGCCTATGACGGGATCGGCTATATTCACATTCGCACGTTCAGCGAACGCACCGCGTCCAGTCTGAAAGACGCGGTCGGCATTCTGAAGGACGAGATCGGGCCGAGCATGACCGGCTTGGTCTTGGACCTGCGCAACAATCCAGGCGGCCTTTTGGATCAGGCGGTCGAGGTGTCCGACGCCTTTCTTGAGGGCGGCGAGATCGTGTCGACCCGGGGGCGGCGCACGAAGGACGTGCAGCGCTTCAATGCGCGGCGCGGAGACATCGCGGACGGCCTGCCGATCGTGGTGCTGATCAATCGCGGCTCCGCCTCCGCCTCGGAAATCGTGGCCGGCGCGCTGCAAGATCGCCAACGTGCGACGGTCGTCGGCGAAACCAGCTTCGGCAAAGGATCCGTTCAAACCATCTTGCCGATCCGCAACGGCCTGAAAGGCGCGATTCGCCTGACGACCGCGAGATATTACACGCCGTCCGGTCGTTCGATTCACGAGGTCGGCGTCGATCCGGATTTGGTGGTCGCGCTGTTCGAGGAAGACGAAGAGGTCCCCGAGGGCTTTCGGTTCGGCGCCGCAGCCGCCCGCCAGCTGCGCCGCGCCCGGGAGGTG
>CAYPOX010000074.1:0-13228 GCA_964412525.1 uncultured Caulobacterales bacterium
AAACGCGCGCCCGAACCGCTTGATGCGTCCGCCGTCTGACGGTCAGCCCACCAGCCGACGGCGCAAAATGTCGACGTCCTCGCGGATCGCCGGATCGGCGGCGTAAAGGGCGTCGACGCGTTTCACGGCGTGCATCACCGTGGTGTGGTCGCGACCCCCGAAACGGCGGCCGATATCCGGAAGGCTCCGTGTGGTGAGTTTCTTTGCGAGGAACATGGCGACCTGGCGGGGCCGCGCCACCTGACGCGCGCGTCGGGCCGACAACATATCGGATTGCCGAATGTTGTAATGCTCCGCGACCAAACGTTGAATCTCGTCGATCGTCACGCGCCTTTCGCTCGCACGCAGCAGATCCGCCAACAATTCCTTGGCTCCGTCGAACTCGATCGGGCGCCCCACCAGGGTCGCATGGGCGACCAGCCGATTGAACGCGCCCTCCAGCTCGCGAACATTGGTGTTCACCTTGCGCGCCAAGAACTCCAACACCGCGTCCGGGACGTCGAATTCCGGATGGACGGCGCGCGCCTCCTCCGCCTTGTTCTGCAGAACGCCAAGCCGAAGTTCGTAATCCGTGGCGTGAATGTCCGCGACCAAGCCCCAGCCAAGACGCGAGCGAATGCGTTCTTGGATGCCGTCCAAATCGGTCGGCGAGCGATCGGCGGAGACGACCACCAAGCGACGATGGTCCACAAGGGCGTTAAAGGTGTGGAAAAACTCCTCTTGGGTGGAGTCCTTTCCCGCGATGAACTGCACGTCGTCCACCATCAGGACGTCCACCTGCCGGAAACGCTCTTTGAACGCCATGGTGTTTTTGAAGCGCAGGGCGGAGACGAATTGGAACATGAATTTCTCCGCCGACAGATAAAGCACCGTCTTTGACGGATCCCGGCGGCGGATCTCCCAGGCGATGGCGTGCATCAAATGGGTTTTGCCCAAGCCGACGGCGCCGTGCAGGAAAAGCGGGTTGAACGGCACGTCGCCAGCTTCGGCGGCGCGCCGCGCCGCCGCATGCGCCAACTCGTTGGAGCGGCCGACGACAAAGCTATCAAACGTGAACCGCGGGTCGAGCGGCGATCCCCATTTGTCGAGGTCTTCCGCGTCCGAGGCCGCCTGGGCGGCCTTAACCGCCGTCGACGGCTTCGCAGCCTGCGCCGTCCGGCCGCCATTCGCTTCGATCAGCTGAACGCGCCGCACGCCCGGCGCCGCCTCCCGCCACAAATCGGCGATCCGATCAAGGTAATGCGTTTCAATCCAATCCTTGAGAAATCGCGTGCGGGCCCCAAGCGTCACCTCGTCGTTCTCAAAGGTCACCAGGTGCAGGCCGTCCAGCCAAGATTCGAACGTCGCGCGCCCGAACTCTTCCAAAAGGCGGCCTCGAACCCACGGCCAAACCCCTTGGGCAGGGTCCTTGACCGCATCAGACGAGACTACGCCGACATCGCCCGCAAAACTGGTCACTGCAAATCTCCTCGGTGCGAAGTCGACCGTGTCGACTTCGTTCGCCGGGCCCCGCCCGGGATCCAACATGAAGGGAATGCGCCGAAGCGCGCCATCTAATGTAGGAGGCTGTTCGCCCGCGTGCGCTTCAGGCGCCGCCGCGCCCGGTGCTGCTTGCACAAACGCCGACCAATGAAGTCGCTCAACGATCCCATGGCGCCAAACCCAACCCTCGCTCAAATGGTCGCTGCGCTGCAAAAAAACACGCCAGCAGTCGCCACGGCCAATAAAGGCCGTGCTCAGACTATATCCGCCCGCCTGAGAACCATTACCTCGTTATACTTCGATAGTATCGCCGCCCAGGACGACGTGGCAACCGCTCGGCTTGACGCCGCGTGACAATTTTTTGAACGAAGCGGCGAATCAGTGCTTGACGGTCGGAAAAACCATTATGTTACAGCGCGCCCGCGAGCTGTCCCCGCACATTTGATGACGGAACGATGACAGCGCCAACGACGAAAGCCGCGCACAAGGCGCGGCCAAGCGACATTCTTCGAAAGGATTAGAACGCGCTCAGCGCGCCGGCGTCATCGTTTTGACACGTTGCGCCAGCCGCGACACCTTCCGCGCAGCCATGCGCGGATGGAACACGCCCTTGCCGGCGGCGCGCATGATCTCGGGTTGAGCGCGCCGAAACGCTGCGAGTGCGGCGTCCCGATCGCCGGCGGCGATCGCTTCCTCGACGAAACGCAAATAGGTGCGCACGCGCGATTTACGCGCCTTGTTGAGCGCCGTGCGACGCTCGATCTTCCGAACCATCCGCTTCGCGGAATAGGTGTTCGCCATTCCAGATCCCGATCTATGCGTATCCCGCGCGCGGCGGACGCGCCGCGCGGAGCCGGGCGGATAGCCTAACCGCTTCCCCTGGTCAAGACGCGGCTCCGGTCAGCGGTTCCGAAATTGGGGCTTCCGCTTCTCGACGAACGCCGTCATGCCTTCGGTCTGGTCTTCCGTGGCGAACATGGCGTGGAAGAGCCGACGCTCGAAACGGACGCCCTCGGCCAGTGTGGTCTCATAGGCGCGGTTGACCGACTCTTTGGTCATCATCGCAATCGGGCTGGACATGCCCGCGATGGTGGCGGCGAGCTCCTTCGCGGCGTCCATCAACTCGTCGACCGGATAGATCTTCGCCACCAAGCCGCAACGCTCCGCCTCAGCCGCATCCATCATCTTGCCCGAAAGGCACAGATACATCGCCTTCGATTTGCCGATGAAACGGGTTAAACGCTGGGTGCCGCCAGCACCCGGCATCACGCCCAGCGTGATCTCCGGTTGACCGAATTTCGCCGTTTCGGACGCCAAAATGATGTCGCACATCATGGCGAGTTCGCATCCGCCGCCCAAGGCGTAACCCGAGACGGCCGCGATGATCGGCTTGCGAAATGCGGCGATCTTGTCCCAAGGGGAGAGAAAATCCTCCACATAGGTGCCCGGAAATCCGCGTTCACGCATCTCCTTGATGTCGGCGCCGGCGGCGAAGGCTTTTGTCGATCCCGCAATGACGACGCAGCGGACGTCGTCGTCGGTGGCGAACTTGTCCAGCGCCGCCCCGAGCTCCCCGATCAACTCCCCGTTCAAAGCGTTCATCGCGTCCGGACGGTGCAGGGTGATGAGACCGACGCCGTCCGACGCCTCCACCACGATCGTTTGATAGCCCATATTGTGCTCCCCTCCTTATGGGTTCGATGGCTCTTCGGCCGTCGGTCGGATCGAAAACTCCAAACGCAACCCGCCTGCGGCGTCATGGGCGGCCTGAATGATCAGACGCTCGCCGCCGCGCTGAAACGCCATGGATCCCGAAGGCCCTTCCTCGGGCCGCCAACCGAGACCAGCGAGCGCCTCCGCATAGAACAGGGCCGCCGCATCGGCGTCGCCAGGCCCGCGCGCCGCTGCGGAGATCACGCGGCCGGAGCTCTTGTCGAACACGGTCGCGGCCTCTTCAATCTCAGTGAAGCCGTCCGGCAAGGGAATGTCCGGCGCATGCGCCAGATAGGCGTTTGCGGCGATGACCCAAGCAAGGGCCCCGGCCAATAGCGCCGACGTCGTCATGGTCCGAGCCTTCCCGTTCCCCGTGGTGCGGCTGGCGCGCATCGATAACGCGCGCGCGCCTCCACGTCCACGCGCGCCCGCCGCTCATGCGTTCAAAAAACACCTTGCATCCGATCGCGCAGCGGCGTCTCATACGCGCTCAAATTGATAAGAGCGGCAACGCCAAAGGGGTCGATATGCACGCGCTGCTTCGCAGGAAGTGGCGTCTGGCGATTTGCGCGCCGTTCGCCGCGGGCGCATCCGTCGGTCTGCTGTTTATCATGGCGTACTTGGTCGAGCGACCAAACGGCGTCCTGGAAGAGGATAAAACCCATCGCATCGCCTTGGCGCGTCCGGATCGCAATGAGGACGTCCGCCACAAGGATCGCTCGCGGCCGAAACCGCCGGAACGCATCACGCCGCCTTCAGCAATGAGCGGTCGGTTGGACAAAATCGCCCAAGCGCCACGTTTGGCGGCGATGAAGACGACCCATCCGGAATTCGAGTTTCGCCGCCTCGACCTGGCCATGAATATCGGGGAGTTCGATATTCAGCCCGAATTTCGCGTTCCGCCCTTCTACCCGATCAAGGCGCAGCAGCGTGGGACGCAAGGTTTCGTGAAGCTTTGCTTTGACGTGGATGCGGAAGGCCGGCCGATCAATATCGAGGTGGTCGATTTCTTGCCGAACGACGTGTTCAACAAGTCCGCGACCGCCGCCGTGTCGCAATGGCGTTACCCTGCGAAAACCGAAAACGGCGTGAAGGTCGTTCGTCACGGCGTCTGCGCGGAGGTCATCTACCGGCTAGGAGGCAGCTGAGGTTTCTAAAAACCTTGGATCGCCAACCAGACGCCGCCGGCCCCCACCGCCATCCAGAAGAAGCGGCGCCACCAGCGCCCCCGCGCGTGAAGCGCCGTGGCGATGCGGCGGAGCGCCTCGTCCGAGAGGGCGATTTCGCCGCTGCCCAGACGGTTCAGCGCGCGCTCGCTCTGCTCCGCCAAATCCGGGAGGCGCACAGCCAGGCGCGCCAATTCATTGACCCCGCGCGCCGCCTCCTTGGCGTAAGCCTCCGCGCCGAGCCGCTTGGCGACGAAGGCCTCGACGGGCTCCCGCGCCGCTTCCCACACGTCGAATTGCGGGTCGAGGCCGCGCGCCACACCCTCCACGGTCACCATCGTCTTTTGCAGCATCACCAATTCCGGCCGCAGCCGCATGTCGAACATGGCGGTGATCTCAAAAAGATGCATCAGCGTGCGCGCCATGGACATCTCCGCGGCACGCTTGCCCTGGACAGGTTCGATGACCCCGCGCAGCGCTTGGGCGAAATCAGCTCGGGTCTGGTGCTCGGGCACATAGCCGGCTTCGAAGTGCATGGCGGCGGCGCGGTCATAGTCCCGCGCGAAGAACGCCCAGAGGATTTCCGCCAGATAGCGTTGGGCGCCGCGGTCCAAACGGCCAATGATCCCGAAATCGACGAAAGCGATCCGACCATCGGGCAGGGCGAACAGATTTCCCGGATGCATGTCCGCGTGAAAGACGCCCTCCCGCATGGCGTGGGTCAGGAACAGTCCGACGAGTCGGCGGGCGAGCCGAGCCTTGTCCCATCCCGCCGCGTCAAGACCGGCATGGTCGTTCAGCTTCACGCCGTCGATCCATTCCAGCGTCATCACGCGCTTCCCCGTGCGGGACCAAGCCACGCGCGGGATCACCAAATCAGTCTCCGGACGGGCGCGCTCCCGCAGCTCGTCGGCTCCCGCCGCCTCCATACGCAGGTCCAGTTCGCGCTTGATCGCGGCGGCCAGAGTCTCGACGAACCTCACCGGCTCCAGGCGACGGGACGCAGGGACCAACGCCTCCGCCCACCGTGCGACCCAGCGCAGGGCCGCAACCTCGCGCGCGCAACGCCGTTCCACGCCCGGGCGGAGGATTTTGACCGCCACCTCTAACGGTTCGCCGGGCCAGGGATGGCGGATGCGCGCCTTGTGCACTTGCGCCACGGAAGCCGCTGCGACCGCCGGACCGAGACTTTCAAAAAGGGCGTCGATCGGTTGGCCGAGATCTTTACGGATGGCCATCTCCGCGGCCTCTTGAGAGAACGGCTTCAGACGATCCTGAAGTTGCTGAAGATCGAGCGCGTTTTTCGCCCCAAGGACGTCCGGCCGTGTGGCGAGCATTTGGCCGAGCTTCACATAAGTGGGCCCCAAGCCTTCGAGCGCTTTAGCGAGTCGGGCGCCGGCGGACATGCCGCGGGTGCGATGGCGGCCGAGCCAGAGCGACAAGACGCCCGCCAGCCGCAGGACAAAAGGCAATTGGTGGGCGTGCTCCGGCGGAGGCAAGAGCCGCCAGCGCGCCAAAGCCGCTCCCGCGCGCGCCAAGCGCGCCGCATGCACCAAACCGAAAGCCATGCCGCCTTATGGCGCCGCAGCATCGCTCTGTCGCGGGGGGCGCGACGTCGCGGGAGGTTGAGAGCGGCGGCGCATATTCTCATTTGGGCTGCGCCGATCTTGGTCGTTGCGGTCTGCAGGGCGCGGCGGACCTCTTGGCCCCGCTTTTTCTCTTAGCTGCGCCAACCCCAATGGAGCGCGGCGACGCCGCCGGTGAGATTGCGCCATCCAACGCGCCGGAATCCCGCCGACTCGATCTGTGCGGCGAAAACGTCCTGTTGCGGAAAGCGGCGGATCGACTCCACCAGATAGCGATAGCTCGCCGCGTCATTGGCCACTGCGCGGCCGATCAGTGGGATGACCCGGAAGGAATAAAGGTCATAGGCCTGTTTGAAGACCGGGATGGCGGGGTGCGAAAACTCCAGGCACACGAACATTCCGCCGGGCCGCAGCACGCGCCGCGCCTCCGTTAGGGCGGCGTCGAGATCGACCACGTTCCGAATGCCGAAGGCGATCGTGTAGCCGTCAAACGTCTGGTTGTTAAAGGGCGCGCGAAGGGCGTCGCCGGCCATGCGCAGAATCGGGGCGGTGTGGACGAAGCGATCCGGCGTCCGTTCCGTGCCCGCCGCCAGCATGTCGGCGTTCACGTCGCACAGCGCGACAAGACCGCGCGGGCCGCGTCGGCCCAGGACGCGGGCGATCCGTTCGGCCACGTCTCCGGTGCCGCCGGCCATATCCAGCACCTTGGCGTTCCCGCTGGGACTCAGCCGCGCCACCAGGGCGTCCTTCCAAACCCGATGGAGCCGAAAGGACATCAAATCGTTCATCAAGTCGTAGCGGCGCGCGACCGAGGAGAACACGCCCCCCACGCGCCGGACCTTCTCCTCCGGGGGGACGTCCTCATAGCCGAAGGATGCAAGTTGCGTGTTGTTCGAGTCGTCTGTCATGGCGCGGACCCTAATCACCGCGCGGCGTCTTGGGAATTCGCGTTTCGACCATGCCGCAGCTTGCGTTCCGCGCCGCTGCGGTTTCTAGACAGGTCATGCCCGAACTGCCGGAAGTGGAGACCGTCGCGCGCGGCCTCGCCCCCAACCTCGAAGGACGGCGCATCGCGCGTTTGGAGTTGCGCCGGCCGGATCTGCGCTTCCCGATTCCCGAAGGCCTTGCGGCGCGGGTTGAAGGGCGGCGCGTGGAAAGCGTGGCGCGGCGGGCGAAGTATGTCGTCTTTCGGCTTGAGGATGGGGCCGCCATGCTTCTGCATCTGGGCATGTCGGGACGGGTGACCGCAGCCTCCGGAGCCGAGGCGGAACTCCTTCTCGGGCGATTCGCGCACGCTCAAGGGCGCGATCCAAAGCATGATCATGTGGTGATGCGAATGGCCGACGGGGGCGGTTTCGTGCTGAATGACCCTCGCCGCTTCGGGTATCTGGATTATGTGACGCCCGGCGGGTGGGGTGATCATCCCCGTCTGAAAGATTTGGGGGTGGAGCCGCTCTCCGACGCCTTCGATGTGGATCTCCTGACGGCCGCGTTCGCGGGAAAGCGCACCAACCTTAAGGCGGCGCTGCTTGATCAGCGGATCGTGGCGGGCCTAGGCAACATCTATGTCTGCGAGGCGTTGTTCATGGCCGGTCTCTCTCCCCGGCGTGTGGCCGGGGGCCTTGGACCGCGACGGATCGCGGCGCTGGTCGCCGCCATTAAGGCGACGCTGACCGCCGCCATCCGGGCTGGCGGATCCTCATTACGCGACTACGCCCATGCGGATGGCGGCCTGGGCTACTTCCAGCACGCGTTCCAGGTCTATGGACGGGAGGGCCAAGCCTGCCTCCGATGCGGCGATCCGGTGAAACGGATCGTTCAATCCGGACGGTCCACCTTTTACTGCGGCGGATGCCAAGGCTGAGCGGCCCGGCTATGGTCGCCGCGATTCGGAGGACGCCATGACCGCGCGACGCGTTCTGCTCATCATTGGCGGCGGCATCGCCGCCTACAAAAGTCTCGAGACCATCCGCCTCATGCGGAAGGCGGGGATCGACGTCACCGCCATTCTGACGCGCGCGGCGAAAGAGTTTGTGACGCCGCTTTCGGTCGCCGCCCTCACCGAAGATAAGGTCTATGACGATCTTTTCTCGCTCACCGATGAGGTGGAGATGGGCCATATCGAGTTGTCGCGCGCGGCGGACCTGTTGGTTGTGGCCCCGGCGACCGCCGATCTGATGGCCAAGGCCGCGAACGGCCATGCGGACGACCTGGCCTCCACGGCGCTCTTGGCGACGGACAAGCCGGTGATGTTCGCGCCTGCGATGAATGTTCGAATGTGGGAGCATCCGGCGACGCGCCGCAACTTGGCGACGCTCCGATCCGACAGCGCGCTGGTTGTGGGACCGAATGAGGGCTCCATGGCGTGTGGGGAGTTCGGCTATGGGCGCATGGCGGAGCCGGCGGAGATTTTTGCAGCGATCGAAAGCTTCTTCCGCGCCGAGCCCAAAAGCGGTCCCCAGGCGATCGAGGGGCCGAAGCCCTTGTCGGGCCGCCATGTTCTGGTCACGGCCGGGCCGACTCATGAGCCGATCGACCCCGTGCGCTATCTGGCCAATCGCTCAAGCGGCAAACAGGGTTACGCCATCGCCGAGGCTGCGCGCGATCTCGGCGCCGACGTCACCCTGGTGAGCGGTCCCGTCGCCTTGCCGCCGCCTTCGGGCGTCACCATGCGAGCCGTCGAAACGGCCCACGCCATGGCCGCGGCCGTGGAGGCCGCCTTGCCCGCGGATGTCGGCGTGTTCGCCGCGGCGGTCGGCGATTGGCGCGTGGAGACCGAAGCTTCGCAAAAAATGAAGAAATCCGGCGACGACGCCATGACGCTTCGGCTCGTCGCCAATCCGGACATTCTCAAGACCGTGGCGCATGGCGCTCTGCGCCCTCGCTTGGTGATCGGGTTCGCCGCTGAAACGGAGAACGTGCTTGCGCACGCGCGTGCGAAACTCGCCAAAAAGGGCGCGGACGCGATCGTCGCCAATGACGTGTCGCCGGGGACGGGCGTGATGGGCGGATCGCGGAATCGCGTCGTCGTCGTCACCCAAGAAGGCGAGGATGCGTGGCCTGAACTGTCCAAGGAAGAGACGGCCCGGCGCCTCATGAGTTGGGCGGCGGCGCGACTTGAGAGCACGGATCGCGCCCATGGGTGAAACGCCGACCGTCCGCCTGTTCCGCCTTCCCCACGGCAGGGGACTTCCGCTTCCGACCTACGCCACGCGCGGATCCGCCGGCGCCGATTTGGCGGCGGCCGTGCCTGACGACGCGCCATTGCTCGTGGAGCCGGGCGCGCGCGGTTTGGTTCCGACGGGCTTCGCCATGGCGATCCCTCACGGTTGGGAGGGGCAGGTCCGCCCGCGTTCCGGCGCGGCGCTGCGCCAAGGCCTGACCGTCTTGAATGCGCCGGGCACCATCGACAGCGATTACCGCGGCGAAGTGCAGGTCCTTCTCGTCAATCTCGGCGCGGAACCGGTGGAGATTCGACGCGGCGACCGGATCGCCCAGCTTGTGGTGGCGCCGGCTCCGACGGCTCTTTTCCAAGAAGGCGAGGATCTGGACGGAACCGATCGCGGCGGCGGATTCGGCTCGACCGGCGTTTAAACGCGTCAGGCGGCGCGACTCACGTCGAGGATCCAGGCGGCGGGCGGATCGTCGTCTTTCAAATGAAATGCATGTGGGGCGGGACCGTCGCAATCGCGGGCGCGAAGCATGGCGAAGGCTTCGCCGATCGCGTCCGTATCCGCCGCCGCTTCACGCATCGCCGCCATTCGAGCCCGATAGGCGCGAATCTCGCTCTCCATTCCGTCGAGCCATGAGGCGATATCTTCCGGCGCATAGTTCTCTCGCCGTTCAAACAATTGTCGAACGCCCTGATACAAATGCTGCGTCAAGCCGTCACCTTGTTCGCGCGCCATGGCGGCTTCCAAGCGCCCGACCGCAGATTTGAACGCTTGCAGATCAGCGGTGGCGCTCCGCTCCGACCGACGTCCGGACTCATAATCCCAAAGCGCTTGAAAGCCGGACCGCGCGGCGGGAATGAACCGTCGGTCAAGCGCCAGATCGTCGATCCGATTGAGCCGCGCGGTCACTTCGATCTCCAACGCGCCGCCAGCGCAATGCACGAGCCAGAGTAGCCGCCCTCCTGGCGCCAGCACGCGCGCGCCCTCTTCCACCGCCTTTTTCAGTCCTGCGTATTCACCGCCGAACTGACTGCCGACAAAGTCGAACGCGGCGTCGCGAAAGGGCATCGCCGACGCCGACGCCGACACCGCTTGCCCCTGACAGGCCTTCCGCCATTCCGCGAGCGCAGAACGCGCCACATCCAGTCCGAAAAGATGAACTCGATTCGGATCCGCGCGTTTGGAGATCGACCCTCCGCCGCACGCCACGTCCAGCACATGTGCGCCCGGCCGCGTCTCGTCCAAGGCCGCGCGCCAAAAGGCGTCGAGCCGCGGATGGGTCTCGACGCCCTCGCCGACGAACGCTTCTTGGCGGGGCCCCCAATAGGCTTCCCAAGACGCGTGCTTGGAGGGCGGCGTCATGGGCGGCTCAAAGCGCGCCTGGCAACACCCGGTCCGGCGGTCTATGGCCATCCGCCCAGGTTTTGATGTTGATGATCACCTTTTCGCCCATATCGATCCGCGCCTCTAACGTCGCGGAGCCCATATGAGGGAGCAATGTGGCGTTGGGAAGTTTCATGAGGCGCGGATTGATGGCGGGTTCGTGCTCAAAGACGTCGAGCGCGGCGCCCGCGATCCGTTCCGCCTCCAACAATCGCGCCAGGGCGTTCTCGTCCACCACTTCGCCGCGGGAGGTGTTCACGAGAAAGGCGTGCGGTTGAAGCAGCTCCAGTCGCCGGGCGGACAACAGGTGATAGGTCGCCGGCGTATGCGGGCAGTTCACGGAGACGACGTCCATACGCGCGAGCATTTGATCGAGGCTGTCCCAATAGGTGGCGTCGAGTTCGCGCTCCACATCGGGATGGACGCGCCTGCGGTTGTGGTAATGCACGTGAAGTCCGAAGGCGCGGGCCCGTCGCGCGATCGCCGTACCGATCCGTCCCATGCCGACAATGCCGAGGCGCTTGCCCCCAATCCGGCGGCCCAACATCCAGGTCGGGCTCCAACCCGCGAATCCGCCTTCGCTGAGGCGAACCGCGCCTTCGACAAGTCGCCGCGGCGCAGCCAGGATCAACGCCATGGCGAAATCGGCCGTGTCTTCGGTCAGGGCCCCCGGGGTGTTGGTGACGGCGATTCCGCGATTGGTGGCGGTGCCGACGTCGATGTTGTCGACTCCCGCCCCAAACTGGGCGATCAGGCGCAGCCGCTCGCCCGCCTGGGCCAACACGCGTGCGTCGATTCGATCCGTCACGGTGGGCACCAGCACGTCGGCTTCGCGGGCTGCGGCGATCATGGCCTCGACGTCGAAGGGCGAATCGTCTTCGTTCAATCGCACGTCGAAAAGTTCCGCCATACGGATTTCGACCGGGTCCGGGAGTTTGCGTGTGACGATGACGAGCGGTTTGGACGACATGGCGGCGTATCCCCTTCGACTTTCGCGCGAAGCGCTGCGGACTGCGCGATCTTACCGCGTTCGGCGGCGCGCGCGACCCGTCGCGGTTTTCGCCCTTCGCTTCTCCTGTGTGTTCGCGTTCGCCGGGATGGCGCAAGACCCCCTAGGGGCGAAGGCGTCGGAGCGTTGGATCTCGCTCCGGGCGGATAAGGTCTATGGCCGGGTTGGCCCGAGCCGCGAGCACCGGATTCTGTGGGTCTACCGTCGGCGCGGTCTTCCCATGGAGGTGGTCGCGGAGACGCCGAACTGGCTGAGGTTGCGCGACCCGGACGGTGATCTGGTCTGGGTCCATGTTCGCTTGACGAGCCTGCGCCGACACGTCGTGATCGCCAGCGGTCATGGCGCGATCAATCTGCGCACGCGGCCCGAACCCGGCGCGCCGATCGAATCTGTCCTGCGCAACGGCGTCGTGGCGCGCCTTGAAAGCTGCGAGGACGGTTGGTGCGCAGTTCAGGTCGATGGGCGACGGGGCTGGGTGAGGGCGGTATGGCTCCAGGGCGTGTCGCCGGACGAAACGAACTGACTGCGTGTTGCGCGGGCTGCGCGCCCCATGCTAGCGCGTCCGAATGTCCAATTTTCCCAACGCGTTCGACCATCAAGCCTTGTTAGCTTGCAGCGAAGGCCGGCTTTTTGGGCCGGGCAACGCCCAATTGCCCGCGCCGCCCATGCTGATGTTCGACTCCATTCCTGAGATCCGTGGCGACGGCGGCGCGTTCGGGCGCGGCCTCGCCCGCGCCGAGCTTCAGGTGACGCCGGATCTCTGGTTTTTCGGATGCCATTTCCAAGGCGACCCGGTCATGCCCGGTTGTTTGGGATTGGACGCTTTATGGCAATTGCTCGGCTTCTTTCTCGCCTGGACCGGCGCGCCCGGACGCGGTCGCGCCTTGAGCGCTGGGGAGGTCAAGTTCACCGGGCAGGTGCTTCCGAATGCGGAGCGGGTCGCGTATCGATTGGACGTGAAACGCGTGTTTCGCCGGAGTTTCGCGCTTGGCATCGCCGATGGCGAGGTCGCGGTGGACGACAAGACGGTCTATCGCACGAAAGATCTGCGCGTCGGCTTGTTCGAGAATCCCGGCGAACAAATCGCAGGCTGAGCCAGGAGCGGATCGCCATGCGCCGAGTGGTCATTACGGGTCTTGGGATCGTGTCGTCGATCGGCGGCGACGCGCAGGAAGTGTCCGACGCGTTGCGCGCCGGACGGTCGGGCGTCGTGGCCGCACCCCGCTACGCGGAGCTTGGATTTCGGTGTCGCGTGCACGGCGCGCCGACCTTGGATCCGGAGACGGCCTTGGAGCGCCGCGACAAACGGTTCATGGGCGACGGCGCGATTTGGAACGCGGTCGCCATGGACCAGGCGATCGCGGATGCGGGTCTCGATGAGCGTGACGTCAGCCATGGACGGACCGGCATGGTGATGGGCTCAGGAGGCCCGTCCACGAAGGCGATCGTCGCTGCAGCCGACATCACCCGGGAAAAGGGGCCGAAGCGGGTTGGGCCGTTGGCCGTGCCCAAGGCGATGAGCTCCACCAATTCCGCAACCCTGGCGGTGCGGCACAAAATCAAGGGTCTCAGCTACTCGATCAGCTCTGCATGCACCACGTCGCTCCATTGCGTCGGCAACGCAGCCGAACTCATTCAATGGGGCAAGCAGGACGTCATGTTCGCCGGCGGCGGGGAAGAGCTGGATTGGACGTTGTCCGTCCTTTTCGATGCGAT
>CAYPOX010000075.1:0-12900 GCA_964412525.1 uncultured Caulobacterales bacterium
ACGCCTCGCCCAGCCGCTTCTGCACCTCATGCTGTTCGGCGCAGAAGGCGGCCACGTCCTGCCCCGCCGCGGCGGCGGCCAGCTCCGCCGGGGTGCCATGTTCGTCCGTGGCGCAGAGATACAAGACCTCGTCGCCGCGCGCGCGGGCGAAGCGGGCGTAGACATCCGCGGGCAGCATCGAGCCGACCAGATTGCCGAGATGCTTGACGCCATTGATGTAGGGAAGTGCGGAGGTGATCAGAATGCGGGCCATGGCGCACGGTTAGCGCGCGCACGGTCTTGCGCCAAGCGGCCGAAACGCCCGAGCCCCCGGCTTGCAGCCCCGGCCGCGCAGGATTACCAGAGGGGCCTGGGCCGGCTTAGCTCAGTTGGTAGAGCATCTGATTTGTAATCAGAGGGTCGCGGGTTCGATTCCTGCAGCCGGCACCAGAAAATGACTGGCTGAGCGCCTCGCTCCGCGCAGGCTGCAAGCGGGTTTTGCAAATCGTTTCGCCATGTTCGCGCGTCGCCAGTGTCAGCGCCAGCCGGCCGGGATCGGCGGCATTGCTGGAGATGAGCTTCTTCTCCGGAACGATTGCCGACGCCCGCAAGCTCACGCCGCTCCCTCCTTGACCGATCGCCCGCTCCGGATGCCCTTGTGAGGTTAGACCCTCGCCCGGCTATGCACTAACGTTGGAAACGGGCGGGCCCAAAGGGGCGGAACATCATACCGGCGCCGCGAAACTCGGCGCCGCGAAACTCGGCTCCGCGAAACTCGGCTCCGCGAGCGGAGGCCAGCATGCATATGAGCGGGGACATCAAGCTGTACACGTCAAGCAACACATACAAGATTCACAAACTCAGCATCTTCGGCGTTTTGACCTGGTTGTTGCTGATCGGCATGGCGGCGTGCGCCGAGCCCGATGATCGCGCCTCGAACGAAGGCGCGGATGCGCCCGTCGCCGCCCTCGCCAAATCCATGGCGCTTCGCGCGATCGGGCCCGCCGCCTTTGGCGGACGCATTGCGGACATCGCGATCCATCCCGAGCATCCGCGGCTTTGGTATGTGGCGGCCGGGTCCGGCGGCGTTTGGAAAACGACCAATGCGGGCATCACCTGGACGGCGATTTTCGACGAAGCCGGCTCCTATTCCATCGGCGACGTCACCGTCGACCCGACAGATCCGAATGTCGTCTGGGTCGGAACGGGCGAGAATGTGAGCGGCCGTCACGTGGGCTGGGGCGACGGGGTGTATCGAAGCCGTGACGGCGGGGCGAGCTGGGTGAATACGGGGTTGCGCCGGTCCGAGCACATTTCTCGCATCTTGATCGACCCAAGGGATAGCGATGTGGTCTACGCCGCGGCGGAAGGGCCGCTCTGGTCCTCCGGCGGCGAGCGCGGCGTCTACAAAACCACCGACGGCGGAAACACTTGGAACGCGGTGCTTGAGATTGACGAGGATACGGGCGTCGCCGACATCGCCTTTCATCCGACCAATCCGGACGTCGTCTACGCGGCGGCCTATCAGCGCCGCAGGCATGTCTGGGGTCTGATGGCCGGCGGGCCGGAAAGCGGCATTTACAAAACCGCCGACGGCGGCGCGACCTGGGTCAAGAAAACACAAGGACTTCCCGAAGGCGATATGGGGAAAATCGGCCTCGCCGTGAGTGAAGCCAGCCCCCATCGCGTCTATGCGACGATCGAAGCGTCCCAGGAGGAGCGCGGCTTCTATCGATCCGACGATTCGGGAGAAAGTTGGGTCAAGAAGAATGATTATATTTCTGGCGGCACAGGACCGCATTATTATCAAGAGATCGTTGCATCACAAAAAGATCCCGACCTCGTCTACCAGATGGACGTGTTCATGCGCGTCACGCGTGACGGCGGCGCCACATTCAACATTCTTGAAACGGGACGGGATAAGCACAGCGACAATCACGCCTTATGGATCGATCCCCAAGATGACTTTCATTTGATCGCGGGTACGGACGCCGGCCTTTATGAAAGTTTCGATCAGGGCGTCCGCTGGCGACATTTCCCCAATTTGCCAATCTCGCAATTCTATAAAGTCGCCGTCGATGACGCGCTTCCATTTTACAATATTCTCAGCGGCGCGCAGGATCTTGGAACCGTGTTCGGCCCCTCCCGGACGACCATGACGGAAGGTATCCGCAATCGGGACTGGTACATTCCTCTCGGGGCGGATGGTTATGGCGTCGCGTTTGATCCGTCCGACAACAATATTTCCTATATGGAGTATCAACAAGGCGTTTTATTTCGTCATGAGCGCGACAGCAATGAAGTTCAGCCGATCCAGCCTGTCCCGGCGCCGGGCGAGCCCGCGGAACGTTGGAATTGGGACACGCCGTTTCTCATCAGTCCGCACATGCCGAGCCGGATCTATGTGGGATCCCAGCGTTTCTGGCGGAGCGACGACCGAGGCGACTCGTGGCGCGCCGTCAGCGGCGACCTGACGACCGGCCGCAATCGCTATGAAATGCCCTATGACGGCCGTGTTTGGAGCGTCGACGCCCTCCACGACGCCTATGCGATGTCCAAATTCGCCACCCTGACGAGCATCAGCGAATCGCCCATCGCGGAAGGTCAGCTCTATGCGGGATCCGATGACGGCCTGATCCATGAAAGCGCGAATGGCGGAGAAACGTGGAGCCGGGCCGCGCCGCTGCCGGAGGCGCCGGAGGGCGCGTTCATCAATGATGTGGAGGCGTCGCACCACGATCCGAACACCGTGTTCGCCGTCGCCGACGCCCATAAGCTCGGCGACTATTCGCCTTACGTATTCGTAAGCGAAGATCGCGGGAAAACTTGGTCCTCCATTTCTGGAAACCTGCCCGACGGGACGATCGCCTGGGCGATCCAACAGGATCACGTCAACCCAAATCTGCTGTTTTTGGGCGCGGAATACGCTCTATACTTCTCGCTTGACGGCGGCGCCCACTGGTTTCCTTTCGCTGGAGCGCCGCCGATCGCGTTTCGCGACATCAAGATCCACCGTCGCGACGATGATCTGATCGGCGCAACTTTTGGACGCGGCATTTATGTCTTGGACGATTACGGGCCGCTTCGCGCGGCGGCGTCGCAAGGCATGGACAACGCGCCGACGCTTTTCCCCGTGCGGGACGCCTGGCGCTACGTGCCCTCCGTGCCTTCACAGGCGCGCGGCATGCCGACCCATGGCAGCGACAGCTTTCGAACACCCAACCCGGAATTCGGTGCGGTCTTCACCTATTATTTGCCGGAGTCGATCAAGTTACAAAAAGAACGTCGCCGAGAACAGGAAAAGGCGCTTCGACAAGAGGGCGCAAGCATACCGTTTCCAGGATGGGACGTGCTGACGGAAGAAGCGCGCGAGGCGACGCCGCGGCTTCTCTTCCTGGTGCGCGACGCAGAAGGAAATCCCATTCGCTGGCTCGCGGCGATCAACCGGGACGGCGCGCATCGGGTGGCGTGGGATCTGCGTGGTCCGGCGCCCGATCCCGTTCAATTGGACGAGCCGGACTTCCGCCCGCCTTGGGTGACGCCGCCGATCGGCCCGATCGTCGCGCCAGGACGCTATTCGGTCCAACTCTACGCGATCGCCGATGGCGCATCGCAAGCGTTGACCGAAGCTCAGACATTTATGGTCAAGTCGGTCGCGCCCCTGACAGGCGAACCCGACGACGCTGGCGTGGCCGCGTATCAGCAGGCGGTCGGGGCGCTCATTCGAAACGTCGCCGATGCGGAGGCCAGGATCGCGCGTGCGGGCGAGTTGCTGACCCGCATGCAAGCGGCCGCGCTCAGGGCGCCGGGGGCCGGGCCGGACCTGTTCCTGCGGCTCGACGCTTTTGGATCTGCGCTCGACCAATTGAAGGTCGAGCTTTCTGGCGATGAGGTGCGACACGCGCTGTACGAGCCGATCACGCCCTCCATCCGCGCGCGCGCGAACCTTGCGGTCAGTTTCAACTCGACAAAACCGCCGACCGCCACGCAGCGGACGAATCGCGACATCGCGCGACGCGAACTTGAAGGCCTGGAGAGTCGACTTTCCGACCTGCTCTCCAATGAGCTGGACGCGTTGGAGACGGCGCTTGCGGCCGCCGGCGCGCCGAGTTGGCGTTGACGGGCGATCGCCGAAGGATGCGCCAAGGCGACCGGTTTTCATGCCGTCAGGGACGTCTGAAACGCGAAAAGAAGCGCCCTTAACGGTCGTTGCGGCGCGACGAACGGTGTGAGCAGCGCGACCGACGGTCTTTGCGCTTGGTCTCAGAACCGCCAGAAACGTCCGGTGACGGTCGAAGTGAAATCTTGCGCATGAGACTATCGAAATCGGCGCCGCGTCGCGCCGAACTCTTCGGTCGGCTCCGTGCGACCGACGGGGACGCGCCTCATTTGCGAAGGCGACGTGCTCGATCGGCGCGCCCAGCGCCTTGGCGTGACGCGACATGCACGCCGCAAAACGAGCCTTGCATCGCTCGACCGAAAGGCGTTCGGTTCGCGTCCCTCGGATTTATGCGGCGGCGCACGGTGATCTTCACATCCGCAAGAAGGATGACGCCGCAAAGGCCAAACCAGTCGAACAGGGGAACGACATGATCTCGCACCAAGCCAACCACTCCGCCGCGACTTTCTTGCGCGCGGGCGCTCTCATTTTGGCGGCGCTCGCCACGCCCGCTTTGGCGCAGAGCGCGCCGACCGGGGCCGCGGACGAACGCTATGTCTGGGACCTGACGGACTTTTACCCATCCATGGAAGCCTGGGAGGCGGAGCTTGAGCGTCTACGCGGCGAGATCGACGGCCTTGAGGGCTATCAAGGTCGGCTCGGCCGAAATGCGAATACGCTCTTGGAAGCCCTTGACGCGCGTTCAGCCTTTTCGAAGGAGCTTCTGCGCGTTTGGACCTACGCGTCGAATTTGCGCAACGCCAATCTCGGCGATCCGAAGGGCCAGGAAATGGTCGGCCGGGTGCAGGCGCTTTTCCAAGCGGCGAGCGCCGCTCAGAGCTTTGTGGCTCCAGAGATCGTCGAGATCGGCGAAAAGCGTATCGAGCGTTTCATCGACCGGGAGCCCGGTCTGCAAAAGCACGCGCTTTACCTCCGCGATACGCTGCGGCAAGCGGCGCACGTCCTGTCTCCGGAAACGGAGCAAGTGATGTCCCTCATGGGCACGGCCCTTTCCGCGCCGCAGAACGCGCGCGATCTTTTGGCCAATGCGGAAGTGGACTGGCCTCGCATCACCCTGAGCGACGGAACCGAGGCTCATCTGACGGCCGCTGGCTATGTGCGCCACCGCGATGATCCCAACCGTGACGATCGTATCGCCGTGTTCGACGCCTATTGGGCCAAATGGAAGGAATTTGAGAGCACCTTCGGCGCGACGCTGAACGGCGAAGTGCAGGCCAATGTCGCGACGGCACAAGCACGCAACTATGACAACACGCTGCAATACTTCCTTTCCAACGACAATATTCCCGAGGAAGTCTATCGCACGCTGGTTCAGGTGACGAATGACCGGATCGACGTGCTCCACCGTTACTTCCGATTGCGCGCACGCATGCTGGGCGTGGCGGATCTCGGCTATCACGACATCTATCCGCCCCTGGTCGAAACCGATGTGACCTTCCCTATCGACGAGACGCGGGACCACGTTTTGGCCGCCGTCGAGGTTCTCGGGCCGGACTTTTCGGAGAGGTTCGCCGAAGCGTCGCTCCAACGCTGGATGCACGTCTATCCCCAGCCGGGCAAACGTTCGGGCGCTTATATGTCGGGGGCCTCATATGACGTCCATCCGCTGATCCTTCTGAACCACCAGGATTCCTATGACAGCGCGTCGACTTACGCCCACGAATGGGGGCATGCGATGCACCAGGTCCTGACCAATGAGACGCAGCCCTACGAGTTGTCCAACTTCTCGATCTTCACCACGGAGATCGCCGCCATCGCCAAGGAGATCCTGCTGCAGGAGCATATGCTGGAGCAGGCCGAGACCGAGGACGAACGGCTCTATTACCTCGGCTATGCGCTCGAGCAGATGCGCGGCACCTTTTATCGCCAGGTGATGTTCTCCGAATTCGAGCTGGCGATCCACGAGGCGGTCGAACGCGGAGAAGCCTTAACCGGCGCGCGGATGACGGAGATCTATGGCGAGATCCTGAAGCGCTATCACGGCCACGACGACGGCGTGATGGAGATCACCGAGCGGGAAATGGTGGAATGGGCGTATATCCCGCATTTCTTCTACAATTTTTACGTCTACCAATACGCCACGTCGATCGCCGGCGCGTCCTATTTCGCGGAGCAGTTGAAGACCGGCGGCGACGCCGCTCGGGAAACCTATCTCGCCTTTCTGAAGGCCGGCGGCTCGAAATATCCGGTGGAGATCCTCAGGGACGCCGGTCTGGATATGACCAGCGCCGCGCCCTATGACGCCGTGATCGACCGGATGGACGACGTCATGGATGAAATCGACGCCATCCTCGATGCGCGCGGCGACTAACCGGCCGGAATGATGGCGGGCCGTCGGGGTCGAGGCGGATGCAGCCTGACGCCCGACGGCCGCCGCCCTTTCGCCATCCGCCTCGCCCGAAGGCGGTCCGCTGTCCCCACTCTCGGGTCCGCCGGTCGCCGTGCGTGACCCGCATGTCCGCAGCTCTCGGTTTTCCGGTGACCGCACGCGGAAAGTCTTGGTACAGATGCGCCAAGACTTGGAGGGGAGATTTGGCATGGGCGGGGTGTTCATCGGCGGCGCGGAGGGCGCGGCGCAATCCTTGCTGCTCAACCGGGCGAACCGACACGGCCTGATCGCAGGCGCGACCGGCACGGGCAAAACCGTCACCTTGCAGATTCTGGCCGAAGGTTTTGCGACCGCGGGCGTGCCCGTCTTCGCCGCCGACATCAAGGGCGACCTCTCCGGCCTCGCCGCGCCGGGCGACGAAGCGGCCAAGCTCCACCCGAAGCTGGTCGCGCGGGCGGAGAAAATCGGCTTTGCGGACTACGCCTATGAGGCGTTTCCGGTCCTCTTCTGGGATGTGTTCGGGGCCCAAGGGCATCCGCTTCGGACCACCGTCACGGAGATGGGACCGCTCCTGCTGTCGCGCTTGCTCGACCTCAACGACACCCAGGAAGGCGTCCTCAACGTCGCCTTCCAATTGGCGGATGACGAGAATCTGCTGCTGCTCGATCTCGCGGACCTGCGCGCCTTGCTCAACCATGTCGGCGAGCGCCGCGCCGAACTGAGCCGAATGTACGGCAATGTGTCGCCGGCCTCGATCGGCGCCATCCAAAGACGGTTGCTGGTGCTGGATCGGGAGGGGCTCGACCATTTCTTCGGTGAGCCGGCCTTCGACCTTCAGGACTTCATGCGCACGGACCGGGACGGCCGCGGCATGGTGAGCATTCTCGACGCCACCCGCCTCGTGAACAGCCCGCGCCTCTACGCCAGTTTTCTTTTGTGGTTGCTGGCGGAACTGTTTGAAGAGCTGCCCGAGGCCGGCGATACGGACAAGCCGAAACTCGTTTTCTTTTTCGACGAGGCGCATCTCTTGTTCAACAAGGCGCCGGACGCCTTGATCGAAAAGATCGAGCAGACCGTTAAGCTGATCCGCTCCAAGGCGGTCGGCGTCTACTTCGTCACCCAGAACCCGCGTGATTTGCCAGACAGCGTGCTGGCCCAACTCGGCAACCGGGTGCAGCACGCCTTGCGCGCCTACACGCCCACCGAACGCAAGGCCGTGCGGGCGGCGAGCCAATCCTTTCGACCCAATCCCGATTTCGACACCGAAGAAACGATCCCCCAGCTCGGTGTGGGAGAGGCCTTGGTCTCCACGCTCGACGCCAAGGGCGCACCGACCATGGTTCAGCGCACCTTGATTCGCCCGCCTTCCTCCCGATTGGGACCCATCACGGCTCAGGAACGCGCCGCGCGCATCGCGTCCGATCCGATCGCCGGCCTTTACGACACCCCGCAAGACCGGGAATCCGCCTACGAAATCCTCGAAGCGCGCGCCGCACGAGCCGCGGAAGCCGCTCAGCAGGCGGAAACGGCGACGGGCGCGCGGGCGCGCCGGGAACCCGCGCGTCGGTCCTCGGGCCGACGCCGTTCGTCAGCAACCGAACGCCTCGTCGGTTCGGTGCTGCGCCAAGCCTCTCGAACCGTGGTGCGCGAATTGGTGCGCGGGCTTTTCGGCAGCGCCAGGCGGCGATGAACGGTGCGCCGCAAGTTTCCCAGCTAGAAATACTCCGGCGATGACTTCGGCGGGGGGATCGCGAAGCGGCGCCCGTTGGCGAGGTTATGCAAAACTGGCGGCCGCATCACTGCGTAAACAGCCTGCCAACCTGGGCCGTGGCTGGTCTCAAAGTCGAGCGCCGCAAATCCCCCGCGCTGATTGGGGAACGTCTCCTGGAGCAACCAGTATTGAATCGCGTGGGCCGCTTCATGGGCGACCGTGGCCGCCACATGGGCGCGCCAGCCGCCGCGAAACGCGCCGATATCCGGGCGCGCCGCGATCCACGAATACTCCATGAAGACATGGGGCGCCTCCACCGGGGCCGCATCCGCGGGAAAACACATGCGACCAGCGATCTCCATGCCGTATCCCCAGGGATAAAGCCCGCCCTGGCTGCGCCGTAGCCGCGGATCCCAATTAAACCCCATATTGATGCGCAAGCGCCGAACCGAAGGCGGCGTGCGCCGATCGGCGGCGATGGCCGCCAAACTCGCCTCTAGGGCGGTTTGCGCCACTCGAGCCGCCTCGTCGCGCAGGGATTTCGGCAAATCGCCGTGTCGCACACCCACCCTCATTTCGCGCACTTTCGGCAAATCATGCGCGCGGAGGCGCGCCGGTCAAATCCGCGGCGCGATCGGACGGAACGTCAGGCGCCCGCCGGCCGTCGCCGTAGTTTGGGCCGCCAGATTCCGATCACCACATTGGCGACCGAAAGCGCCATGATCACCCAAAGACCGCCCCATTCCCGCGCGATCGCAGCTTCCAGAACGTCCGGCGGCGCGCCTTCGACCACGCGGCGGGCCGCGGTCTCCGCATGGCGCGCCTGAGCCCCGATATGGACCAGCGTGCCCTCGAACATCAGCACGCCCATGGCCGCTTTGATCCACACCCAGCCTTGATCGATGAACGGAATATGCGCCGCCATGGCCAAGAGGCCGCTGACCAAGGCGACGGCCAGCGAGGGAATCAAGAGATACCGCGTCAGGGCGTTGATCGCGCTGCGCAAATCCGCATAGGCGACGGCCGTATCTTGCGGCGCGACCAGCAGAAGCAGCATGTAGCCTGCAAGCCCGCCGATCAGTCCGCAGGACGCCAATGTGTGGAGAATTTTGAGCGTTTTGCGCATCCGCATGGTGAAGAGTCCCAATGGCGGCGACTGCCTTGCTTTTAATGTAGCGGCCTCGGGCGGCCGCGCCAGACGAGCGCCGAACTTGACGCGCCGCCGGAACGCAGGATCTGCTCCGCGCCATGTTTACGCCTGACAAGAGCGGCTTTCAAAACGTCATCCCATGCCCGGACGCTTATGTCGTTTATGGCTGGGATCGCAGCTATTTTACGAGGAAACTGACCGCGGCGCTGCACTTTTACGGCGCGGATTGGTCTTCTTCGCCGAAAACCAAGGACAACGCCGACGAGATACGAATTCGTTCGGGCACGCACCAGATCCCGGTGTTGCACACCTCTGAGAATTGGATGATCGCGGACACCACGCCGCTCCTGCATCTGCTGGACGCGCGGTTCCCGGAACGCCGCATGTTTCCGGACGGCCCGCTCGGCGTTTTGGTTCAGACCGTCGAGGAGTATTTCGACGAGTGGATCGCCCGCACGACGGTGCATTGGCGTTGGAACTATCCGGAGAACCACGAGCTTCTCGCCATGGACGCCGCCCATGGCGACAAGGACATCGCCCAGATGATGATCGTTTGGGGCGGTAAGGTCTGCCGGGCGACGGGGGTGACGTCCGAGATCCAAAAGCAAGCCGCAGAGGACGAGTATCACCGCATCATGGCCGCCGCCGAACGCCAACTCGGCGAAACGCGCTATCTGCTCGGCGACCGGCCCACCGCTGTGGACTGCATCGTGCTCGCCGGCCTGCGCGCGCATTTCCTCTACGATCCAGCGCCGAAGCGCATGCTTCATGACCGCTATCCGGACATGGTTCGCTGGGTCGAGGAGACGGCGGACGCCTGGGACGGATCTGGAGATCTGGCCCCCTTTCCTGAATCCACGCCGTTCGCCCGCTTCATCTTGAAAGAAATGGCGACGACCTATCGGCCCTTCGCCCTTGGCAACGCCCAAGCGCGACGGGAGGGATCGAAAGCCTTCGTCGCGGAAATCTATGGCGAAGAGGTGAGCTATTTGGCGCGGCCCTATGTCGAGCAGTCTCGACGGTTGATCGTCCGTCGCGTTTTTGGCGCGTCGTCGCACGCGGACCGTGCGGCCATTGAAACATGGCTCGCCGATATCGGCCTTCATGACGTGTTCGCCACCGCCGAGGCGTCTTTGGTCTAAGGAGCCGATGCTCCGCGTCACACGGCTCAAGCCGTCAATCCGGTCGAGTCGTGCGCGGGTCCCCGCGAGGGCGGCGATCGACCGCACGCATTGACCTTGAGGCGGCCGATGTGGCTATCGAAGCCGCGCGAAGTCGCTGTCGGAGCCGTCGAGCCCGTCCAACCATCGCTCCAAAACGGCGTGAGCCTTCCGGGCCAAGCGATCGCCGATCTCCGCGGCGTCGGCTCTCAGGGCGCCGGGCGAAACGCCGCGCGCCTGCAACTCGACCGCGTGGCCGATCAACCAAGGTTCCAACGCGCGTGCATCAGCCTCGGGATGGAATTGAAAGCCGATCACGCCCGGCCCGAGATCGAACGCTTGGTTCGGGCAGTCATCTGTCCACGCCAAGCGCCGAGCGCCCGACGGCAGATCGAACACGTCGCCATGCCAATGCAGCGTCATGGGATCATCGCCGAAAGGCGCGAGGCAGGATTGCAGCCCGGCCTCGGTGAGGGTGATCGGGGCGAAACCGATCTCCGCACGTCGCCCCGGCGTCACCCGCGCGCCAGCCGCTTGCGCGATCATCTGCGCGCCGAGACAAATCCCCATCACCGGTCGACCCGACTCGATCCGCGCCGTGATCAGCGAAAAATTTTTGCTCAGAAAGGGATAGGACGCCACGTCATCCGCATTGATCGGTCCGCCCAAGATGACAAGCAGATCTGCGGTCTCGGCTTCCGCCACGTCGTCCACGCCCGCCTGCAGATAGCGGATGCGCCAGCCGCGCCGGACCAGCGCCCCTTCGAACGCGCCGAGATCCTCGAACGGGACATGGCGAATCGCCACACAGGTTTTCATGCGGTCTTTTCCTTGGCGCAGCGGCGGAGCGACGACCGTGACGCCGGACCTCTCCGCGCCGCGCACGACCGCGCCGCGAGC
This sequence comes from uncultured Caulobacterales bacterium, assembly GCA_964412525.1. Lineage (GTDB taxonomy): Bacteria > Pseudomonadota > Alphaproteobacteria > Caulobacterales > CAYPOX01 > CAYPOX01. The sequence continues at coordinate 11,410 of CAYPOX010000075.1, forward strand.
CCGGTTTTCGCAGCAGTCCCGCGATTTCGTAAGTCATCAGAATCAGCGCGGCAATCGGTGGGCGCGCCACGAGCGTCACTGACTCGAATGACCCCAATCATTATGCATGCTCTCCTGCATCCGTGATGGTCGAATTTCAAGTTGACGTTCATTTCAGTGCATGACACGCGGTGACATGCCGCGAACGCCTGAAAGTTTTGATGCGGAACACTTGCTATTCGCAAATGGTTATTGTCCAAACATCGTTCAAACGCTATCCAGCCGCAACAGACCACGCCGAAAGGAGAAGCCGTGGTGCGAACGCCGCCCGCCATCGCCGCCCTCGCCCAACTTCTGGAGTCCGCCGCGACGGCCATCCATCTGTCCGGGTTCAAGGATGGGCTCCAACCCGTTCACTGGGTGGCGCTGCGCTATTTTGCGCGATGCAATCTGTCGGCGGCCACTGTCATTCAGTTCGCCGATCACCACGGCACGACGCGCGGCACGGCCTCGAAAACGATCACCTTGTTGGTCGATAAGGGCCTGTTGAACAGAAAGCCGGATTCGAAAGATCGCCGACGCCATTTCCTCACGCTCACCGACGCGGGTGCCGCGTTGTTGGACGCAGACCCGCTGGCCCCGGTCGTCGAAGCGCTCAGCGCGGTTCCGGATCAAGATCGTGTGCCCTTCGCACGTTGTCTGGAGCGCGTCATTCGAGCGCTCCGGCAAGAACGCTGAATCTGTTTGATCCGCTGGCTTAATTAAAGATACAGTCCCCTATCACAAGCGACATTTTATAGGCTCTGACATGCCTAAGTATGTTTTGATCATTGACGATAATCGAGACCTGCTTCAAGCGTTGTCGACGACGCTCAAAGTGCAGGATTACGAGGTTTATGAAGCGTCGTCGGCGGAAGAAGCTGAAAATTTACTTGAGCGTCAGCATGTCGACGTCATCATCACCGACATTTTCATGCCTGAACGGGACGGAATCCAATTCATCGCAGATCTGCGTCGAAACGGAGCCGACAAGGTTCCGATCATCGCGATCTCCGGCGGCGGACAGGGATTGACGGGATCCGACGCGCTCAATCTGGCGGCGAGCCTCGGAGCGGACGCCATCCTCTACAAGCCGTTCAGCGGCGTCGAACTCATCAACGCGATCGATGGATGCTTGAGGGCGGGCGATCGACAAAGCGATTAGCCGCCACCTCGATGGCGGAGCGCTTCAGCTATGGTCGTGGCCAGATCCAGTGCGGAAAAGGGTTTTTGAAGGTAGCGGACGCGCAGCGAGTCCAAGGAGCCGGCGTCCAAGCCCTCCGCATAGGCCGACATCAACACGAAGGCTTTGAGCGGATCGTGCGCCCGTGTGATGAGATCGAGGCCGGTCATGCTGCCGGGCATCCGGTAGTCGGCGAGGATCGCATCAAAGCCTGATCGTTCTTGCAGCATGACAAGCGCTTCATCCGCATTGGCGGCCTCGTCCACGTGGAAGCCGAGTTGGGCGAGCGT
>CAYPOX010000076.1:0-12895 GCA_964412525.1 uncultured Caulobacterales bacterium
CGACGTTACGCTGACTAATTTGAGTTTCGAGTATGTCGTACAAGTCGTCACGATCGATCCCCTGATCTATGCGCCGCGTGAAAACGTCGATGGGGCGATCTTTGTGAGCGGGCGAAACGTTACGATCGACGGCGGATCCCTCGAAGTGACCGGTCGCAATGGCGGGTCCGCCGGTTTGTTGGTTCTGGAAGCGCGAGATGCGATCAACGTGTCGAACGGCGCCAATCTCGACGCCTCCGTCTCGGGGATCGGGTATGGCGGTTCTGTCCGCCTTCTGGGCGGCGACATCGCCGTGTCGGACTCCAATGTCGGCGCGGAATCGGTCGGCGCCTATTCCGGCGGCTCCGCCTCCGACGCGCGCACGACAGAGATCGCCTTCGTGGCGACCGCGGATGACGGGGACGCCGACAGCGCGCCCTCCGCCGGCGATATTCGGATCGACCGCTCCGAAGTGAGCTCCAACACGCAGGGCCTGACAGGCGCCGCCATTTCGATCGTCAATGACGGCGACCTTTCGGTGAGCGCCAGCGAGATCACCAGCGAGGCTGAAAGTTCCGCTTCGCAGGACGCCGGCAGCATCATCGTCTTGACCCAAGGCGCGGTCGCCATCGGCGACGAGTCCCAGGTCGCGACCGGCACCGAAGCCTTGAACGCCAACGCCGGCAGCATCGACATTCTCGCGGACACGATCGACGTATCGAACTCCGGACTCTACAGCGAATCGTTGGTGGGCGGCGAGGCCGGCCGCATTCAATTGGGAAGCAGCGACGTCACGCGCACGATCCGCCTCTCGGACACAAGCGTGAACACGGAGTTCGACGGCGGCTTCGGTCGCCCGGGACAGATTACGCTTGCGGCGAATGAGAGCATCGTCGTCGAAAACGGCTCGGATCTCACCCTTCGCGTCAACGAGTTCGCAGCCAACGACGCCACCGATTTCACGCGTTTGCTCGTGACGGCGCCCCAAGTTTCGGTGACGAGCGGCGCGCGCATCGTATCCACCGCCGATTCGTTCTTCGGCGCGGGAACGATCGACATTCTGACGGTCGACTCCCTCACCCTCGATAACGTGCAGATCTTCAATCAAACCGGCATCGGCGGGGATGGCGGGCGCGTGCTGCTTCGTTCAGACGGCGACATTTCGATCTCAAATGCGCGGATCGCCAATGACGTGAATGGCGGCCAGACCTTCTTACAGCGCATCATTGTGAACGCGGAAGACACGGCGCGCGCGGAAATTCTCGCGCAACTGCGCTCCTTCAACAGCTTCAACATTGTCGGCGTGTTGTCGGACTCAGGCTCCATCGAGATACTTAACTCGGACCTCTCCACCAGCGGATCGAACCTCAGCAACAGCGGCTCGATCGGCGTCGTCAGCGAAACGCAGGACGTCACCATCACGAATACGCGCTTGGCGGCGGAAACCTTAGGCTCCGGACAAGGCGGCGCGATCATCGTGTCGAGCGCGGATGAAACGCGTCTGACCGACAGCACCCTTTCTTCGTCCGCAGCGGTCAGCGACTTTCAAGGTCCGCGCGGCTCCGCCGGCGGGGCCGTCATACGCGGACGCGTGATCGGCATTTCGGGCGTGCGCGACGCGGACGTGCTGGGCGGCGCCGTCGTCGTCGAAGGCGCCGCGCTGGACCCTGGCGCCGGGGCCGGCAACATCTTCATCACCGCGGACGAACGCGTCGAAATCACCAGCGGCGCCGACATCCGCGCGGAAACGGCCTTGGCCCCCGCCGGTCGGATCGAGATCACCGCCCAAGACAGCATTTTGCTGGCCGACTCCGACGTGACCACCAGCGTCGCCGGCGGCGCGGGCGATGGCGGCGACGTTTTGATTGGAGCGCCCGCCGTTTTCTCGCCGGTGGAAAATCCGGACGGCTCGCTTTCCGTCGTCTTTCAGGTCCGCGACGGCGCGCGCTTGCCGGTGCTGTTCCTCCTGGAGAGCAACGTCACCGCCGACGCGCAACGCGGCGCAGGCGGCAACATCGTGTTTCCGATCGCAGGCTTTGTGCAGTCGGCCAACGCCGTGGTCTCGGCGTCCTCGGCCGAAGGCGGCCGGGAGGGTACGGTCACTTCGAGCCAACCCGAGGCGGACATCGCGAGCGCCCTCGCGCCGCTCGACACCGGGCTGGCGGAAACGGCCGAATTGGTGGCGGACGCCTGCGCGGGCGGGGGCGGAGCCAGCAGCCTCACCGCCGCGGGACGCGGGGCCGAACCCGAGGCCCCGGACCGCGCCCTCTATGTGCGAACGATCGATCGTCCCCAAACCGAAGCGGCCAAGAAACGTCCGCCGATCGCCGTGGTCTGCGCGACTGCGCCGGAGAAACGGGGATGAGCAACCTTCGCGCGACCGTGTGCGCCCTCGCCTCTCTCGGCGTGGGCGGCGTCTGGGCGCAAGACCGCGGCGTGACGCCGGGGGCCCAAGACCTTCCGCAAATCCAGACGACCGACGAGGCGAGCCGTGAGAGCGGCCTGACCTTGCCGACGCCCACAGAGAGCGGCTTGCCGCCGATCCCCCAAGGACCGACCGTCGTGCTCTCCGGGGTCGCCTTTGACGGCTTGACCTCCGTGGCGCCCGAAGATTTGGCCGAGATCGCCGCGCCGTTTCTGCAACGTCCGCTGGACGCCGCCGGTCTCGAAGCGCTTCGGCTCGCCGTCACCCGCGCGCTGATCGATCGCGGCTATGTCAATTCCGGCGCCCTGATTCCACGCCAAACGCTTCAGGGCGGCGTGCTGATCCTTCAAATCGTCGAAGGCGGCCTCAGCGAGATCGAAGTCGCCACCAACCGCTATCTCTGGCGCAAGAGCCTCATCCAAGGCCCCGTCTCCCGCGCATCCGATTCGCCGCCTTTGGCGATCGACGACGTCAACAGCGCCTTCCGGGCCCTGCTGCGGGACCCGCTCGTGGAGCGTCTGGAAGGAAAGCTGCGCCCGGGCGACGAATTGGGCGAGGCGATGCTCGATTTGGAGGCGCAACTGGCCGACCCGGTGGATCTTTCCTTTCGCCTGGACAACGCCAATCCGCCCAGCGTCGGCGAGATCACGGGGGGCGTAAGCCTTGGACTGAACAGCGTGGCGGGCCTCGGCGAACGCATGGGCTTCGGCTACGCCCGTTCAGACGAAGCGGAGACTTATCTCGGCGACGTCTTCCTGCCGATCACCACGCGTGGGCTCGGCCTGTTCGGCGGCTTTCAACTCAGCGAAAGCACCTTCATCGAAGAGCCGATCGCCTCGGCGGGCGACATCGACTCCGAATTCTCGAATTTCGAACTCGGGCTGCGGCAACGCTTGATCCGAAACGCCCGGTGGATCGCGGCGGTGTCCGGTTCGCTTTCGCGCCGGCGAAGCCAAACGACCGTCGCCGGATTTCCCACGCCTCTTGCGGAAGGCGCCGAAGATGACGGCGAAGCGATCGCGACCGTCGTCCGCGCCGCCGCGGACGCCCGTTACGAAACCGAACGTCTCGCCGCCGCCGCCCGCGCCCAGGTGAGCGTCGGCGTCGATCTGTTTGACGCGACGATCAATCCGATCGGCGCGGACGGGCGCTTCGTCTCCTACCTTTTGCAGGGGCAGTTCACCGCCAAACCTTTCCGCGAAGGCGCGTTGGAGGATCTCAACGTGATCCTTCGCGGCCGCGCGCAGTATACGACAAGCCGCCTGTTTCCGATCGAGCGTTTCGCCGTCGGCGGCGCCTATACGGTGCGCGGCTATCGGCAGAACACGCTGGTGCGCGACAACGGCTATGCGGCGTCGATCGAATTGCGGCAGCCGATTTTCCGCGTCGGAATTCCCGGTCTCGTGTCGCGTCAAAATGCGGGTCCGGTCACCCTGGCCGCATTTTTCGACGTGGGCGGCGCGGACAATGTCAACGATCCGACCACCACGTTCGAAACCCTCGCCTCGGTCGGCGGCGGCCTTCTATGGCGGCCCACGGAGCTGATCTCGATGAGCGTTTACTACGCGGCCGATCTGACCGACGAGCCGTTCCCGATCAATGATGAGAAACTCCAAGATCGGGGCGTCCATTTTTCCATCGTGTTCACGCCGCCGGTGTCGAAGCTCTTTGATTTGTTTGACGGCGACTGATCTATTTACCCCGCCGCCAATAAACGCCGTCCCAGTCCTCCGGCGGGCTCTCCAAAAAATGCTCCGCCCGTTGCGCCATCACGGCGGACGGCGGATCGCGGTCCGCCAAAGCGCGCCAGGCCGCGGCGGCCTCGGCGAACGCGCCGCGCCGGTAGAGCGCCAGGGCGTCCGCGTAAGCGGCGGCCAACGCCTTTGTGTCGTCGTTCAGAGTCTCGTGGCGGCCAAGCGGTTGGAACACCAATTGCGGCCGCGTTCCGCCCTTCACGACGACCCGATCGATCTCTCTCAGGGCGATGGTGGGCCGCGCCAAATCCGCCAAGGACTCCGCAATCACGATCTTGCATCCATAGAGCGTGGCGAGACCTTCGAAGCGAGACGCCATGTTCACGGTCTCGCCCATGGCGGTGTAGTTCAGGCGCTTGTCGGTGCCCACATTGCCGACGATCGCGTCGCCCACGGCGATGCCGACCTTGATGTTGAAATGCGGACGTGACGCCGCCTGGTCGGCGATCCGCATGGTCTCGATCGTCTCGACCGACTCCAAGGCCGCGAGGAGCGAGCGCATGCCCGCCTCCGGATCGCTGATCGGCGCGCCCCACAGCGCCATGACCGCGTCGCCGATGAATTTGTCGATGTAACCGCCATGGCGGTCGACCGCTTCGACGACGACGGCGAGATAGCCATTCACCGCATCCACAAGCGGCTCCGGCGGAATGCGCGTCGACCACGCCGTGAAGCCGGACAAATCCGCAAACATGACGGAGACCGGGCGCACTTCGCCGCCGAGCTTCAGCTCTTCCTCGCCTTCGACGAATTTGCGGACCAGCGACGGCGCGAGATAACGGCCAAAGGCCGATTGGACCCGTTCCCTCTGCCGCCGCAAAAGCGCGAAGCGCATGCCGAAGGCGGACACTCCAGCAATTGGGGTCGCCAGCGCCGCATGGGCGACGGAGACGCGAAACCCGGCCATCAGACCAAGGATCGCCACGATGACGATCGCCGCCAAAAGCGCGAACACCGCCGTCCCCGCAGCCGCGGCCGGCGCGCGTGCGCCCGCCCATCCCGCCAAGACCGCCGCGAGGAACGCGACAACCGCCGAGACCGCGGCGGGCGACGCCCGCACCACGTCGCCGGTCGCGAGGGCGTCGGCGATCAAGGCGTGCACGAAGACCCCGGCGGTGTCGTCGCCTTCAAAACGGCCGACGGGCGTCAGGCATTCGGCGGCCTCCGGCGCGGCTGCGGGCGCCGGCCTCGGCAGCAGGCGGCCGGCATGGGGCGTTCGATCCTCCTCCGGTATCACGCTGCCCACGAACACGAGCCGATGACGAAACGTCTCCGCGATCGTCTGCGGCGCGCTCTCCGCGCAATTCAGCACATCGATCAAGCTGTAGGCTGGGAAACGTTCCGGATGACGCCGCGGCGCCACATAGACGGGCGTGTCCGGCAAAGACGCCCCGCCGATCTCCGCCAGCGTCTCGGCGAAAGCCGGAGTCTGTCCGTCAAAGTCGTTCGCCGTGCGCGGCGCCAAGCGCACCACGCCGTCCCGATCGCGCGGCAGGAACAGAAAGGCGATCGTCCCGCCCCCCCGCATCAGCGGCGCGACAAAGGAACGGGCCGGAAACCCTTGATTGGAGCGGCCGAGCACCACCGTGGGCTCGGCTGTCGCCAACGCCTGCAAGAAACTGCGCTCGAAATTCGGTGCGAAGACATTGGCGGAAAAAGCGAAAATGAAGTCGAAGCCGACGCCCTCGGCCTTGGCCTCGGACATGGCGTTTAAGAACTCCGCCCAAACAGGCGCAAGAAAGATCCGCGGTTTGTCGGACAAACGCGGATCATTGAGGCTTCGCCAATCGAGCCCCACGATCACCGGCTCACGCGCGGGCGCCTCCTCGGCCGCGGGCGCGAAGCGAGCGCGCGCCGCAACCGACACGTCATAAAGATAGCCGTCCAAAATCGCCGGGGGCGGCGTTAAAAACGCCACGATTCCGGCGAGGGCGGACGCCGCAGCGACGACGATTCCGACCGCGCGGCCCTCGCGCGAGGTTCGAAACAAGCGACTTACGAGGAACGGAGAATAACGTAGCGGCTGGCCTGGCCTGCGTGATCGGCCTCAATGGTCATCGTGCGGATGACGGCGCCGTCTGCGTCCATCATGACCGCTTCATATTGGCCCACCGCCAACATGGGCTGGTCCTGGGGCAAGACGAAACGGCGACCGGACTCGATCAAAACGATCTTCTCGTCGTCACGGCGCAGCTCCACGGCCACCACTGGCGTCCCACGCGCCACGAAAACTGGCGCCAGGTTCACCCGCAGGTCTGCGACGGCGCCGGAACGAAGCACGACCCCGCCGACCTGGCCGGTGTCGGCAAGCTGGACTTCCTCCGGGCAAGGCAGGACGCGCTGCTTCAAGATCTCGCCGTCATTCACCTCAATGTCGGTTTCGCCGATCATGACGCGCCCGCCGCGCACCTCGATCTCCTCGCAATTCGCGTAATGCATCACCGAAAGCCGACCGGAGCCCAATTCGATTTCGCGACCCGCCTCGAACTCCTCGAAAAGCTCCACATTCGCGACGCCGTCCGCGTCCATCACCAGGGCGGCCGGTTGCGCGCCCGCCGCGCCAGCCGCCAACGCCGCGACGATCGCCGCGCTTGTCTTCACCATTCGAACCATGCTTCTTCTCCATTGGCGTTTCGCCGCCTCGGCGAGAAACTACGCGCGCCGCGTCCACGGCGCCACCCTTGCAACGGTCAATGGCGTCAAATCCGTCGGAAGCGATCAATGTCGTGGGTGATCCATCTTTGGGAAGCCGCAGGAGCGCGGACCCGGCCGAGGCCTCGCCTTGCGCGTAAATCTCAAGCGGTTTGAAACGCCGCCTTCTCGGCCTTGCGCCAATACCGCGAAAAGCGCCGCAGGTCCGGATCGCGCTCCAAGGTCACGAAGGGCGGTTCGTCGAAGGCGCGCACGACAAGTTCGTCTCTCAACGCATCGACCACGCGCCGCCAATAGGGATCCGGCGAGCGCATGGTCCAAACCGCCTCAGCGTCCGTCTCCATCGCCATCGCGATCAGCGTCGCGGCGGTCGGCCCGACGACGACGCGGCACTGAAGAGCGCGCGCCGCTTCATGCTGGAACGTCAAACGGTTCACGCCGTAACCCGCCGCCGCGATCCGTTCATCATCGAATATAAAGACGCGCGGCGCATCCGGCGCCGCGGCCAGCACTGGCAGTTGCGGCCCCAAGGCGTCGTCGTGAATCCAAATCAGGGGCTTCGTCATGCCGCGTCCTCCAAATGGGGGAACAGGCGCGCCGAGAGCGCCTCATAGGAGCCTTCAAAGGGGTTCTCTCCCGTGCGGAGATCTCGCCCCTCGAAACGTCCGCCGCTGACCTTGCGCAGATTTGAAGCGTTGAAAATGTAGGGTTTGCGGCTGAAAGTCGACGCCACCCATTGCCAAGACAAATTGTTCGAGGCCGGGTCGCCGTCCAGAAGATGCTCTAGGAACCAGCGCGCCCCCGCCTGCCAGCGCACGCGCCGCCAATGCACCACATAGCACATAGGCGGCGATTTTCATGCGCAACTGGTTGTGCAGATAGCCGGTGTCGCGCAGCACGCGGGCGCTGTGATCCACGAAATCGACGCCGGTCTCGCCTTGGGGAATGTCTGCCGGCAATGCGTCGGCGTAATCCGTCGCGGCGAAACCTGTCTTGTAGGGCTCGCGATCCTCCCAAACGCCGTCGCCGAGTTCGCCATAGACGCGCCGCCAGTAATCCCGCCAGGCCAATTCTTGGACAAGTTTTGCGACCGCGCTCGGCGCGCGGCCCGCCGCCGCCGCACGCGCCAAGACGTGATCGCGGGTTTCCGCAAGCGTCAGGAGACCGTGCCGCAGATAGGGCGACAGGCGCGTCACCGCACCGTCCAAAGCGTTTCGCGTCGCGGCGTAACGAAACGTGTCCATCGCATCGAGGCGCGCAAGCGCCGCCTCCCGATTTGGCGGAAAGCCGCTGAGGTCGCCCCCTTTCGCAGCCTTCGGAAACAGGCGCGCCAAATTCGTGCGGGCTTCGTCCTCGGAGCCGCAAATCAGATCCTGATACATCGTCATGGAGCGCGACTTAGGCCGCGCGGCGTCGACGCCTAGGAGGATGCGCCCTGCCTCAACGTGATCAACACGCCCGCCCCCTTGCAACGCGCGCAAATGCGTTTGACGGCGCCGCCCAGGCATGACGGACACGTGACCCGGCCCGTGCCATGGCACGTGCTGCACTCGACATCTTCCATTTGATCCGCGGCTTCGCCGTCGACGATCAGGCTCAATCGGCGCCCGACCCCGCCGCAATCCGCGCAGGGAATGTCGCCGACATCGTCGCAACGACCGCACGGTTCATAACCGGTTCCGTTGCAGCGCGGACATGGCGTGTGCATTTCCCCCGGCGACCGCACGCGCGCCGCCGTCTCGGGTAAAAGGAACGGACGAAAGATCTTCTTGAGCGCCATGATCCATCCGTGTGCGAACAGAATTCGCCATGTCCTCATGTTTACATGAGCAACAGGTATACGACTTTTGGATCTCGGTTTTTTGACAAAACTCTGAGAATGGCATTTTGGACGGCGGCCTGGCGCAAATTCTGCAGAGTTTTACTCAATACGACAGCGCGTTAATCTATTCAATTTTTATGAAAAATTCGCGATTTGTTGATGAATCCACCCGAGGATCGTACGCCACCGATAGGGTCCCGCTTTGTCGCGCAGCAAAAGGTGGTGTCCCGCCGACTCGTAAATCGCGTCCTCGTTCGAAAGCGCGTCGGCGAGGCTTCGCGTGGCCGATGTTGGGACGATTTCGTCCTGACCTCCATAGAGAAGAAGGCTTGGCGCGCCGATCCGGGGGGCGGCGTCGAGACCACGCTCCATGAGATCGACGAGACCATAGACCGCGTCGATCCGAGTCGCTTTCCATGTTTTGGGATCCGAAGCCAGGGCGCGCAGCGCGAACATGTTGTCCGACGGCGCGCGCCCGGCGCTTTCGCCGGTGAGCGCCTTGGCCGGGGTGACGGCCGCGGCGGCGCGCAGAGGCCAGCCATAAATGAACGGCATTTGCGACCATCCCCAGGTCGCGGGCGCGACCAGGATCAGACCGTCCGGGCGGACGCGCCCTTCCCCAACGGCGGCCAAAGCGGCGGCCCCGCCCATGCTCGAGCCGAGCAGGAAGACTGGCGTGTCCGGGCGGGCCGCACGCGCGGCGGCCACCGCGCTCGCCACGTCCGCCACGATCGCCTCATCTCCCGGCCACAGCCCCCAATCCGCGTTGCCCCCATGGCCGCGTTGGTCATAGGCGTAAGTCGTCACCCCGCGGGCGGCCCAAAACGCGGCGGCGCCCTCCACAAAGGTGCTGTGGTCGGTGACGCCATGCAGCGCGACGATGACTGCAATCTCATCGCCGATCGCCGGCCAATGGCGCAGCTTGAGCCGCGCGCCATCCGCCGCCGTGAACGCGCCGTCTTCGAAGGCTGGAGCGACCGCTCCGCCGGCATAGGGCGGGAATTCAGGCGCGCAGGCCGCGACCGACGCCGCGGCGAGGACCACCAAGGCGGCGCGGTCCCTCACAACAGCTCCGCCATGCGCGTGCGCAATGCAGGGATCACCTCGACGTCAAACCAAGCGTTCTTTTTGAGCCAAGCATTGTTGCGCCATGATGGATGCGGCGTCGGCAAGGCCGCCGGCCAATAGTCCCGCCATGCCGCCACGGTCTCCGTGAGGTTGCGCTTGGCGCGCGCCCCGAGATGCCATTTCTGCGCGTAAAAGCCGACCAAGACGAGCAACTCCACATTCGGCAACAGCGCCATCAAACGCGTCCGCCAGAGCGGCGCGCATTCCTTGCGCGGCGGCAGGTCGCCGCCCTTGGCGTCAAGGCCGGGAAAGCAGAAACCCATGGGCGCGACGCCGATCTTGTCCCGGTCGTAGAAGACGGTCTCATCCACGCCGAGCCAAGCGCGCAGTCGATCGCCGGAGGGATCGGTGAAGGGAATTCCGCTTTGGTGCACCCGCACCCCCGGCGCTTGTCCGCAAATGAGCACGCGCGCCGTCTCCGAGATCTGGAGCACCGGGCGCGGTTCATGGGGCAAGGGCGGGTCGGATTCGAGACAGGCGCGGCAGGCGCGAATCTCCTCCTCAAGGGTCGCGACCGCGCTCACCGCTTCGCGATCCGGATCGGGCCGCGCGCCTTAGCGGGATCGATCGGCGCGCCCCTTTGGGTCACGACGACGGACCCTGCGGCCGCCAAGCGGGCCGCGGCGGCGCGAACATCGTCCATATGTCGACGCCAGTTTTCCGGATCCAAGCGTCGCGCGGCCTCGGATGGACAAATGGACTTCGCCGGTCCCCGTTCCGCCAAAAGCTTCAACACAGCTTGCTCCGCCCCATCGGTCACGGGCAAACGATGCCGCGCCTGACGGTCCCGTCAAGCTCTCCTTGAAAGGCTACCCCCCATGCGCCGCGATCTCCGACCCTATTGGCTGCGCCGTCTCCAGGACGCCTATGCGCGTTGGCGGACGGAGACTTGGCTGCGCCCCCAATTCGCCGCCTTGGGCGACCATCCCCTGGTTGTGGGGCCCTGGCGGGTGGAGATTTACGGCGCGGGGGTGGAAGCGGGCGACCATCTGCACGTTTTCACGTCGCGCGGTCGGATCCCGCGCCTCACGGCATGGTCCCCCACCGCGCAGATCTTGATCGGCCGCCACGTTCTCATGAGCCCAGGAGTGCGGATCACCGCCGCGACGCGGGTCAAGATCGGCGACGGCGCCATGATGGCTTCAGACGTCCTGATCTCCGATTCCGATTGGCATGGCCTCTATGATCGCATCGACGGCGCCGAATCGTCCCCGGTGACGATCGGCGACGACGTTTGGATCGGGGACGGCGCTTATGTCGGCAAAGGCGTGACGATCGGCGACCGCAGCGTGATCGGCGCGCGCGCGGTCGTGACGTCGGACGTGCCGGCCGGCGTGGTGGCGGCGGGCGCGCCGGCGCGCGTGGTCAAGCGCCTCGACCCGGACCAGCCGTTCCGCGGACGCGCCGCCCTGTTTGAAGACTATGGCATCCGCACGGCGCGGAAACGCGCATGGCTGCACCGCGCCCATGGGGCGGGATCGCTGTTGGGATATCTGCGCGCCCGCATGTTTCCGACGCGCGACGATTGAGGACGATTTAAACGCAGGCGCCCGAGCCGACGATGTCGTCGACCGCGGCGCGGGACAAATGCATGTTTTTTTCGGAGCCCTCGACGCCCTCCCGCGTGTTGGTCCGAATACGGCGTATATCGTCGATCACGTCGGCGAGCGTGTCGGCCTGATCCGACAAGCGTTTCCCGTTCTCGCGCGCATCGGCGATGACGCGCGCGAGCGTGTCCGAGATGTCGCGGGCCTCCGCCGCGCCCTCGCGCCCGCGCGTCGCGCCGGCTTCGCACTGCGCAACCAATTGATCCGCGGCCTTCGTAACCGCGTCATGCGCCGCCCGAGCGTCCCGCATCTGGCTGTCGATGAGCTTGGCGGCCTCGGCGGCGTGCTCGGCCAAGGTCTTGATCTCCGTGGCGACCACGCCGAAGCCCGCGCCCGCCGCGCCGGCTCGGCTGGCTTCGATCGCCGCATTCAAGGACAGCAGGGTCGTTTGCTTGGCGATGTCCGAGATTCCGCCCGCGGCGTCCCCAATGGCGGCGAAGCCCGCGTCGAAGGCCGAGACGGACTCTTGAAGGGTCTTGGCGGCCTCCGCTCCCGCCTCCGCCATGTCCGCGCCGCTTTGGGAGATCTGCGCAAGACGATCGGCGCCTGCGCCGCCCTCCGCCAATCGCCCGTCGCCCGTCTCCAGGCCGCGGCGGGAATCGGCGAGCGCCATCTCCAAGGCCTCCACACGCCCGATCAGTTCCTCGACGAAGCGGAGCCGGTCGATCGAGGCCTTGTTGACGCGGGTGGCGTTGGTATGAATTTCTTCGCAATGGCTCAGCGCGCTTTCGAGCCGCTGCGCGTCATAAGCCGCGGCGGAGTCGGCCGGCGCGGCGATCTCGACCTCCGCCTCGATCGCCGGCGGGCCCGCCGGAGCGCGCGCGGACGGGTCGGCGCGGCGCAAAGGTTCCGGTGCGCGAGGCTTCCGAGACGCCAAGTTGAAGCCGGCCGCGACCAAGAACGGCGCGACGCTCGTGATGATCGTTTTCCAAACGATCATCTCGGCGGGGCGAAAGGGGTTCGCCTCCGGATGGATCAACCAAAGCGTCGCGGTTGCGAGCGCCGCCACGATCCAACCCACGCTGGCGCGACGCGTCAGGCTGCGGTCAACATGCGAATACGCATGTTGAACAATATTTCTCAACATCATGATGTGACCTGCTAAGCCTATTCTAATAGACTAGCCTTTTTTTCTTCAGAGCACGAGCCGGGTTGACTTGCCGACAGCGGGCGCCGATGAGAAGACGACGTCGCGCAGGCGTGGATGACCGTATGCGTAAGCGAGGGTGGAATGAGCATTCGATTTGATGATCAAGTTGCGATTGTGACCGGGGCCGGCGGCGGATTGGGGCGCGCTCACGCGCTCGAATTCGCGCGGCGCGGCGCGAAAGTCGTCGTCAACGATCTCGGCGGCGACGTGCGGGGCGAAGGCGGCGATCTGGGCGCGGCCCAGAAGGTCGTGCAAGAAATTGAAGCGGCGGGCGGCGTCGCCATCGCCGACGGCGACTCGGTCACCGATCACGCCGCCCTCCAGGACATGGTCAAGAAGACGCTGGACGCGTGGGGACGAATCGACGTCTTGGTCAAA
>CAYPOX010000077.1:0-12852 GCA_964412525.1 uncultured Caulobacterales bacterium
AACGCATGCGCCTGATCATAAGCCGCACGCGCTACGGCCCATGCGGCGCCGCCGGTGGCCGCGTCCAGGCGCAGGCGTGCATCGCTCGCCGTATCCGCGCCCTCACGCCGCCCGAGCGCGCGCCGAGCCTTGAACGCCGGGCGGGCGGCGTCCAGCGCGTCCGCAGGCGCGCCCCTCTTGATCAGCAACGCGGCCAGGTCCTGCATGGCTTGCGCCGCATCCGGATGACGCGATCCAACCGCATCCGCCCAAATCTCGCGCGCGCGCCGAAAGGCGTCTTCAGCGTCATCGTCGAAACCGCGCGCCGATCGGACGGCCCCCAAGACGCCGAGCGCCTCGGCCACATTGGGGTGGCGAGGTCCGTATACGGCCTCCAATCGCGCCAAGACATCGTCGATGCGATCGTCCGCTGCGCGCAGGTCGCCCTCATCCGCCCAATGGCGCGCAAGATCGATTTCGACCTCAAGCGTGGCGGGAAACTCCGAACCGTTCGACCGCGTCAAACGCGTGATCGCTTCAAGGAAAAGCGTTTCGGCGTCATCCGCGCGGCCAAGTCGGCTCAGCACCTGGGCCAGAACACGAAGGCGCTGGGCGGCATAGGGGTGATCAGGCTCCAAGTGTTCTTCATCAATCGCGACGGCCCGTCTTAGCAGCGGTTCCGCTTCCGCCGCCCGTCCCTGCGACGCGAGGTTCTCAGCCAAGCGCTCCAAAGCCAGCGCTTGGTTTGGGTGATCCGCACCGAGGGCGCGCTCGAGAACCTCCAGGGCGACGCGAAAGAACCCTTCAGCTTCCCGCCGACGACCCAATCGATCCAAGGTCCGCGCCAAATTGTTCGCGGCGACCGACGTCAGGCGATGTGCGTCGCCCAACGTTCGTCGGTAGTAACCGTAGATCATCTCGAATGCGTCGCGGGCCTCCTGATATCGACCCAGAGCGCTCCGCGTCGCCGCCACATTGTTCAAGGCCTTGATGGTTTCCAGATGCTCCGCGCCGAGCAACGCGGCGCGCGCTGCATGCAAGGCTTCGAACTGCGTTAAGGCTCCGTCATAGCGACCTTGCATATAAAAGCTGACCGCGAGGCCGTTTCGGGTTTGTAGGGTCTCCGGCCGCGTGAGCGCGCCGGCCTGCTCCTGCACTTAGAGAGCGTCTTGGAGATACGTTGCGGCCTCCTCATGGCGACAGCGATAGACCATGTTTTGTCCAAGATTGGAGAGCGCGGCGGCCGTCAACAGATGATTGGGGCCCAGGCGCGCGCGTCGAAGCGACAGGGCCCGTTCGTGAAGTTCGGTCGCCGCCTCGAAACGGCCCTCATAATCCGCATTGAGACCCATATTGGCCAGGACGTCCCCAAGCTCCGGATGTGTCGGCCCAAGCGATCGCACCAAGGACAGGCGCGCGGCGTCGAAAACCGGCGCCGCCTCGTCGTATCGTTGTTGCGCGAACAGCGCCTCACCCAGACGGTTGCGGGCGCGGGCCGTCTCCGGATGGTCCGCCCCCAAGGCGTCCGTCAAATACTCTTCTGCGATCCGAAAAAGCGCCTCCGCGTGTTCGGCGTCGCCGCGCGCCATGGCGATCCGGCCCTCCGTGCGCGCGGCCAGGGCTTGGATCGGATGGGCTGCGGCCAAGTCGCCAATGACATCTCGCGCCGCCGCGAGAGCTGAAGCGGCCTCCGAGAGATCCACGGTCTGTAACGCACGGTCTGCGCGTCGAAGCTCCCGCCGCAGATCGGCCCTCCGCGCGTCGCTCCACCCTTCCGCGTCCTTGGCGTAGAAAGGGTCCACCGGCGCGCCGTCGACGTCTCGACGATAGTCGGGCGCACGGTCCTGCCCCTGCGCGAGCGCCGGCGCCGCCACGCCGAAGATCAACGCGACCGCCGCCGCGGAAACAAAACACGTCGCCGCATACGCGCCCGCGACGACCGATAAGCGCAACCCATTCAACATGCTTCGGGAACGCTAGTCGAAGTTGCGTGCGGGATCGAGCGTCGCCCAGATCTTTCGCACGACATCGAACGTCCGATCGCTCGCGGTGTCGGCCGGAATATGGTAGCGCCGCCGAGCGCGGCCGTTGACCGCTCGGGCTCCAAAAGAGGAGATCACCATGAGCGGTTTGCTCGCCCTGTTGGACGATGTCGCGGCCATCGCCAAGCTTGCGGCGACCCAGTTGGACGACATCACGGCGCAAGCGACCAAAGCTGGCGCGAAAGCGGCGGGCGTGGTGATCGACGATGCGGCGGTGACCCCCAAATACGTGACCAATCTTCCCGCGGCCCGGGAATTGCCGATCATCTCGAAGATCGCCCGCGCCTCGTTCTTCAACAAGCTCGTGATTTTGCTGCCGGCCGCCTTGTTGCTGGACGCATTTGTTCCGCAGCTTGTGACGCCGTTATTGATGCTTGGCGGCGCCTATCTCTGCTTCGAAGGAGCGGAAAAAGTGTGGCATCTCCTCCTTCCGCATGCGCCAAGCGAGACGAAAAAGGCGGACACGCTCGACGCCGCGCTGCTGGAGAAGCGTCGCGTGAAGGGCGCGATTAAGACCGATTTCATTCTCTCCGCAGAGATCATGGCCATATCGCTGGCGGCCATCGACGCCGACAGCATTTGGATGCAAGGCGTCATCCTTTTCGCCGTGGCGGTCGGCATCACCACGCTGGTTTATGGCGTCGTCGCATTGCTGGTGAAAGCCGATGATATAGGACTTCGCTTAAGCCAGACGAGCCGCATGGCGACGTTGCGGGCGTTCGGGCGCGCGATCGTGAAGCATATGCCCAAATTTATGGCGTTCATCGCCGCGGTCGGCACAGCCGCCATGCTTTGGGTCGGCGGAAACATCATCATGCATGGCCTGTACGATCTTGGTTGGAAGGCGCCCTATCAAGCGATCCACGGCGTCGCGGAATCCGTGGGCCACGGCTTTGGCGCGCTTCGAGGCGCCGTCGAATGGCTCGTCGTCGCCGGGCTCGACGGCGCAGCGGCGTTCCTTTTGGGTTCGTTGTGCGTTCTTTTAATCGCCTATGTGGTCGGTCCACTTACCCGTCTATTCAGCGGGGACAAGAAAGAAGCCGCAAGTCCCTGAGCGGGAGGACCGATTGCTTTGGTCCCATGTGTTGGCGTTTGAAGAAGACTCAGGTGTCCTCGAGCATCCGACAATAGGGTTGCTGTTCACCCGCGGGCGTGGCGCAATCATCCGGAACGCCGTGATTTCGCCAGACCTCGACATGGCCGATCACGTCCATGGCCGCGGCGAACGCCTCGGTCTCACGGAGGGGTCCGTTCCAATCAGCGAAGAAGGAGTGGGTCCAAGGATAATAGCCGCTCTCCGTGGCGCCCGCGAGGATCGTGGCCGCGGCGTCAAGCAAGCCCGCATCGTCATAATCCGTTTCGCGCCGCAGCGTCATCAATGCATCAATGGCGATGTAGCGCGAATGGGCGCGATCCGCCTTGGGCCCGTTCACGAAAGCGATCACGGCGTCCGCCGCCTCCGAAGCCGGGATTCGCCCTTGAAGCGCCTCAATCGTGGGGCCGAACATGGCTTTGAGCGGCGTTTCCGGCCCCTCTAACAACCCCGCCGCCGCCGCGTAATCGCCCAACGCGGCGGCCGCATAGACCCGCCCCAATTGAAGCATCGGACTCCGTACGTCGAATTTCTCGGCGCAGCGCTGAAACAGCGAGTCCGCGAGCTCGTAATGGCCCAACACCATCTGAGAAAAGGCGAGGTTCAAATAGCCGTTCGCGGTGTTGGGATCGGCGTCGACCGCCTGCTGCATGCTCTCAGCGTGTTGCTGCGCGTAGCCGTACTTCCCAAGGTCAAAACCGTAATCGATTAATAGGTCGAAATTGTTAGGATTGGCTGCGAGACCTTCCTTCAACATCGCGAGCGCCTCGGACTTTTGCCTTTAAGCCGCCAACTCATTGGCTTGAAGCAGGTAAACGTCCGCCATCGTGGAATCGAGCGCAAGCGCGCGCTTCGCAGCCTCGCGGCTTAGAAGCCAGTGGTTGCGTTCGGTGCGATCGGTCCAACCATACATCGCGACATGGGCCTTGGAGAGTTCCGCCCATGCGCGCGCGGAGGTCGGCGCAAGCTCCACGGCCTGTTCAAGCAACGCGATCGCTTGCCTCAGGGTTTGCTCGCCGCGTTGGCGCGCCAGCACGTTGGCGCGCATGATCAAGTCGTCGACCCGCGCGGCGAGCGGATTAGCCGGCGCCGTTTCGTCTGCAGGCGTCGGCGTCGAAAACAGCGTCGGCCCGATCCATGTCAGTCCGACGCCGATTGCGATGGCCGCCGCCGCTCCGGCGATCAAAAACGTCGTGCTCCCAATAGCGGCGCGCTTCCGCGCCGCAATGGGCGACGTGGCGGTCAGGCGCTCGCCCCTCAACGAGGTCAACAGATCGACGAAGGGCGCGTCATCCGCACCACCGCGCCAATCCGAAAAATTGATTGCGTGGCGTTGGCCAAAGCCAAGCGGCGGCGTGACGCCATCCAAAGTGACAGGAATGAGTTTTCCTGCGTCCCGTCCCACGGACGCCTCGTCACGCACCCATTCCGATTGCACCGACGCTTCCGACCAAACGACAAGAACGGCCTTAGACTTGTTCAGCTCTTCTTCGATCCTGGCGGCGAAGGTCTGCCCGCCGCTGATCATACGATCCCACCAAACGGCGTATCCGGCGTTTTCCAGCGCCGCGCTTAGGCGTTGCACGACCTCCCGATCGGCCCGCGCGTAACTGATAAAGATGTCGTTCATGGCGATCGCCCCCCGAAGCTCGCTCTATGCAGCGCATACGGACGACGATCAAATCCCGCATCGCAAAGGGGCGGCCCCTTAGCGAACATTGATGTCTCCGATCAACGCTCTTGCAGGCGTTCGCGCAACGCTTCGCGCTGTTCTTCCTGAATCACCTCGAACTCGGCCATTTGCTCCTCGGTCAGAACGTCCGCGAGGTCGGCGGTCGTTGCGTCCGCGACGTCTTTCATATCGTTGCGCAGGCCGCGCTTCTGCCGCGGTCGCAGTTTGGGACGTGCGTCGCCCTCGAACCCATAGCTCTCGAGGATTGCAAAGCGCTTTTCCATGCTGTCGCGCAGAATGGCCTCGACCTCCTGCTTCTGATCCTCGGTCAGCTCAAGACGGGCGACGAGGTCCGCGACACGCTGGGAGACCTGATCAGCCGCAGCCGCGCCCAACGCGTCGTCTGCATGGGCGATGCCTGGGAGCCCGAAAAGAATCCCGGCGATCACGGCGGCGATTGCAAAAAATCTGGACATGAACGGCTCCTCCAATGGGTTGTTCACGAGACCGTGCTCCGTTTAGTAGTTTTTCCTCGGCCTTAGGCCAATCTATTTTTTGTGAAGGTTCGGTCATTTCCATGCTCGGGTTTCTTGGTCGCGCCGCCACGCCGGTGGTTTGCCTGCTCGGCGTTACGGTCCTGTCTGCATGTGAGGAAAGCCCGGAGGCGGGGGACGCGTCCGCGCCGTGCGGCCGTGATGAGATTTGCGGCGCGGCGAGCGACGCGCGCGTCCGTGCGATCAAACCCTATGTGGTGACGCAGTCGGCGACGGGGGTGGAACGTCGCTTTTCCGGTGAGATCGTCGCCGTCGATTCAGCGCCGCTGAGCTTTCCCGTGGGCGGACGCGTCGACGCGATCCACGTGGCCGCAGGCGACGACGTCGAACAAGGCGCGCTGCTCGCATCGCTGGACCAAGCGCCCTTCCAAATCAATGTGGAGTCGGCCGAGGCCGATCTCAGCGCCGCGCAGTCCAGTGAGCGCGCGCTCGAAATCGACTTGCAGCGTCAGCGAGATCTGCACCAGAACGGTTGGGTGTCCGACGCCGCCTTGGACCAGGCCGAAGTTCAGTATGACAACGCCCGAAGCCAAGCGAGCGTGGCGCAATCACGTCTGGCGCTTGCGGAACGGGACTTGGCGTCAACTCGGATGTTGGCGCCATTTTCCGGGGTCGTCGCTTCGGTCGAGGTGGAGCCCTTCACGGAGATCGTCTCCGGCCAGTCGGTGATCGTGGTGCAGTCGGGCGACGCCTTTGAAGTCATCGTCAGCGTTCCGGACGCCGTGATCGGGAAAGTGAGCCTTGGATCTCAGGCGGCGGTCGATGTGGCGACCTTGCCCCTGTGCGGCTGCGTCGGACACATCGTGGAGATCGGAGCGGTTTCGTCCGCGGGCAACGCGGTCGACGTGGTCGTGGCGGTCACGCAGGCGCCGCCCGGCCTTCGCGCTGGCATGTCTGCAGTGGTCGCCGTGACGCTGGGCGAAGCCGATCGGCGGGCGGGATACTTCATTCCCCTCGCTTCGATCGCGCCCGGTGACGCGGAAGGTTCGGCGGTGGTCTTTCGATTTGATCGCAGCGACGGCGTGGTCCGGCGGACGCCGGTTCGCTTCGTGGGCGCCATTGCGACGGAAGCGGTCGCCGTCGAAGGCCTGCAAGCCGGCGACATCGTCGCCGCCGCAGGGGTGAGTTTTCTACGCGACGGGCAACGCGTGCGCCTTCTCGATCAGCGCTGAAACGACTGGGACCGCCGGGGCGAACCATGCCGATCACACAGCTCGCCATCGAGAATTCGCGCGCCACGCTGATGGCGGTCGCCCTCATCGTTGTCGCGGGCGTCCTGACCTTTCTGAACTATCCCCAAGCTGAAGACCCGGCGATCACGGTCCGTAACGTCTCCATTTCGGCGTTCTATCCGGGAATGTCCCCCGAACGCGTCGAGGATTTGATCGCGAAACCCATCGAAACGTCCATGCGGGAATTGGCGGAAGTCGACATCATCGCGTCGACCTCGAAAACAGGCGAAGTCGTCATCAAGCTTCTTCTCAAGGACGGCGTTCGCGATCTTGAGCAGGCCTTTTCCGATATTCGAACGCAAGCCGACGACGTGCAGCGCCAGCTTCCTGACGGCACGATCGGCCCATTCGTCGAAGACGAACTTGGATTGACCGCGATCGCGACGGTGGCGCTTTGGGCCGACGGCTTTGCGCTGCCGGAAATCGCTGACGTGGCTGATGATGTTCGAGAGATCATCTACAATCTCGAAGGCGTCCGGAAGGTTGAAATCGTCGGTCGGCAGGATGAGGCCATCTATCTTGAGGTGTCGCCGGCGCGCCTGGCCGAACTCGGCGTGTCGTCACAAGAAGTCTTCGGAGCGATCGCGCAGCAAAACGTCATCCGTTCGGGCGGTTCGATCGTCGTGGACGGACGCACGATCATCATCGAACCGTCCGGCAACTATGAGACGGCCGATGATATCCGAAACACGGTTTTCCGGATCCCGAACACGGGCCGCGTGCTTACGATCGGCGATGTGGC
Organism: uncultured Caulobacterales bacterium; assembly: GCA_964412525.1. Classification (GTDB taxonomy): domain Bacteria; phylum Pseudomonadota; class Alphaproteobacteria; order Caulobacterales; family CAYPOX01; genus CAYPOX01. The sequence continues at coordinate 7,315 of CAYPOX010000077.1, forward strand.
GTCCGTGGAACGGCGCTTGCAGGACCCGCCGGTCCAACCCGCGTTCTTCAACAATCGACCTGCGATCGTGCTTTCCGTTTCGACGCTTGAAGGGACGAACAACGTTGACTTCGGCGCGCAGTTGACGCGCATCCTTTCCGACGTGCAGCGCGAACTGCCGGTCGGTTTCGTTTTGGACTACGCCACCTATCAGCCGGCATTGATCGACGCCTCCGTTCAAGCGGCGGTGACCAACGTCTACCAAACCTTCACCATCGTTCTTTTCGTCGTTCTGGTGTTCCTTGGGCTGCGGACGGGATTGATCGTCGGCTTCTTCGTGCCGCTTTCCGTATTGCTGGGCATCATCCTGATGCGCGCCTTGGGGATCGAGCTCCAGCGCATGTCCATTGCGGCGACCATCATCGCGCTCGGGCTTTTGGTCGACAACGGCATCGTCGTCGCCGAAGACGTGAAGGTAAGGCTTGGGCGCGGCGTCGAACGGGCCAAGGCCGCCGCGGCCGCGGCGAACAGCCTGGCGCTGCCGCTCTTGACCTCGTCTCTAACGACAATTTTCGCCTTCATCCCCATGCTGCTCGTGCCGGGCGGCGCTGGCGAGTATGTGCGGTCCTTGGCGCAGGTGGTCATCTGTTTGTTGCTGATCTCATGGACGCTTTCCATGACCGTAACGCCCGCCATGTGCGCTTGGTTCATGAAGGTCGAACCGAACGACGACGGCCGCGAACCCGCTTATCGCGGCGTGGGCTATGCGATCTATCGCCGAATCCTGGCGACGTTTCTTCGGCGTCGGCTCATTTTGATCGGGCTGCTCGCCACGTCCCTCATCGGATCTTTGGCGGCGTTTCAAACCGTCGAGAAAGAGTTTTTCCCCCTCGGGGACCGCAACGAGTTCTTGATTTATGTGGATTTCGAGGCGGGTACGGACATTCGAGAGACCCAGTCGGAGGTGCGTCGGCTCACCGCCTGGCTCTCAAATGAGAACCTCAACCCAGAGGTGCGCAGCAACATCGCTTATATCGGTTTCGGCGGCCCGCGCTTCTTCTTGTCGCTCACGCCCTTGGACCCGGACCCGCACCGCGCCTTTGTTCATGTCCGTACGAATGCTCTGGACGATGTCGGCGTTCTGATCGATCGGACGAACGCCTTTATCGACGCAGAGATGCCGTCGGCGTCCGCCGATGCGAAACGCATGTGGTTCGGCGCGACGGAGCCCGGCTCGCTCAAGCTGCGGATCTCGGGGCCGTCGGCCGACGTTCTGATCACCGCCGGCAGAAATGTCGCCGACGCCCTGCGCGCCATACCCGGCGCGACCGGCGTGAAGCATGACTGGGAGAACCCGGTGCTCAAGGCCGTCGTCGAGATTGACCAAACCCGCGCCCAACGCGCAGGCGTGACGTCCAGCGACATCGCCAGCGCCCTTAGCACCACCTTTTCCGGCCGCGAAATCACTGACTTCCGTGACGGCGACGACACGTTGTCGGTCACGCTTCGTGGGCCGGAGGATCTGCGCATGGCGCTTGGCGGGTTGCCGCGCGTTCAGATTTACTCCGCGCAAAGCCGATCTTATGTCTCGCTCGGCCAGGTGGCGACCGCACGGCCCGAATGGGTGGTCGGCCGGATCGTCCGGCGCGATCAGCGCCGCACTCTGACCGTCGAAGCGCGACATCCGGACCTTACGGCGGCCGAACTCCTCGATCGGGTCCAAGCGACGCTTGATCGTCTGGACCTGCCGGCGGGATATCGCGTCGAGGTTGGCGGCGAGATCGAGGATCAAAGCCAAGCCAACAGCGATCTCTTCGCCTTCATGCCGCACGCCTTGGCGGGGATTCTCATTCTGCTCGTCGCCCAGTTCAATTCTCTCCGCTCCGGCGGCGTCATCGTCGCGACGATCCCCCTGATCCTCATCGGCGGCACGCTTGGTCTGATCGTCATGGGGGGCAAATTCGGGTTTATGGTTCTGCTCGGCTTTTTCAGTTTGGCGGGCATTTTGATCAATAACGGCATCGTTCTTGTGGATCGCATCCAATATGAGCGGACGCGTCGACGTCTACCGCTCGACGCCGTTGCAACCGCGTGCCTGGCGCGGCTGCGGCCGATCTTGATCACCACCGCGACCACCGTTCTGGGGCTGATCCCGCTGATCATTTCCGGCGGCGCGCTGTTCTATTCGATGGCTTGCGTGATCGCGTTCGGCCTTGTCGTCGCCACTTTGATCACGCTCGGATTCGTGCCTGCCCTTTACTCCCTGCTTTTCGGCATGCCCATCCGGGGTGCGGCCGAGGCCGTACAGGCCGCGCCCGCATCGCTCTCGCCCCCGAAGCAGGCGTCACGCGGCGCCGCCGCCTAGAAGCCCGACGCCGCCAAACCAGGAAGAGCACCTTTTGGGGAAGGGATCAGCTCAAGCAGCGACCTGCGCGCCGCTGGTCTTAACACATGAAGACCCAGCGACGCGGTGACCGGCCTGGTCCCGTCCGTAACCGTAAGCGCGATCGTCTGCGCGCTTGTGCTCTTGGCCTCGAATGCAAGACCGCCCAGCGCGACATGGATCGCCGCGGTCAGGTCGCCGGAGACCTCAAGCGTCCCATCGAAACCGTCGCCATAGATCCGCGTGAGCCCGCCTGCGCTCGCCAAAGTGAGCGCGCCGCCACTCTCGTCAGCGATCAATCGGATCGCCGCCCTTCAACATACGATCGAAGAAGTCAGATGTCGCGTTGAAGGCGCGGATCCAGGATGCGTGGCGCAGAAAGCCGTGGACCTCGTCGGGCAAGACAAGCGCCTCCCAATGGACGCCGCGTTGGTCGAGCCGCATGGCGAGGTCCGTCGTTTCCCAGAAAACGACGTTCCGATCGTCGTCGCCGTGGATGAAAAGGACCGGCGAGCGCCAGCTTTCAATGTCCGCGATGGGCGACGATCGCCTGGCGAGGTCCATGTCCGCGTCCACGAGACCCCATCCATTGCCCGGTTGGTTCGGAAAATCGAGCGACCAGTCATGAACGCCGTGAAGATCCACGCCGGCGCTGAAAATCTCGGAGTTTCGCGCGAGCCCCTGGGCTGTCAGGAGCCCGCCATAAGAACCGCCCCACAGGCCAATCTTATCGTCATCCACTTGCGGTAGGGATTTCAGGAAGCGGGCCGCCGCCAGGATGTCGTCATATTCCGAGGCCCCGCGCGGTCCATGATCCGGGACCAATCGGAAATCACGGCCATAGCCGATGCCCGCGCGATAATTCACTGCGAGGACCACATAGCCGCGCGCGGCGAGAAACTGATTCATGGCGTACGCGTTCGCGTAATAGCCGCGATAATGCCAACCGAGCAGCATTTGGCGGATCGGGCCGCCGTGAATGAAAATCAGCGCAGGCGCCGTTGCGCCGTCTCTAAGCTCCGGCGGCAGAAAGAGCTGTCCATGGATGGTGAAGCCATCCGTCGAAGGAAACACCGCCTGTTCCGGCGTGACGAGGACACGGCTCGGAAACTCTTCAGGCGGCGGCGCGCTAATGAACCGCGTTTCGCCGTCGGGTTCGAGGATTGCGATCCGCGTCGGCGTTTCAGGCCCTGCCATGCGCAGAGCGATCCGCCCATCCGCCAACGGCGCAGGGCTTGTTTCGATCCATGGGCCTTCGCTCAACCTTTGGATCTCTCCGCCAGCCGTGTCGACCGAAGCGACATCTCGCCGATCCACGTCGCCGCAATTGTGCGAGAACACGATCCGATCGCCGCCCAGCGACATGGCCGAGTCTTCGGCCTCGCAGGCTTCCGGGGTCAGCGGGACAGCCTCGCCGCCCTCGGGCGACACGCTGTAAAGGCGCATGAAACCGTCATGTTCGGAGTAGAAGACGAGTTTGCCGGCCTGGGTCCACCGCAAGGGTTCGGGAAAATAGAGCTGGGCGAGACCGCCAGCTTTATCGTTTGGCGCGCGCCAAACCTCCCGCGCTGCGCCTGTTTCGACATCGGCCACCATGATCGCGAAGGGCCACGCGGTCATGAGGTGCGCCCGTTCGCCATTCAGCCGCCCGGGACGTCGTATGAAGGCGATCTCACGGCCGTCCGGCCGCCATACGGGATGCATGTCGCGGTAGACGCTGGGGGCCATCCAGCGGATGTCTTGCGCCTCCACGTCAAAAACGCCGACAAAGCGATGGCCGTTCCGTATGCTGACAAATAAAATCCGATCTCCGGAAGGGGACCAGCTCACGCTGTCCACGCCGCCGCGCACGCGAAACGCGGGCTCGCTGACGTCGTCGCGCCTCTTGCGGGTGACGTAGCGATAGATCTCTCCCTTACGATGGATAAGAACATGCTTGCCGTCCGGGGAGATGACGCCGCGCGATCCTTCGGCGATCACACGCGCCGCGCCTCGGTCCGTCGGCGCGAACCATACCCGCTGGAAGGCGCCCTTGGGATCGCTGTCAGGATTTGGGTGTTCGCCGTTCCAGTTTTTCGCGCCGCCGCGGGTGAAAACGACGAACGCGCCGTCCGCGGACATCGTCAGATTTGACAATTGACGCCCGTCATCCTCGGGAAAATGTGCGATCCGCTGCGGCTCGAATGCAGGCGCCGCGGCCGTAAAGACGCTGCGTGCGCCGCGCCGCGTTTCGATCCAAGCGATGCGATCGCCCTCGGCCGCGGCGGTGAGGTGTTCCGGATAGGGCGCAGAGAGAATGTCTTCGAGGCTGAAGGCCTGTGCGCGCACAGGAGAGTTGAAGATGACGGACATGGTGAGGGCGAGGAACGCCATCACCTGGAAGATGCGTGGATGTGCCGTTGTTAGGCCGAATGCCCTCTTCATGTCCGCTTCCCCTCGACCATGGCGCGAGCCGCGACGGCCCCGCGCACCTTAGCGTAGGCGATCCGGCGGTCCGGCGGCAACGCGGCTTCGGGTTCACCGGCAATTCAGTGTTCGCGCGCACCTCGGTCCTCAAAACGCCAGCGGTGAAACCGAAGGCCGCCGGCGGATTCGTGTCACGGCCAACCGAAAACAAGGACGACATCGGCGCGTGGCGGATCTGCCGGGAGGGGGGCGGACGGGTTAAACTTCGTGGCGATTCGCCCGCGGGAGGGTCCACGCCCATGTCCCTTGAAGAGCCGAGCCCCGCCGAGAAACGCCTCATCGCCGCCGCAGCGACGGGGGAACCGGCGGCTTTCGGAGCGGACGAGCGCCTGGACGCCCGGCTGATCGTCGCCCTGACCTGTGAGGAGCCGCTGCCGGGAAAGAAAGAGCCGGAACCGCTGCACCCGAGCGGACTAAAGATCACAGGCGGCCGGCTGGACGGCTTGCTGGACGCGCGCGGGCGGGTGTTGAAGGCAAGTCTTGGTATCCGCAACGCCAAGCTACCCGGCGGCGCGGATTTTCACGACGCAGAGACCAAACACTTAGATTTTGACGGCTCTGAGATTTGCGGTCTGCACCTTTTCGGCGCCCATGTGGCCGGGCAGCTCTCATTGGTGGGCAAAACGACCAAACTGACCGCGCGGCCGTTCTCTGACGTCGATAGCCGCGAGTTTGCGCTTTTGGCCCAAGGCGCGCGGATCGACGACGGC
>CAYPOX010000078.1:0-12821 GCA_964412525.1 uncultured Caulobacterales bacterium
GTTGAAAAATGCGCGAAGAAGCTCGGCGAAGAAGGCGTGGAGACCGCGCTCGCCGCCATGGCGGGTCCGCCCGCCCATGTGGCCGAGGAGGCGGCCGACCTTCTTTATCATTTGGCCGTGTTGCTGCACGCAGCCGACGTCGCCCCCACGCAAGTGGCGGCCGTTCTCCAGGCGCGGGAGGGCCGCTCCGGCTTGGCGGAAAAGGCCGCTCGGATGTGATGGTCAGAGAATGGACGCTTGGCGGGCCAGGTCGGCCAGGTTCTTTTGCGGGCGCGCGCCGATATGGGAGATGATCTCCGCGGCGGCGAGCGCGCCCAATTGGCCGCATTGCACCAAGGGTCGGTCATTTGCGACGCCGAAAAGGAACCCGGATGCGAAAAGATCGCCGGCGCCGGTCGTGTCCACCACCTCATCCACCGGCGCGGCCGGAACGCTGACTTCGTCCTCGTCGGACACGATCACGCAACCTTTTTCGGAGCGTGTCAGAACCGCGATTCGGCACTGGCCGCGCACTGCATCCTTGGCGGCCTCGAAGGTGTCCGTTTCATAGAGCGCCATGATTTCGGCTTCGTTGGCGAAAAGTATGTCCGTGTGGTCGGCAACGAAGGTCTGAAAATCCGCCCGATGATTATGGACGCAAAACGGATCGGACAGCGTGATCGCCGTCATCGCCTCATGTTCGTCTGCGAGCCGTGCGGTTCGACGAAACGCTTCTTTGGTGGCTTTGGCGTCGAACAAATAGCCCTCAAGATAGACGATGCGCGTTTCGGCGACATGTTTGGGAGAAATGTCCAGAAGGCCCACATGCACGGAGGCCCCCAAAAATGTGGACATGGAGCGTTGCGCGTCCGGCGTGATCGCGATGATGGAGCGCGCCGTGGCCGGTCCGTCGGCAAGCGGCGCGACGTCATAGAGCACGCCTGCGGCGCGCAGGTCATGGGCGAAGACGTCGCCCAACTGGTCGTTGGCGACCTTGCCCACGAATCGCACCCGACCGCCAAGCGACGCCACGCCTGCGCAGGTGTTGGCGGCGGATCCGCCCGAAATCTCGACCGCCGGCGGCAGATCGCCATAAAGCGCGCGGGCTCGGGATTCGTCGATCAGGCGCATTTCGCCCTTGGGAACCCCGTGTTGGGTGAGAAAAGCGTCGTCCACCTGAGCGAGAACGTCCACGATCGCGTTGCCCACCGCCAGAATGTCGTAACTCTTCGCCATGCCGCCCCTCGCCTTCTTTGATGCGATGTCGAGCTATCAGGCTGCACGCGCCCGCGTCCACTGACACCCCATGCTTTTTCGTTCGATCCGTCTGACCTTCGCCCAGCTTGATGACCCCGCTTTTCTGGGCGCGGTGGCGAAAGCCCTGGTCATTACGCTTGTCATTTTCGCCGCGGTGTGGCGCCTCGCGGTCTGGGGCCTGGATGCGGCCGCGCCGGACACTTGGCCGGGACCGATCGCCGAGATCGTGGGTGCGGCGGGCGCCGTCGTTGCGCTTTGGTTTGCGGGGCCCGTCACCGCCGCGGCGTGCGTGGGTCTGTTTGTCGAAGACGTGGCTGGGGCGGTGGAGCGTTGGCACTATCCCGAGGCGACCGCCGCCGACGCCCCATTGCTCCGCGGCCTGGCTGCCGGATTGCGCTTCGCCGGGGTCACGATCACGCTCAATTTGCTTCTGCTTCCTGCCTATTTTCTACCGCCGCCGATCAATATCAGCGTGTTTTTCGCGCTCAACGGCTATCTGGTCGGTCGCGAGTTCTTCGAGATGGTGGCGCTGCGGCATATGCCGGCCACGGCGGCGCGGGCGATGCGGCGCGCCCATCGCGGTCGGATTTGGGCGGCGGGCGTGATCGCCGCCGCGCCCATGGCGATTCCAATCATTCAGATCGCCGCGCCGGTGGCGGCGGCGGCTTTCATGACTCATGTGTTTCATCGCATTCGGAGGATATGATGCTGCGTTCATGGGGAGTTTTCATTCTCACAGGAATGGTCGCCGCCTGCGCGACCGCCCCGTCCGATGCGCCATCCGCCCCCACTTTGACGGCGGACGCACTGGTCGGCGCGTCAATGCAGGACGCCGATCGCATGTTGGGCGGCGCGGCGACGTTTGAGCGACGGGAGGGCGCGGCTTTGCTGCGCCGTTATGCGCTTGGCGCGTGCGACTTGTTGGTCATTTTGCGACCGGATGAGAGTGGGGTCATGCGCGTGACCCATGCCAACGCCTCAGCCGCGCCTGACGACGCCGAGGTCGACGCCGAGGTTGACGCCTGTCTGGCGGCGGCGGGCGTTACGTGGCGATCTCCGGCTGGCGCCGTTGGCGAATCCACTCCGCAACGCACGCAAACAGCGCGATGACGCCGAGAAGCGCTGTCAGAATAAACGCATCGGCGAAGCCTCGTTCGTCGATCAGCTCCCCCAAAGCTCCGCGCCCAAGAGCGCCGATCAGCAACGTCAACGAGGCCAGCAACGCATATTGCATGGTTGCGAAACGCGGGTTGGCGATCGCGGAGAGATAGGCGACATAGACGGCGGTGGCGAAGCCGCCGGCCACATTCTCCGCTGCGATCACCGCCATGAGCCGCGCCATGCGCGCATCGGCGCCGAACCAGGAAAACAGATCATAGGCGTGAAGGACGCGCATGACGTCGTCCACATAAAGCGCGCCATTGGCGAGATCGGCGTAAAGCAGATTCGTCAGGGCGGCGGCGGCGGCTCCGATGACCAGGCTCGGCATGCGCCCAATGGTCGACAAGGCGAGCGCGGCCAGCGGCACGCCAGTCAAGGTCATGATGACGCCGAAGGTTTTTGATGCGATCGCGACTTCGGACGCGGTGTGTCCGAGCGCGCCCCCTGTCGCGCCGAGATAAAACGGATAGGCGAAGGAGCCCCAGACCGAATCCGTGAATCGGTAGGTCAGGATGAGCGCCAACACCACAAGAGTTCCCCAACCGAGTCGCCGCAGAAGATCCGTCAGGGGCGCCAGGGTCGCGTCGTAAAGCGGCGTGCGCGCTTTGGCCTCCACGGAGGGGCGGGGATGCAGAAGCCAAGCGGCGATGAGGGCGGGACCGCCGATGCTCGCGAGCACGATCCAAGGTCCAACCTGCAACACGAAGCCTCGAACATTGGGCGGCGTCTCCGCGAGGACGGCGGCGGCCATGAACCCGAAGAGGACGGCGGCGGAGCCGCCCCACAACGCCAGAACCGCGGTGATGGCGATGCGGCGGGCGCCGGCCGGCGCTTCTTCCGCTCCCACGCCATGGATCGCGGGTGCGGACTCCGGCGCATTTGGAGCCGCGAGCCCGCCGATGGCCGCCAACGCCATCAGCGCCGCCAGAGAACCATAGGCGATGGGCCAACCGGCCGCGTCGGACAGGAACAGGGCGCCGGCGCCCGAAAGAAAGGAGGCGGTTCGGTAACCGAATTGGTAGGTGGCGGACATGGCGTCGATGGAGACGTCCGCCTGGGACGACTCGATCCGCCAGGAATCCACCGCAAGATCCAGCGTTGCACCCGCGAAGGCCCCCGCCACGGAAAGAGCCGCGACGGTCGCAAGATTGGACGCCGGATCCGATATGGAAATCAGGCCGAGGCAAAGGACCACGACGCTTTGGCAAATCAGGATCCAGGCGCGTCGTTTTCCGAGTGCGCGCGCAAAACTTGGCGCCCATGCGCCGATCAGGGGGGACCATAGAAACTTGAAGCCATAGGCGAGCGCCCCCCAAGACAAAACGCCGATCGTGCTGAGATCGACACCGGCCTGAGACAGCCACGCATAGAGCGTTCCGAGAAGCGCGGCGTTCGGCGTGCCGGCGGCGAAGCCAAAGATCGCCATGGCCGCGAGTTTGGCGCGGGCGCGACGCGCATAGGGAAGACGACGCATCATGTCGCCTTAACCGGGCGCAAGGGCTCCGTCCATCGACGGGTCGCGCAAATGGGATCAGGCGGCGAGAGGTTGCGTCGACGTCGGCGCGGCGCCGCCTTCGCGATAGCTCAACGCCTCCGCCACATGAACGGCGCGCACGCCGTCCGCGCCGTCGAGATCCGCAATCGTGCGGGAGACGCGCAGACAACGATGATAGCCGCGCGCGGTCAGGCCCAAGCGATCGGCCGCATCAAGAAGAAGGGCGCGGCCCTTGGAGTCCGGTGCGGCCGACGCGTCCAAGGCGGGACCGTCCGCATCGGCGTTGACGGGACGTTGGTCCGCGGCGGCGTGCGCATAACGCACGGTTTGCCGATCTCGGGCGGCGGCCACCCTTGCGGCGATCTCCGTAGACCCTTCTGTGGAGGGCGGCAGAGCAAGATCCGCCGGCGACACGGGCGGCGTGTCGATCGTCAAATCGATGCGATCCAAGAGCGGCCCGGACAGTCGGGCGCGATACTTTGCGACACAGGCGGCGACGTCGCGCCGACAGCCCCGATTGGGATCGCCCGCCCAGCCGCACCGGCAGGGATTCATCGCTGCGATGAGTTGGGTGCGCGCCGGATAACGCACATGGGCGTTGGCCCGCGCGACCACCACGTCTCCGGTCTCCAGGGGTTGCCGCAAGGCGTCCAACACTTGCGGCGCGAATTCGGGCAGCTCGTCGAGGAACAAGACGCCGTTATGGGCGAGGCTCACTTCGCCCGGTTTCGCGCGAACGCCGCCCCCTACCATGGCGGCCATGCTCGCGGAGTGATGGGGCGCGCGGAAGGGGCGCGCGGTGGCGATCTGCCCATCCTTCAACAAGCCGGCGAGCGATGCGATCGTCGAGGTCTCCAACGCCTCCGCGGCGGACATGGGCGGCAAAATGCCGGGCAGGCGCGCGGCCAACATGGACTTTCCTGCGCCGGGCGGCCCGCACATGAGAAGATTGTGGCCGCCGGCTGCGGCGATTTCCAAAGCGCGCTTGGCGCGTTCCTGACCTTTGACGTCCCGAAGGTCCCGCACGGGCGGCGGGGGTGCGACGCCGCCGGCGGTCGGACGGGGCAATGTCTGCGCGCCGCGCATGTGATTGAGTAAGGCGATCAAATCCGGCGCGGCGACGATCTCCAGTTCGTCGCCGGCCCAAGCCGCCTCCGCGCCCGAAGCGGCCGGACACAACAGAGACTGATCCCCAGCGGATGCGGCGATCGCCGCGGGCAAAACGCCGGGCGTCGGCGCCAGCCGGCCGTCCAGCCCCAACTCCCCCAAAGCCAGGCGGCCCGCGCATGCATCGGACGGCAAGGCGCCCATTTCGCACAAGACGGCCAGCGCGATCGGAAGATCGAAATGCGCCCCTTCTTTCGGAAGATCGGCCGGCGCCAGGTTGACGATGATCCGTTTCGGCGGAAGGCCGAGGCCGCACGCCTGCAATGCGGCGCGCACCCGCTCCCGGCTTTCCGCCACTGCTTTGTCCGGCAAGCCCACAATGGCGAAGGCGGGTGTCCCGGAACTCAATTGCGCCTGTACGGCGACTCGCCGTGCGCTCACGCCTTCAAAGGCCAATGTGGCGATTTCCGCGACCATGCGCGCACGCTAGGCGCGCGAAGCGGAACCGTCAAGAACAGAATGAGAACGAAAGAGCGGTTGGCGTCAGCCGGCGTCGGTTCCTGCGACCGGCGCGTAGCTCATTCCAAAGGTCGCGCGGTTCTGCTCAGCCATGGTGGTGAACTGATTCTCGATCGACGAGCGCACTTTCCCCTTGGAGCGAAGCTCCTTCATTTTTTTGCGGAGATAATCGAATTCCTCGATCTCGAGGTCGGCCACATGGGCGGCGGATAGGAGAAACGCCACCTCCACCGGATTGAGGTTCTGTTTCCGGATCAGCGTATCAATCGCGTTCTGCTTTTGTTGACGCATTTCCGGAGGCATAGCGCCCCAATAGCGCTTTAAATCGACGCCCAGTTCGCGGTCCGCGATCTGAAACGCCCGCGCCAGCTTCGTCGAAGGAGCGTTGAGTGAGAACATGCCCGCGTCTCCTGACGTGCGCCCAGTACGCATCGCGCGGCACGCCCGCGCCGGCGCATGGAACCCGAAAACCGTAAAACAAGTGTAAATTAGGTTAGTCGGGTCTCCGGGTTGACGCAATCCGCGTTTCGACCGCCGACCAAAACGCGGCCGCCGCGTCAATCAGAGAGAAACGTTTGAGCTCCTGAAGGCCGGTCGGCGAGGTCACATTGACCTCTGTCAAATATCCGCCGATCACGTCCAGACCGGCGAAAAGAAGTCCCATGGCGCGAAGTTCGGGCGCCACCGCGGCGACGATGGCGCGGTCGCGATCATCCAATTCGGCAGGCTCGGCGCGACCTCCCACATGCAAATTGGAGCGCGCATCGCCCGCCGCGGGCACGCGGTTGATTGCGCCGACCGGCTCTCCGTCGATCACCAGAACCCGCTTGTCGCCGTCGCGTACGGCGGGGAGATATTTCTGAACGACGAAGGGTTCTCTCCGCATGGCCGCCAACGTCTCAACCGCCGCGTTGAAATTGTCGTCGTCGGGCCGAATTCGAAAAATGCCGGCGCCGCCCGAGAGGTAGAGCGGTTTAACGACGATCTCGCCATGAAGTTTCCGAAACGCTTCCGCTTCGGACTTGTCCCTCGTCACCAGGGTCGGCGGAGTCAGATTTGAGGTCCGCATGGCGAACAGTTTTTCGGGGGCGTCTCGAACGCCGCGCGGATCGTTCACCACCAGGACTCGCTTCGGCAGCCGCTCCAAAATCCAGGTGGTCGTCAGATACGCCATGTCGAAGGGCGGATCCTGGCGAACCAAAACCGCGTCGACGGTTTCGAGCGCGATCGTATGGGGCGGCCCCAACGAGACATGGGCCCCACGCTCTCTTCGGAGAGCCTCGACCTTTTGAACCCTGGCGACCACCTCCCCATCCCGCCAACTCAAGCCGTCCGGCTCATAAACGAGGAGCGCATGACCACGGTCTTGCGCCGACATCATCAACTCAAAGGTCGTATCCGCGTCGATGTCGATCGCCTCGATCGGGTCCATCTGCACCGCGACGGTGAGGGCGGCCATGGCGGCTCCTAATTCAGCTTTCGGGTTGAACGTTCATAGCCGGCCTTGGCGGCTTCTGCATGCGCCGAATCCTGCGTCGCGACGTCGACCGCGGCGGCGAACGCCGCTTGCGCCTCCTGCATCCATTCGAGCTTCACCGCGCGCCGGGCCGCTTCCAAAGCAAGGCCCGCATCGCCGGGCGAGACCCGCCGGCGACGAGCAGCGATCTCAGCCGCGCGTTCATCCGTCTCCGCCCGTGCGTCGAGATTCGCCAAAAGGCGCTGGATCACCATGCGATCGGAGATTGGGCGCAGCGTTTCGGCGGTGACTTGGGCCGCGGGACCCTCGACCGCGCGGAGCAGAGCCTCGACCTCGTCGGATCTGCGCACGGCGCCGCGACGGAAGGGATCAATGACGACGCCGCCGGAGTCGCCGATCGTTCCCACAAGAAAGTGCCCTGGAAAGCCGAGCCCGGATGCGGTCCAGCCGTTCCGGCGCGCGACGGCGAGGTAGATGATGCCGAGCGTCACCGGGAGGCCGACTCGCCGTTCAAGAGTCCAAACAAGATCGGCGTTGCGCGGGTCGTCATAGGTTTCGACGTCACCGTCCAAGTTCGCCTCGACGCCGATCGCCTCGGCCAAAGCGTGGGCGATCGACGCGCCGTCCTTTTGGATCGCGTCGGCGCGGACGGCGAGGCGGGCGAACTCCGCCCGGTGCGGCGCCAGATCCAAGTCTGGCCGATCACACAGGCTGAGAACCAAAGCGGTCTCGAACAGATCGAAGGACTCGTCGGAGACCGCACCCGCCGCCTCCAGCGCCTCCAAGGCTTCATTCGATTTCAATGGTCGTCGCCCTCCCGGCGCGTGGAACGATCTATGGTGGATGGCCGAATTCCCGAGCGCTGTCGACGCGGTTATGGTCGCCATGCATCGCGCACATGATGGGGCGGACGCATGGGAGACGCCACGATCACGTCGAAGCGAGCCCCCTGAGCCGGCTTGGCATGATGCGCCAACCAGCGTTCCGCCGCGGCGGCGATGCGCGCTTGTTGACGCGGGGCGACAGACTCCAGCCCGAGTGTGACGTTCGCCCGGGCCTTCACCTCGACAAAGGCGATCACGCCGGCCCGCTCGGCGATCAGATCAATCTCGCCTTCCGGCAAGCGCACGCGGCGCCCGCGGATCCGGTACCCCTTCGCACGCAACCACCAAAGGGCCAGGGTCTCTGCATGGCGTCCGCGCTTCTCAGCGCGCCGTTTTCTGTCGGTCATGATTCGCCCGACCGCATCCGCTTCGAGATTCGAACGGCGGCGTCATAGGCCGCGCGCTTGTCCGCCTGGAGCCGTTCGGCGATCTGGACGGCGGCCGCCTTCGTCGACGCGCCGGCGCGCAGCGCCGCCTCAAGGGCGGCGTCCACGGTCGCCTCGTCGGGGGTGTCGTCCTCGGGCGGCGCGCCGACGACGACCACGATTTCGCCGCGCGGTTCGGCCGACTGATAACGCGTCGCCAAGATCTCCAACGTCCCGTCGACCACCTCTTCGAACTTCTTGGTGAGTTCCCGCAGAACCGACGCGTCTCGGTCGCCCAAGGCGCCCGCGGCGTCCGCTAAGCATGCGCCCAACCGCCTCGGGCTTTCAAAGAAGATGAGCGCCGAGGGAACCGCCGCGAAGCGTGCGAACCATTTTTTGCGAGCCGCGCTTCTCGGCGGGGGAAATCCGAGAAAGAGATGCTTGTCCGAGGCGACGGGCGCAAGCATCAACGCCGTGCTGAGGGCGGACGGCCCTGGCAAGGCTGTGACCCGCACGCCGATCCGCCGCGCCTCCCGGACAAGACGAAAGCCGGGATCGGCCACCACGGGCGCGCCCGCATCCGTCACAAGCGCCAGTGCGGCGCCGGCGTTCAATTGCGCCAAGATTTCTGGGCGGGTTCGCGCCGCATTATGTTCATGATAGGCGCGCATCGTGGTCCGAATGTCGTAGCGCTCAAGCAAACGGCGCGTGATGCGCGTGTCTTCGCAGAGGATTGCATCGCAAGCCGCCAAGGTGTCGCGAGCGCGAAAGGTGAGGTCGTCAAGATTGCCGATCGGCGTCGCCACGACGTAAAGACCCGGCGCGAGCCGGTTCGGCGCGCCGTGAGACGTATCAGCAGGGAGAGTTCGCATGTCGCGCAGAATGGCGGTCGTCCGCCGCGCCGTCCATCAACTTGGCGCATGCGTTATGATTGTGTTCGGATTGCTTGCCTGCACGGCGACCACCGGCCGACAAGCTGACGTGGCGGCGTCGCGCCCTGCGGCGCCCACGCCCGGCGGGCGCATTCGGGGAGGTTTCGCGCCGCCGGCGGGAACTGGCCGTTCTCTGATCCGCGTGGGACTGCTGTTGCCGTTTGAATCATCCGATCCCGCCCTGCGGGAGGCCGCGCGATCCATGGCGCTTGCGGCGGAGTTGGCGTTGTTCAAAGCGCCGGATGCCGGACTGCTGTTGATCCCGAAAGACACCAGCGGATCGGCGGAGCAGGCGGCGGCGGCGGCGGAAGCAGCCGTGGCGGACGGCGCAGACCTGATCATCGGCCCTCTTCTCGCGACGGGCGTGCGTGCAGCGGCGGACGTCGCGCGCGCGGAGGACATTCCGATCGTGGCCTTTTCTTCGGACCGAACCGTGGGCGGCGACGGCGTTTATCTGCTCAGCTATCAGATCGAAGACGACATCCGCGCGATGGTGGATTTCGCCATGCGGAAAGGCGACGGCGCGTTCGCCGTTCTCGCGCCCGACACTCCCTATGGCCGGTTGGGCGCGGAAACGGCGGCCATGGAAGCCTATGTGCGCGGCGGGGAGATGATCGCCACGCAATTCTATGTCGGCGGAGCGGAAGGCGCGCAGCAGGCGGCGCGGTCTCTTTCGCAATATGATCGTCGGGCGCAGGCTCTGTCCCGACGCCGCGCTCTGGTGGATCGGTTGCGCGCGGTCGAACCGGAAGCCGCGGCGGCCGAGGCGGAGCGGCTTGAGGATCTCGACACGTGGGGGCAACCGGATTTCGACGCCGTCATTCTATTGGAGGACGGCCAGGAGACTCGCGCGGTCGCGGCGCTGTTGCCCTTCTTCGACGTCGACACGCGCGAGATCGATGTTCTGGGCGCGAGCATTTGGGCCGATGACTCCTTGAGCGGCGAACCGGCGCTTTCCGGCGCGTATTATCCTGGGAGCCCGCCGGAAGCCTTCACAGGTTTCGCTCAAGACTATCGCCGCGCCTTCGGGGCGCGCCCGTCGCGGCTCGCAGCGCTCGCCTATGACGCGGTCGCCTTGGCGGCCATTCTTGCGGTCGACGATCCCATCAGACCGTTTGAGGAACGCAATTTTATGGATCCGTCGGGATTCGCCGGCGTGACGGGCGTGTTTCGGTTCACAGCCTTTGGCGGCGTGGACCGGAACCTCGCGATTTTTCAGATCGGTCGATCAGGCGACTCCCTCGCGGAACGCGCGCCGGAGAGCTTTCCGGATCAAGCGTTCTAATCATCGCCGTCGAGGCGTTCCGCCGTCCAACCCGCCGCGACGAACAGATCGATTAAGTCGTTCTCGCCCACGAGATGCGCGGTTCCGACCGCCGCGAGGATTTCTTCACCTGGGCTCGCCACCTCCATCAAAGTCTCGGCCCAGGCCCGGTTCCGCGCATAGAGCAGCTTTTCCGAGAACTCCTCCGAGCCAAGCTCCAGGGCTTCGAATTGGGTGGCGAGCGCTTCCACGTCACCTCGCGACCACGCGCCGATCATGTCGCCCAATTGACGCTCATAGTCGTCAAGGGTCGCGAGCGCGTCATGGAGCAGGGCTTTCTGAATTTCTCCAGGCAGCGCGGCGAACACGTCGATCTGATCGGACGGCGTCTCAAGGGCCCGATGCTCCAATCGCCGAGCTTCGGTTTCTTGCATGATCAAGGTCTCGGCGCCGTATTGCGGATCCGCGCCCATGGTTCGAAGCTTGAGGAGCGTCACATTGAGTGCTGCGTACCAAGCCTGCATGCCGTCGAAAACGCGCGGTTGAACGCCCACATCCCTGGCGGCTGCGCGCAAGGCCGACGCGTCGCCGATCTCCAAAGACGCGAAAAGGCCCGGGCCTTCCCTAAACCCCTTTTGCTGCATCAACGCCACCAGCTCTCGATTCGTCGCGTCGTCAAGCACCAGTTCGGTGTAGACGATCTCCGCCCTGTCGATCGCTTCGATCAGTCTTTTGGAGTCCCATTGGTCCGTGCTGCGCAACAGGTGCAGCGTCCCAAAGACCAGCACCGTCTCGCCGATCGGTCCGCGCAACCGCCAAAGGGCCGGATCCGCGCGCGCCACCGTCGAGGACCATGCCGTCGCGAATAGGAGCAGAAGAACGATCGAACGCATCAAAATTCCATGGGTAACGTTATGTGGTTGCGGGCCAATCGCACGAAAGCGACCCAGCGCAGTCTATCAAACTTTAGGGCGCGATTTCGGCGGCGATGCGGTCCAAGGTCAAGCGACCGGCGCGGGTGGCGGCGATTCGGTCGCCGTCCAGATGCAGGCGACCGGCTTCGATCAGGGCGTCGGCCGCGTCTCGGTTCGCCGCACAGGGCGCGTCGAAAATTGCGGTCGACACGCCGTCGCGCATGCGCAATCCCATGACGACCCTTTCGCGCGCCATTTCCAGCGGCGACAACGGGCCCTGCGAGGCGAGGCCGTCACCGCCTGATTCGATCAAAGTCAGCCATTGGGCGGGGTCCCGAACCCCTTCAATCGCGATCCGCGCGTCTTTTCGACGCACACGTCCATGGGCGCCGGGCCCCAATCCGAACCAATCGCCGTCCGTCCAGTAAAGGCGGTTGTGTCGGCTTTCGAACGGTGTCGCCGCGTGATTGGAAACCTCATAGGCCGGCAGTCCGGCCGCCTCCGTCAGGTCCTGGGTCAGTTCATAGAGATCGGCGGCGTCGTCCTCGTCAGCCGCCAGAACTTCGCCCCGTCGCGCGCGCATGCCGAAGGCCGTGCCCGCCTCGATCGTCAATTGGTAGAGTGACAGATGCTGCGGCTCCCAGGAAAGCGCTTGCGCCAACTCGCCCCGCCATTGGTTCAGGGACTGGCCTGGGCGCGCGTAAATCATATCAATGGACACGTTGTCGAAGGCGCGCCGCGCGGCGAGGAAGGCCCGGCGCGCCTCAGCCGCGTCGTGATTGCGGCCTAGAAACGCCAGGGCCTCGTCGTCCAGACTTTGGACCCCCAGCGAAAGACGGTTCACGCCCGCGGCGCGAAAACCCGCGAACCGGTCGGCCTCCGCATCGGTGGGGTTGGCCTCCAACGTGATCTCCGGATCGCGCACGAAGCCGAGCCGCCTTTCCGCGGCTTCGATGACCGCCGCGACCGTTTTCGGCGACATGAGAGACGGCGTCCCTCCGCCGAAAAAAAGAGAAACCGCCGGACCCGCGACGTCCATCGCCAGTCGGTCGAGCTGGACGGCGAAGGCTCGGGCCCAACGCGCCTCATCCACGGGGCGCGCCCTGCGGACGTTAAAGTCGCAATAGGGGCAGACTTTCGCGCAATAGGGCCAGTGGACGTAGATCCCTAAACCGCTCATCGGCCCCAGAGCGCCAGGAGCTGCTCAAAGGCGTCGGCCCGATGGCTGATCGCGTGCTTCAACTCTGGGTCGATTTCGCCGAAACTTTGCCCCATGCCTTCGGCGACGAAGACGGGATCGTAACCGAACCCGCGCCGGCCCCGGGGCGGCCAGACCAGCCGCCCGTCCACCCGTCCCTCCACGACCACACAGCCCTCCGCCGGACGCGCAAAGGCGAGCGCGCAAACGAAATGCGCGGTGCGATCCATCGGATATGTCGCGCCCTTCTGTCGGAGCTTTGTCTCGAC